>DATHDE010000237.1:0-2605 GCA_035490495.1 Nitrospirota bacterium
CCTCCTTTCCGTTTCATCCGCCATTCACTCCGCGGACCTCGGGTAGGCCGGGTTCATCTGCCACAGCGCCAGGGTTGCCCCGGTCGGATCGGTGATCACGCTGAACCAGCCGATACCGGGGATTTCGGTGACCTCCTTGCATATCTTCGCCCCGAGTTTTTTGGCCTTTTCGGTAGCAGCGACCGCATCAGCCACCAGGACGTAGGCTAGCCAGAAAGAAGGGGCACCGGGCATCGGGTTTTTCATCATCCCCCCTCCCGTCCCTTCACCCACCTTAATCAAGGTATAGTCCAGACCGGGGACTTTTTCCAGTTTCCAGTCAAACAAAGCGGTATAAAATATACCGGCTTTGGCTTCGTCGTTGGTCAAAAGCTCTACATGCACAAACGGATTTGCCATAACTCTCTCCTTTCTCGCGATGCAGTGGTGTTTCTCTGCTATTATTATACGACTTTATGTGAGTTCCGCTGACACTAAAATCGAAAGGTTGCCAATCAGTCACTATTCGCATTCTTAACAGGCTTGTCGGCCGTCGGCACTTCTTCATCAAGCGTGCTGCGGACTGTGACCGGGACGATGCGGAAGTCGCGCTGGAATACCAGGTTGTGCAGTTCGGCCGCGGCGATGGCTCGCAATGTGGGGAGTTCGGCCGCGGCGTCGGCATTGCTGAAGACATTGAGTGGCCAGTCGCCGACGGTTCCGCCGCGAAGGTGTGGGTGGTGAAAGCTGCGTCCGTAAAAAACCTGCAGCATAATGGGTTGGATGCCCGCCTGCTCCTGCTCGGGCCAGCCGAGGGCCCATGTCGCCGCGATACCTCCATCGTTTAATTCGCCAACACCGGAAGCGCTGACGATACCGGTTCCCAGTAGCAGGACATCGCTCATCTCGGAAAGCACCTGCCGGGCGAAGGGGTCAAGGAGGTTGACGGCGATGCTGAAAAGCCTTTCCTTGTCGTCGCGGGTGACTGCTCCTTTGCCATGAGTACCGTCGCGCAGGTCGGCAAAGTGCCGGAGCAGTCCTCTCAGGTGTGTCGGGGCACGTTCTATCCCGCTCTGATTAGTTGGCGTCATGATATCCCCTTTCAGCGAACCCGCGCGAGCGAAAGCGTCACCCCTCCATGTGCCTTTCCCTTTTCGAACAGGGTCCATTTCTGGACGATGTGGTCATTGTCCGTGTAGGTGAAGCGCACCGCGTGCATATGCTTCTCTCTTGCCTGAATGATGTCGTTTCCTTTCCCGGCAAAGACCAGTTCGATCATCTTATCATCGGCTTTGGCGAGCGTCATGCGGGGCTGGTTGCGGAGCATGCAGTAATGGGTCATGGCCAGCTTTCCTTTCCGGTCGTGATAGACGGAAACCATCTCCTCGGCACTCCGCGGGAAGAGCGTCTCGACCAGTGCGCTGCCACCGGCTGTCAGGCGGTATTCCACCCTGACCTTCTCCTTCTCTTTCCCCATGTCCGATGTCCCTTCCCATACGCCGACCAGCCGTTTCATCCGCTCGAATTCACTGGAGCCGGTGTACGGGGCCGACTGGTGCTCTCCGGCAAAGGCAACAAATGGCCCGGCAATGGAAAAACAAACCATTACGATCAATATTGACGTCATCTTTCTTATCTTGTTCCTCTTTTTGTTGAATGGTTTGTTTCCATAGAACAATGTACACACTTCGCCCGATCTCTTGGCCATCGATGAACGCAAGCAGGTCGTGTTTCCCGATGCCTCTAACCGCCGGCTTATCCGAAGGAGAGTGGGCACCAATCCCTTAAGCGAAGCTCACATCGCTGATGTCGATGAAGACCATCAGCATGTCGCGGATCGGCTGGCGATCAGGTCCGCGAGTAAAGGCGCGACGCTTGGTCGGCAGGCGAATGCCATTCGCCGCCATGTAATCCGAGGTCAGCTGCGCCGCAGCAAAGCCGCCCGCGATATTCACGTTATAGTCATGGCGGCGCAACAGCATATCCTCACCGAAGAAGAAATCCTGAACGAGGCTATGCGTTTCGATCGAGCCGGGGAAGTATGCGCGCAACACGCGCCATATCTCCGCGCCTTCTTGCCACGGTTCGATCTCCTCGATCCGGACGCCGTCCTTGGCGAGTAGAAAGGGGGTGGTGAAATAAGTCCACAACGCTTCGCCGTTAAAATAGGCCCGATGCAGTGGGTCCCATGGCGTGCTCATCTGATGACCGGCGAACGAGTCCTTGGGCGCGCACCGCTCCGCAACAAGCGTCCCGTCGAGTTTCTCGATCGCGATCCTCTCAGGCGTGAACATCGTGCGCAGATCGGGAGCCCCGTAGGGGAGCAGAGATGAGCGTTCCTCGTGCAGCCATACGGTCATACGGCGCGGGTCCGAATCCTGAAGCACGCCCTTGAGCGGAAAGAAGCCGCCGCCGCTCACGATCGTGGCTTCGACCTTTTCGTACCCATTCCATCGATCCATGCCCCCGTGCGCGTCGAGTATTCCGGCAAGCAATTTATTCATTCGGTGCCTCCATCGCTTACTTCCCTATTATCGCCCTTGCAGCCAAAGCGGTGACTATCCCGTACGGCAGATTTACCAGCAGCAGGTAGAGTGCAAACATCGGCCCGCCCTTCTGAAGACCG
>DATHDE010000238.1:0-3243 GCA_035490495.1 Nitrospirota bacterium
TCTTATCAAACTTCGCCTTATCGATCACGAACCTCTCGTGCCGTCCTTTTGAGATCAGTTCCACGCCGTCATGGGCCTCCACCTCGAACACCAGCCGCCGCCGGTCCACCTCCACGAGCTTCACCTTCGCGGTCACCTCGAACCCGACGGGCGTCGCTGCAATGTGGCTCACGTCGATGTGCGTGCCCACGGTCTGCTCCGCAGGCCAGTCCAGATGGGGATTGATCGCCTGGATGCAGGCCCACTCCAGGAATCCCACGAGGTACCCGGTGGCAAAGACGTCGGGCATCTCCTGGAACTCTGCTGCCTCAGGATAGAGCGCGGGCACGGTCTTGGCTTCTGAAATGCGGAACGTGAACTGCGATTCGATTCCCGGTTTGAGCGTGTCCTTCAATGGAAATTGCCTTTCAAAGGATATCACAGGTTGTGATATCCTCCCCTGTAACACAGGCAAACGAACGAGTTACACCGCGGGTTGTGGAGGCTATAGACGGGATGGGAATACCTGATGCGAGGCCTCCCACTGGATATGAGATTACTATAAAAATAAGAAAATGACAACAAAAAGAAAAGGCCGGGGGTGCATTCGTCATCCAATCTTCGATGCGTTCTTCATGATGGGAATTCCTGCAGCCCGTCGATAACAATGCCGGGAGCAGCTGTCTGCCATATCATTCACTCACGGAGCTAGCGCTGTTTTGAGCTATGGATTTCACCGCCGTAATGTTTTTTTATCCTGTCACGATCCTCGATTGCCTTATCGCCCTTGTAATAAATCTCCACGAATTCTATCCAATCTTCATTCTCGTGGTACGCATAGATTAGGCGAATGCCTGATTGCGCTCCTTTTCCCTTCAATGCCTTACACGCGAACTTTTTTGCCTTGTTAATCTTCGGTGTCTTGATCCCGAGATCAGTAATCTGAGAGATCGCCCGGCTGTCGATATTCTGCTTATGGTACAGGTTCATCGCGACCTTGATGAATACCCGCAGGTCCTCTTCAAGTGAAGAGAACCGCTTAAGGAGCTTCTTCAAGTCCTTTTCGAACTCCGGGACATGCGTGATCTTCTTGAACAGCGTCCCGTCGAATTCGCTGTAGAACGGCTTACTCATCCGTTCTCTTCCGCATACGCACGGACTGAATAGGGCGGCGTGCGGTAGAAGACGGACTCATACTCGATGGTCTCTCCGTCCTTTGTGGACATCCAGGGAATGTCGCTGTGCGAGTAGGCGCTGATCTGGCTGGCATTCATGTCCGACAGTCGGTTCAGCACGTCGTCGATCACCTCGATCTCAGCAGCAGATAGCTTCGTCAGCTCCGCTTTCCTTCGCGGCAGGTATTTGGTCTGTTGGAGCTTGAAGTACTCGCTCCTGACCTTCTCGATCTCGCCATCCTTGATCATCTTCTCGACGATCTTCACGAACTCGACCGGTGTTGGGCCGTACTTATTCTTGATGTACGTTGCCCCGACAAGCTGCCCCTCATACTTCTCATAGAAATCGAAATCAATGAAGTAGAGGAGCTTGTAGATGACCGTCTCACCAATGTTCTCCTTGGCGCCAACCTTGTTCAAGATGTAGAGAAGCACTTCTTTGAACTTCTGAAGATTCTTCTGCGGTACGCTTATCCGCATCTGCGGTCCGGCGGCCTTTTCCGCCTTCACCTCCGGAAGATGGACTTCCGGCTCCTTGCCGGGCGTCAACAGGTCATCCACCAGCACATGAAAGAGCTTCGACAAGGCCATTAATTCGTCTGCCGCCACTTTACGAGCGCCACTCTCGATCTGCGAAATGGCTGGACGGGGCAGGCCCAACTCCTTCGCCAGCGCGTCCTGGCTCATCCCAGCCGTTTCCCGCAACTCCTTTACGCGGTGCCCGATTTTCCTGTAAATACTCATTTGTCTCCCCCTTGGTAATGAATATTACCATAAGTACGATTATCTGTCAATAGACTGTTAGATATTATTACAACGAGAAATCGTGACCAAGCTTAAGAAAGGAATTGAGGAACACACAAGATCTAAAAGATATTAGGAAGGGGAAACTTTAGGAACATCCGATTGCCCCGCTGTCAAGAGCAGACTATAAGATCAGACTATATAGGGTCAGGTCTTGCGGCTTGACATTCCCACTACGCCGCCTTCCACGCCTCAACCCGCAGCTTCACTCGTTCGTTTGCCTGCAGAATCTTGATGATCTCCAGAATGTTGTCCGCACGCGGGTTGCCGCGCGGCCCGAGCATGCGGTGGATGCTCTTGTCGGTCTTCTTCAGTTTCTTTGCCAGCTGCCGGAACGTGATCGTAGCATTGATATAGTCTCGGAGCATTGCCTTGCCGGCATCCAGATCTCCTGTTAGCAGTTCATTGACGGCTTCGGTCAACATCTGTTTTCGAAAGACCGGATCGCCCGATGCGCGCTCCACGATCGTTGTTCTAAATTTGCGCGTGATTGGCATGGTTGCCCCCCCACCTCTTCCTAACTTTCATCCGCTTGTACTCCGTCCACAGCTCGCAAGCGGAGCTAACCCAGGAACTTTGGTGCGGAGCGATGACGGATGCCATTTTTGAGCGTGTTATACTTTAATAAAAAGCCGCGGAGGACGCTATGCCTGGTCAATATATCAGCCCCGAGCTTTTCAAGTTCCTGACCGAGCTGCGAACGCACAATAACCGCGAATGGTTCCTGAAGAACAAAGAGCGGTACGAAACGCACGTCCAGGATGCCTTCCTTCGGTTCATTGCCGACCTGGGCCCGGGCCTCAGGAAAATCAATCCGAATATCGTGGCAGATCCCGCAGCCAACGGCGGTTCGATGATGAGAATCTACCGCGATATCCGCTTTTCCCGGGACAAGAGCCCTTACAAAACCGCGGTCGGCGCTCACTTCTGGCACAAGAGGGGGAAGGAAGGCGTTGCGCCCGCGTATTACATGCGCCTGGAGCCCGGCGGCTCGCTGATCGGCGCAGGGATCTGGCAGCCGGAGCCGGCTGCCCTGAAGAACATCCGCGATGCCATAGTCGCCGATCCACGGAGGTGGAAACGGGCGACGTCAGCGGGGACACTGGGCGTGCAGTGCACCATGGCGGGCGAGTCCCTGCAGCGTGTGCCGCGCGGATACGATCCTGATCATCCTTTTGCGGAAGACCTCAAACGGAAGGATTTCACGGTCGGTGTGCAGTTGTCTGATAAAGAGGTTTTGAAGTCCGACTTCCTCGCGTCCACGCTTGCAGCGTATCGAAAAATG
>DATHDE010000239.1:0-8159 GCA_035490495.1 Nitrospirota bacterium
GGGCGAGGTCGTCGCTCGTTGCGTTCTTCCCGCTCGCGAGCGCGGCCGCGCCCGCGAGCACGAGCGCGGGCGTGTTCGGCATCACGCGCACGACCCGGGCTCCGTCGGCCAGGGCCTTTTCGATCTTCGCGAGCGAAACCCCGGCCGCGATGGAGACGAC
Source organism: Nitrospirota bacterium (assembly GCA_035490495.1). Classification (GTDB taxonomy): domain Bacteria; phylum Nitrospirota; class UBA9217; order UBA9217; family UBA9217; genus JAJYKN01. Next base: position 161 of record DATHDE010000239.1, read on the forward strand.
GAGCTTGGAAGTGTCAACGCTGCCGGCGATCTCTCCCAGCACTCGTTCGACGACCTGGGGTTTGACGCTCAGGATGATGACACCCGCCTCGCGCGCGGCGTCGTTGTTTGTCTTCGCTGGTTCGATGCTGTAGGCTTTTTTCAGATGCGCCAGCCGGTCAGCAGATACATCGAAGACCATGATCTGGTCGGGCCGTGCCGTTCCCGCGGCAAGCAGCCCCTTGATCAGCGCTTCAGCCATGTTCCCGCCGCCGAGAAAGGCTATTTTCTTATCCATTACCATGCTCCCTCCAACATCCATAGTGAACCACGGGCGACTGCGTCGCACACGGTAATCAATCGTTAACCACAGATGAACACTGATGGACACAGATGAACTTACAACAAAGAACTCTTTTATCTGTGTTTATCCGTGTGTGCCGCGAAGCGGAACCCGTGGTTACCATTACATGCCCCCGGGTGCATTCTTTCACTCTGAACTTCGAACTCCGAACCCTGAACTATGTCTTCCGTTCCCCGAAAATCGCCGTTCCCACGCGCACAAGCGTGGCGCCCTCCTCCACCGCTGCTTCGAAGTCTCCGCTCATGCCCATGGACAGCTCCTGCATGGACACGCGGGGAATGTTCTCCCGGGTGATGTTCTTCGCCAGCTCCCGCAGCCCGGCGAAAAACGGCCGCGCTTTTTCCGGGTCGTCGAAAAAGGGCGGCATGGTCATGAGCCCTTTGATTGCAATGTGCTCCAGGCCCGCCGCTTGTCTGACAAGAGCAAGCGCCTCATCCGATGAAGTCCCTGCCTTGCTTGCCTCGCCAGCGATGTTCACCTCGATGAGCACGTCCTGCACCTTGCCGGACTTCGCAGCCTGCCGGTCGAGTTCGCGCGCCAGGTCCACGCTGTCGACGGAGTGGATCAGGGAGAACAGCCTGACCGCATATTTTGCCTTGTTTGTCTGGAGCCGTCCGATCAGGTGCCAGTCGGCGATAGAGCCGAGCTTCTCGATCTTCTCCTTTGCCTCCTGCACCCGGTTCTCGCCCAGGATCGCGGCGCCGGCCCTGACCGCTTCGCTGATCCTGTCCGTGTCCACGGTCTTCGTGACGACAACGAGCTTCACGGAAGAGGGATCGCGGCCCGCTCTTTTCGCTGCCGCGGCGATTCTGTCCTGAATAATCTTGAGATTCCCGGCAATCGACATTAGGTTTTTAACAATAACTCTTCACGGTTTTATCATCACCGCTGACAGCATCCTGCCCGTGCGGCCTTCAGCGCGGAAGGAGTAGAACAGGTCCTTTCTGCAGGACGTGCACATGCCGAGGGAATGAATATTTCCCTCTGCAAACCCCTGCCGGATCAGTTCCATCCGGTTCGCTTTGACAAGGTCGAGGCTCCACCTGCCGCTGCCCCGGGGCGAGGATACATCCTTCCAGAAGGGAAAGGCCTCGCGCAGGGGCCCCATGACCGGCTCGTCGACCTCGTAGCACTCCGGTCCGATGGCCGGTCCGATGGCCGCGATCATTTGTGCAGGCCGGGATCCGAATTCCTCCCGCATCATGGCAACTGTTTTCTGGAGTATCATCCCGACCGTGCTCCTCCAGCCCGCGTGAACAGCAGCGACAGCAGGCGTGCTCCGGTCCGCCAGCAGAATCGGCACGCAGTCGGCGGTCTCGATGCCCACGGCAATACCCCGCGCTCCGGTGATCAGGGCATCGGCTTCCCGGTTCCGCACGTCGCGAAAGTTCCCGTCATGTACGAGCACGATGGTGTCGCCGTGCACCTGGTTCACGGTGATGACGCGGTCCTTCGCAATCCCGAATGAGGCAGCGACGGCATCCCAGTCCGAAGGCGACTTGAGCCCGTTCGTCCGCGCACCCAGATCATTCAATCTCGTGGTGAACGCATGCCGGATATTCTGTATCGCCTCGAGGCTGGGAATGGTTACGAAGTTGTTCATGATACGAATTCTGAGGTTGCACTATGCCAGGTCGGCAACTATAGACCCTTTTTTGGTCCGCTGTCACCTTTCTTGCTTGCCCGAAGAAAGGTGACCCAAAGAAGGGCCCCCGACGAAAATCCTTCACGGCATGCTCGGTCGCCCTCGGTACATTTCGGAAACTCGGCCTGCGGCCTCAGACATCCGAAATGTTTAACCCTCAGTCTCGGTCGCATGCCTAGATTTTCGTATGGGTTGAAAACCCAACTCGTCATTTGCACACGCCGCACGTCCTGCACGATCCGACCTTGCACGGCGGCGTGAACTTTCCTTCGAGCGCGCGAAGATACTCATTCTTAAGATATTCTTTTCTCACACCGATGTCAATAAAATCCCAGGCAAGCACTTCATCAAAGCCGCGCCTGCGGTATACATAAGAATCCGTATCCATGGTTATCGCCTTCGCGGCCTTTTTCCAGTCCCCGTCGTTCTCCAGGACCGACAGGAGCAGCCTTCCGATCCTCCGGTCGCCGCGGGACAGGAGCGCCTGCACATATTCCCACTTCGGAAGGTCGTGGATCATGTTCATGTTCCCGATCTTTTGGACGGCTTTTTCGATAAAGCGGATCTTTTTCTTCAGGCTCTCCACCGGCTCCATGGGCTCCCACTGGAACGGCGTGAACGGTTTGGGCACGAACGAGTTGACGCTCAACGTGATCCGGCCGATTCTGCCCCGCGGCCGCGCATGCGCGAGCTGCACGCCGCGCACGTTCTCCGCCAGGGCGAGGATCGCGTCCACGTCCTCCTGCGCTTCCGTGGGCAGGCCGATGATGAAATAGAGCTTCAGGTTCGGGATGCCGCGGCCGAAGATGAGGTTCGCGGCGCGCAGAATGTCTTCTTCCGTGACGCCCTTGTTGATCACTTTCCTGAGCCGCTCCGAGCCCGCCTCCGGCGCGATGGAGATGGTTTTATGGCCGCTCTTCGCGAGCCGGTCGATCAATGCCTCGCTCACGGAATCAGCCCGGAGCGAGGAGACTGATACGCTTCCCTGGATGGATGCGCACAGCTCGCCGATGTCCGGGTAATCCGAGAGGGCGGCGCCCACCAGCCCGATCCTGCCGCAGGCGTCGTCCGCGCGCCGCGCCTCCGCTTTTGCCGCGTCGATGCCCAGGTTCCGGGGCGGCAGGTAGATATACCCCGCCATGCAGAACCTGCAGTGCCTGCCGCACCCGCGCGTGATCTCGGAAAGCCGCATGTCGCTGAATTCGGTTTCGGGCGTGAGAATGGCGTTCGATGCCGCGGCCGCGTCGATGGACGTGATGGTTCGCTTCACGATCCGGTCCGGAGCAGCAGGTTCGATTGTTCTCCGCTCGCTGATCAGGCCGTTCTCATCATACAGGACATCATAAAACTCGGGCACGTAGACGCCCGCGATCCGGGAGAGCCCGCGAAGGAGCTCCCCGCGCCCTTTCCCCCTGTTCGCTTTGAAAGCTTCGATGAATTCAGCAACGACCTCTTCCCCCTCGCCCGAGATCACGATGTCGAAAAAGTCGGTCAGCGGCTCGGGATTGAAGAAGGAGCAGATGCCGCCGAGCACCGTGAGGGGATCGTCCGGCTCCCGCTCCTCCTTCTTGAGCGGAATGCCGGCGAGTCTGAGCATTTCGAGCACGTGCACGTAATCCTGCTCAAAGGACACGGAGAACGCGAGGATATCGAACTCCTTCACCGGCCGTCTGCTTTCGAGCGTGAAGAGCAGGGTGCGGGAGCTGTCGTACTCTTCGACGTCCTCTTCATCAGGCAGGAATACGCGCTCACACGCCGTGTCCTGCCGCTTGTTCAGGACGGAATAGATCTGGTGCACGCCGAGGTTCGACATGCCCACGTGATAGGTGTTGGGATAGGCAAGGGCCACGGACATCTCCGCGCCCTGCGGCTTGAAGACCGTACCGCGCTCGGCAGCGATCAGGCTGTCGATCTTCTCTTTCAGCTTTCGCGACATGCAGGATTATACTATGACCGGTGCAGCCCGGTAAAGCGAAACCCGAGCCATGCACGTGGCTGTTTCCGTACCCTGATTGTATCGCTTTCTCTGCTTCCTCTTCGGTGAAAATGCATTTCTATTTTTTGTTTCTTCTCCGGTTTTTCCTTACCAGGGCATTTCGGTTCAGTACCGTCGGAAAATTTTTCCTCGCGGTAAATTGTTCCCTCTTTTGACGAACCTCGTGCCTCCATCAGTTCAATAAAACCAGCATCTTCCCTGATGCAGTATCCTGGCATCGTTGTTGCTCTTTCCTCTCTGGTTAAGACCCTGTGATCGAAGGAGGTCCACATGATTTCAGCAGCAACTCTTGTTTTTCTTGCGGCGCTGGCGCTGTTTTCCCTGACCGTGTTCCGCAGCATCGGGCTCGGAACGATCTTCAATCCCGACGCGCTCATGATCGTCGCGGGCGGCACCACGATCGCGCTTTTTCTCGGGTTCCCGGCCCCGCGGCTGAAGAAAACGATCGAGGTCGTCATCGAGTCCTTCCGCCCCTTGAGGGACCGGCAGGAGCTGGCAAAGGAGATGCTCGAACTCGCGCGCGCATCCCACAAGGCGGACATCCGCGGCCTGGAAAAGAGAACCATGGCCATGAAGGACGAATTCCTGCGCCTGGGCATGAACCTCCTGATCAGCCACCGCACGAGCAGGGACATCAGGTCGATCATGAACCGGGAGCTGTCGCTGCGCATGATGGATTTTCAGTTCAGCCAGAACGTGCTGAAGGCCGTCGCCCGGCTCACGCCCTCGTTCGGCCTGGCAGGCACGGTGATCAGCCTCATCAAGATCTTCCGGACCACGCAGTCCATCGACGAGGTCGCGCCGCTCATGGCCGTGGCCATGATGTCCACGTTCTACGGCGTCATCATTTCCAATCTCTTCATGCTCCCGCTCTGCGCAAAGCTGGAGGAGCGCGCTGTCCAGTCCGAAGCAGTCATGCAAGCGGTCGTTGAAGGCATCGAAGCGATGAACGACTGGCAGAACCCTCTGCGCGTGGAAGAACGCATCAGCGGAAATTACGGGGGCGAGGCCCCGCGTCCTGTAAAGCGCGGTCCGGATCCCGCGGCAATTCAGACGCCACCGGTGATTCATACGGCATAATCGAGGAGAAAGCGGATGGAAGAGAACGAGAGAGATATTGAAGCGCGCGTGATGCGGCCGTTTACGGAAAAGCAGCTGAGGGAGCGGCATGCATCTCAGAACGATTTTGACAGCAACTGGCTCATCACCCTGAGCGACGTGCTTTCGCTGCTCCTCGTATTCTTCGTCGTATTCACGATCATGGCAAAAAGCACAAAGGCTGCAGCACACAAGGAGCCCGTACAGGAAGAAATCGCTTCTGCCCCCACCCCCTCACTCCGGGAAGAAAACATACTTCAGAAGAAAATGCTGGATGAAGTACGGAACTCGATCGTCAACCTTCGCATGGAGAACGGGGTGTCCGTGGAAGCCGCGGACCGCGAGATCGTGATCACGCTGAAGGAAAAAGTCGCCTTTCGTCCGGCTGAGGCCGAGCCGCTCAGGAGCTCCGAGCCCATTCTCGACGACATCGCGCGCATCATCCGGGAGCATCCGCTGTTCCTCGTGGACATCGAAGGCCACACGGACAACGTCCCGATCCGCACGAACCGCTATCCGTCGAACTGGGAGCTCTCCGTGGCGCGCGCCACGAACGTGCTCAAGTACTTCATCAATCGCCACCGGATGGATCCTTCGCGCTTTTCCGTCAAGGGAAACGCCGACCAGAAGCCGCTCGTGGAAAATGACACGCCGGAAAACCGTGCCCGGAACAGAAGGGTTGAGATACGGTTGAAGGAGAAGGATGGGTAGGGCGGGAAACGCGGGCTGAGACTTGCACTTACTACTGTTGGAGTTGCGATTAATAGTACCTCTTTAAAATCGACAGGAGGAACCGGATTTATTAGATGACCTTGTGAAAACTGGCTCAAAGATTATCTCTCCCTGCTGGTGACTAAAGGGATTAATTCCCTTTGAGTAATACGAGTGAACGTCACCTGCCGGGATAGCTGTAATCTTTTTCATATTCAAAACCTGAAGCGGTGAAAACATCACGTTGTTGGTAAAGGCTTTCCACGAGAGGTCTACACTCCCTGCGTCAACAGCCGTTGCGTTCAGACCCGAAGGCGCTGACGGTGGAATATTGTCAAGCGTCGAACCCGTGGAAAAAATCCAAACAACGTCAGATGATAAGCTGCTTCCCCAGATGTCTTTCACTGAGGTTGTAATCGTTATCGTATATGTGCCGTTATATGCCAGGCTTTCATTTGGGGTGAATGTGGCCGTTGGGCCGCTCACCAGAATACTGCCCGCCACGGTCCATGATGGACCGCTTATCAGAAAGGAGGATGCATTGACAGTTAACGGGTCGAGCGGTTCGCTGAAGGTAGCTGAGATAGTGGCATTGACTGGCACCTGTAATGCGCCGTTTGACGGCTTACATGATACAAGTTCAAGGTAAACGACCATATCATAGACATTGATGGTATCAATGTCGCCGCCCTTGCCACTGGGATCATATGCTGATATTTGAATGGCATTTTCCCCTGGCACGATGGGCACAATGGCATACCATTCATGCACCCAGTTTGTTCCCCCACCATAATAGCTTGTTGCTTTACCAGATGCGCCGGTCGTAAGATTCGTGTAGGTGACATCGACACCGGGATAGTCGTCAAAATTATTCTCAAATAGGCACCCGATGCCGAAGCAATGTAACCCAACCCAGCTAGAAGAAACCCAAGCTGTACCACTTATTGAAACTCTATTAGATTGATTATTTATGGCCGATATCTTGCCCCATTGATCGCTTGGGGCCGAAGGTGAACCACCCCCTCCTCCGCACCCGGCCAAGGTGACAATCGCAAAAACCGTCATGTGTATAATCCGCCAAAGAGACTTATTCATGAGGTTCTTCCGTTAATTTATTCTTCCCAAGGAGCAACAATGTCTCAATTATATAGTATCCATCTGTTTAGCGAAAGAAGTTGTGCATATCTCTGGGGTAAGTCTTGAACCCACGCCCAGCTTCAACGACAAAGCTGAGGGGCGCGAGGATACAAGCGCCCTTTCCAGCGACTTGTTAGCTGGTTTCATCGACGGCGTTGTTGGGAGCAGAGTGTCGACTATAGACGTGCAGTTCAACCGTTAGCTCTCTGTCGCTCATTCTTCTCTAATCAGGGGGAAACTCGCCCAATGGTTCTCGTAGCCGACTATGGGCACAAATACCAGCACAACAACTCCACGATCCATCTGGTTCAGGACAAGTCGATTACTGGAGCGATACAAGTCCAGAAATCGGGTGCCAGCATAGAATCCGCCAGCGCCGCCAGCAAGGCCGTTTCCATGAACGGATATTGAATTGGTTTTGCACTCTATCCGCTCCTTTGGTACTGTCCATTCCCGGTCGACACCTTCGCCCGTGACTTTGATGGCAAGTGTTTGATTGTCGGTGACGCCGATTTGCACGGTTGTCGCAGCGTATAGGTCTTTAAACAATTGATCACGCATCTCCAATGGAAATTCGGCATCGTGATCCGTTATCTCGGATAGCCATAATGCCAATAAGACATGTTTTCCGCCTGCGGTAACGCCAGTGTTATCGTAAATACCGCTCAATTTCGGGCAGATTTCAGATCGTACGCCACCATCTAGTGCATCCCATTGGTCTGGATACTTGTCGACCGATACGCAACCACACATCGCTAATGTTGCGAGAACGATGAGATTAAATCGAGTCATAGGAGAGAGATAACCAGTGGTTGTCTAGCCGCGCGCGGCTGGGAATGAACGGATATTCGGTCTTTACGATTTTAGCCATCAGCGTGCCGAATTGACTTAAACTATATGCCTGATCTTAGAGGGTGTCAATAGTCATCAAGGGGGTATCTTTAAGGTAATGTTCGTAAAAATTCCTGGATGCAACATTTAATGTTAGCAGTCTGCTAACGACAAGAGCTTCAGGAGGTACACCACGATCTTCAGGTGAGGGCATGGCAACAACAGACAGGAGGAACGGC
>DATHDE010000240.1:0-5324 GCA_035490495.1 Nitrospirota bacterium
TCTGTCTTAAAGAGATACTGGCCCTCTTTCCTGACAAGTATGCCTTGCGGAATATTCTGGTTCTGGGCCGACACGGCTGCCATGACATCCGTTATCCCTATCCCGAACCGGGTGAGGCGGTTCGGATCAATCGAGATGAGGACCTCGGGCTGGTGGGCGCCGAAGACCTCCACGTTTCCGATATCATGAATCCTGAGCAGTTCTTCCTTGATCTGATTGTCCGCAAGCTCGCGGATTTTCCGGAGATCGACGGGATAGCCCTGTTTGGGCGAGAGCGCCAGCGTCATTGTCGGCTGGGTGGCCTGGCTGATCTTGAAAATCTGAGGAGGCCGGACACCCAGGGGAAGTCTTGCCGTTATTTTGCTCAGCGCGTTGGCAACGTCGGTGGCCGCGGCATCAAGACTCTTCTCGTACTCGAATTCTGCGAGAACCACCGAGACCTCATCCTTGGAGGTCGAAGTGACTTTACGCACCATGTCGATGGTGGAAATTTCTTTTTCGATTAAGCGGCTGATATCCGTTTCTACATCGGCGGCAGCCCCTCCAGGCATGACTGTCACGACGCTGATCTGGGGACGGTCGGTATCCGGAAAGAGGTTGAACGGCATTTTCTTATAACCGATGACCCCGACGACGGACAGGAGAATGACAAAGGACAATACCAGATGCGGCTTTTCAATGTATCGGGCAACGAAGTTCATTGTTTGCCTCCCGCAACGGTCACTTTTGCCCCTTCGGAAAAGGTCAGGAGTTTATTCTCCTGCGCCACGGCCACCTGTGCGCCGGCAGGGACATCCCCTTTGACTGCAACCTTCCCTCTGCCCGCACCGAGCACCTGTACCTGGCGCACATGGATGAAGTCTTTTTCCAGGAGATACACAAAAGCTCCTTTTTCCGTGCGGACTAAGGCGTTCTCAGGAACAATAACCCCTGCCACGGTCGATGTAACAATATCTGCCTCCACAGTGGAGCCGTTCGGCAGACCGAAAGGATTTTTCGGCAGGACCACTTCGAGGGAACCAAGGAGATTCTTATTAAGCGCGGGATACACGCGGGAGATGCTTGCGCGCGTTGTCTCGGAACCGTTGGAAAGTACAATGTCCATGCCTTTTCGTATCTTGCTCATGAGTTCCTGGGGCACTTGAACAACGATTTTTACAGGGGATGGTTGCTGTATCGTCAGGACCGGCTTTCCGGGGACCGCCAGGTCGCCTGGTTCGGCCCATCGTTTAGAAACAACACCGGAAAAGGGGGCGGTTACCTGAGAATAAGCAGCCTGCAGTCCCGCTGCAGCGACGTTCCGCTCCATTCCCCGTATGCTTTCTTCATAGGCATCCAGGGCCGCTTTTGCCGTATCAAGGGCTGTATGCGAACGCTCAAGCGCCTCTTTCGATATGGCGCCTGCTGCATAGAGTTTTTCATCCCGTTCCGTGGATGAGCGCTGTGTTTCATAAACGCTGCGCGCTCCGGCAAGCCGCTGACGGGTTGCCAGGACTTCGGCCTGAGTTGCTTCCGCCTTCGCCTGTAGCTCCCGGTCATCAATGGTACAAACGACTTCGTCTTTGGCAACCATGTCGCCTTCCCGTTTGGTGACGGTAAGAATATGGCCCGTGATTCTGGGGGCAAGATCGGTTTGGACATACGGCTGTACCTCGCCGATCTGTCGGGCTGCGACTTCAATGGTGCCCTGTTCAGCTATGGCTGCCTGCACCGTAGCGGGCTGCGGTCCTGCTTTCGGAAGGGCAGCCAGCTCCCGCTGTTTGCTTATGACCACGAGCAATCCTCCCAGAACGACAGAGACAGAAATAATGATATACATCGTTTTCTTTTTCATTTCAGGAAGTCCTCCAGGGTGCCGGTCGCCTTGCGATAGGAGACCACTGCTGCGTTATAGTCGAAAAGAGCTTGAATGTAATTGGCTGCTGCATTCACGGATGCCGCCTGGGCCAGGAGGAGATCGACGACGGTACCCGCGCCGGTTGCATATTTCATTTGTTCGATGCGAAACGACTCTTCGGCCTGAGCAACCGCCTTCTCTGCAGAGGTAATCCGGTTCTGGCTCTCCTTCAAAGAAGCAACGGCATTGCCGACCTCAAGCCTGATCTGATTATTGACGGCAACCAGGCGCAGTTCCGACCGCCTTTTTTGGATTTTCTCGCGGGCGACATCGGCATAGCTCGAGCGGTCAAATAACGGGATGCTGAGAATAAGACCTGTCTGCCAATTTGCCTCCTCGTGATGGATGTTGAAACCATACTGGTCGAGGTATCCGGCATAGACGCTGAGGCTGGGAAGGAGTTTGCCTGTGGCAATCCTGCGGTTGTACTCGGCTTCTTCCACCCCCTTCTGGGCTGCCTGATATTCGGGGCGGCGGTCATGGGCAAGTAATATCCCCTCGTCAACACCGGCGTTCAGAAGAGGTACTGAAAGCTGGTCTGCAAGAAGGGGGGGCCCCGCGCCGCTGTTCGGTGATTCTCCCATCAGGTAGATCAGGGTCGAAGCGGCCGTCTTAAGACCCTCGTCAATGGACAGGAGCCGCTGCTCCTCGTTTGCGAGCTGTACTTCAACTTTCAGGAGATCAACGCGGGCTATACGGCCGACATCCAGGAGGAGGCGGGAATTCCGTACCTGCTCTTCGAGGGCCTTAACGGATGTCTGTGATGCATCATGCAACCGATTAAGCTGAAGGATCTTGTTATACGTATTGACGGTATTGGCCATGATATCGTATTTCGTCTGGCGTGCCGTCTGCTCCTGAATGTCCCGTCTGACTTGCGCCAGCGACACACTGTTCGTAACCTGTCCTCCCTGATAGAGCGGAAGCGAGAGGGTCACTGAAAGCGCGCTAAACTCATTATCAAAACGGGCAGGGATGTTTACAGCCTTCGCCGGTATGTAAGGAAGCGGGTCCTTGCGATTAGTGTATGAGCCATCGACAGAGAGACGCGGCCAGTGCTTTCCCTCGGCAGAAGCAACAGATTCCTCCGCACTCTCGATCCCCAGCTGAGCCTCGGCAATGGTCGGGTTGTGTGAAAGCGCAGCCGTGATACATTCCTTGAGTGTAAGAGCGGCGGCGGGATAGGCTGCGGACAGAAGTAAAACAACAACTGTACTCAGCACGATTAATTGTGTTCTAGCGGAGAACATTCTGTCTCCCTTTCGTTATAAATTTAAAAATTCTTTTCTGCACCCGTGGCGACTCAGTTTCCCATCGAGCACATAGACCAGCACAATCGTTTGCATTTCTTCCTGATTTCCGCTTACTGGAACTGCTGTGTCGGCAATAGCCTTGTAGCAGCGGCGTGCCGGTGCAACAGCGTATGAGATCATACGCGCAATAGTATATGACACGTGGACGCCGCCTTTGCGCGTGCATTACAGGACGAGCATGTTTTATTCAGATTGTGACTTGAGAATGGGGGCAGGGGTGAGTGCGAGATGTCGAAATTTGGCTATAACAATCCACTCTTTATCCCATAAGCGAACCAGGGGATATTTACACCCAGCCTGCCTGTTTCAGGCGAGTGGGGGTCTTAAATGCTCGGCTGGCAGGGGATCTTTATAGCTGCCAGCAAGGAAAGGCTCAGCTGTCGTTGTTGGGCAGAGCCGCGATGCATGGATTGTATCAGGCATTGAAAAGAGGAACAGCGGAAAATGTCCTGATACTTCGTGTGATTTACTAATAATTTTATGGTTGTCAGGAGCCGCAAGGCGGCAACACGCAGAGGCGTGATGAGTAAGGCTTGAACCAAGACTGGTTTTTCCTGCAAAACCGTGGGGACAGGTATTTTGTATTGAGAGAGCAAATGCGAGTATTAAAATGATCAGTCCACCACTTCGGCTCATATAAACATGTTATAACTATTTCTGTCAATTTGCAAATATTTTCCTCCACGCCGATTAATCCGTGCGAATCCCCTGGGATGCGGAGTGTCTCCGGTTGCCGATGTTTTTTTTCAGTTGTTTCATCCGAACGGTATGCGCTGCGTATGCTAATCCACCATCTTAAAATAAAAAACCGTTTTATGAAATGCTCACCGTCGCCCTTAGGCAAATGGAAGGCCTTTTGAAAGGAGAAATTTTATAATGGATCCCCATGCGATGATGAAACATGAAATCTATCACGAACGGTGATCGATATTAACTCCAACGACGATTGCAAAGATTTTTCTCGCGGATTTGAAAAAATGCAATGAGAAAAAACGCGGACCCTTTGGACTGGATATTGATTCTTGAATAACAAAGGAAAGGACTTCTTGCCGCTATGCGAAATAAAAAATGGAGTTAACCAATTTGGTTAACTCCCGTTCTGACTGCTTAATGGAGCGGGTGGCGGGATTCGAACCCGTGACCCCAACCTTGGCAAGGTTGTGCTCTACCAACTGAGCTACACCCGCTTGAGAAGAAACATACCCTAACTTCAGGCCTTGAACTATAACAAAGTGGTATATCCTTGTCAACAGAAAATTAAGCGAAAAAAGACGGATTTATCCCCAGTTGCAGTTTCTTGATGTCTGAGAACCCGCAGGTCGCCGCTCATCCTCTTGACGAGACACGCATACTATGGTAACTTGTACGGGCGGTAAAAACATTCTCTCTCACGGAGGTTGAATCAACAGCAGAACATGAACACAGTAAAAACAATAGGTCTTTTGGTATTTATGACGGTGCTTCTCGTTTTCGTGGGCGCTGCCATCGGCGGCAAAAGCGGGATGATCATGGCGTTCGGCCTGGCGATGGTCATGAACTTCGGGTCGTACTGGTTTAGCGACAAGATCGTGCTGCGCATGTATAATGCCCAGCCGGTAACCGAGGCCGAAGCGCCAGAACTGCATGCGATCGTCCGCACGCTGGTCCAGAAGGCCGGCATGCCCATGCCCAAGGTGTACATCATACCGGAGGAAACGCCGAACGCGTTTGCAACGGGACGGAACCCCGAACATGCGGTCGTCGCTGTAACGCAGGGCATCATGCGGATGCTGTCGCGCGAGGAGCTGTCCGGCGTTATCGGCCATGAACTCGCGCACATCAGGCACCGCGACATGCTCACGGGCACCATCGTTGCCACGATCGCGGGCGCGATCAGCATGCTGGCCCAGATGGCTCAGTGGGCCATGATCTTCGGGGGAGGCAGGAGAAACAATGATGAGGAAGGCGGCAATCCCATCGCCGCGCTCGTCATGATGATCGTTGCGCCGATCGCCGCGATGCTGGTGCAGATGGCGATCTCCCGCACGCGGGAATATGAAGCGGACAAGGGCGGCGCGCAGATCGCCGGTAGCCCTTCGGGCCTGGCCAATGCACTGCTCAAGCTGGAGAAGGGC
>DATHDE010000241.1:0-6166 GCA_035490495.1 Nitrospirota bacterium
TTGAACTGAGGGACGAGCCGACTTCCGGAGGAATTGTTGCTGAACTCACTGTTGCAGCAGGCTCAGACGCGGGGATTGTATTCGCGGCGAAACAATCCGGCTGAGCGGAGAAATGAATGAGGAACAGGAGCGCAGCAAACAGATGGCCGTTCTTGTTGCTTCGATGCACTGCTGGGATCATCGGTCAACTCCTGTTTTTCCCGAGTTGTCATCCCCGGATGCTGTTATCGGGGATAGCGTATTACCTGTGAACCGGATGCCCGATAAAAAACGTTCGCGAACGTCCGTCAAAGGTTCGTTGCAGGATCATCGTTCCAAAACGAACCGATAGACATACCTGATGCGGACGGCGACCGGTTTGGTCTGGATCATGGCCGGAGTGAATTGAAAGTTTTTAATGGCATCCATTGCCGCGGCGTTCAGCTCGGCAGAAGAACCTTCGATGAGCGATACTTCTCTGACCCTGCCGGTGTCGTCGATAAGCAGGTTCATGACCACGGCACCCTGGATGCCGCGCTTTTTCGCCTGGGGCGGATAGGGGACGCGAACTTCGGACTTCAGCGCCGGCATGCGCGTCACGAGATATTCTTCGGACGGCACAGGCAGTGCATCGGGATCGCCGGGCTTCAGGGTTTCCTGGTCAGGCGCCTTGGCAACGGTATTTCCTGCTTTTACCGTTTCTCCCTGCTCCGAGGTCACTGATTTCGGGCTGATGCCGAAAACCTCCCGGCCTGCTACGGGTTTTTTCTCCCGGTCCTTGGGTTCGATGACGCGGATCGGGTGTTCCGCGACCTTCGGCATTTCGAGGATCTGAATGTCGACTTCCGCGGGCTTGCTGTGCTGCCCGATAATGAGTACCGCGACAATCGCCAGAAGAAGGATACCGTGGAGCGCGGTTGACACGATCCACGGGTTGTCGAGAGCCATGGTGCTATTGTTTTTCGATCTGTATTGCAAAGCGGCTTATCCCCGCGGATTTGACAAGATCGATGGCGCGGACCACATCCGCATGCCGCGCGTCCCCGTCGGCGCTGATGAGAGCCTGCGTCTCCGGGTCGTTTGCCAGCGATTCCCTGACGCGCGCGGTTATCGCTTCCGGAGAGGCAAGCACCCCGTTCAGCAGGATCTGTCCCTGCCGCGTGACGGCCACGCCCAGCTTGGAAGTGAGCTGCCGGTCCGAACTCATGGCCTTGGGCAGACGGATGCCGATGCTGTCCTGCATCAGGAGCGGCGCCGTAACCATGAAGATGACGAGCAGCACGAGCACGACATCCACGAAGGGGGTCACATTGATGGACGAGATGGGTTCGTCGTTGGTGTCGTTGTTCGATGAAAAAAGATCGGATGCCATGATCAACAGCCCCCCTGGACTCTGGACAGGTAAAGGTCCTTCATTGCCTCGGATTTCACGATGATTCCCCTGAGCCTGCGCGCAAAGAGATTGAACGCGACAACAGCCGGGATGGCCACGAACAGACCGAATGCCGTCGCAACCAGCGCCTCCGAGATCCCGACCATGATGTCGGCGGCATCCGTCCGGTGCGCGCCGAGGGCTCCAAAGGACTGGATAACGCCGAGCACGGTGCCGAAGAGCCCGATGAAGGGTGCGTTCGACCCGAGTGTCGCCAGCGTGGTGAGGCCTCGTTCGAGCCTGCTGCGCTCGAGGCTGAGATAGCTTTTAACTGCCCGGTCGACGCGGGCCGGGTCATTCGACTCCGTCTGCAGGATCACGCGCGCCGTGCCGGCATGGAGCGTATCGCTTTTCTCCGCCCACTCCCTGAACGGACCCCATTGGCCTGTTGCAATCCACTCGGATGTCTTGTCGGGGCTGTTGCCGCCGTTTTTCGGCGAACCGTCCGCTTTGTTCAGCATCCGCGAACAGCGGAGCATGGTCGCAACCGACCAGATCGACAGGAAAAAGAGAAGTACGAGAACGGAGCGCGAAATGAATTGCACGACGGTGATCCAGAGCGGCATGGTGAATACCTCTTTCTTGCTTTCCTGCATTTCCCATTCATGAACCCGGACAAAGCAACGGCAAGCGCGGCTTTTCTGTGCCGCTTTGAGAAGCAGAATGACGAATGTCCTGTTGGACGATAGCGGCATTATTGCAGAGTGCAACGGCCGCAGGAAACCAGTAAAAATGCATGATGGGAAATTATTTCATAAGGAGTGGTGAAATTCAAGGGAATTGTCACGCGTAGTGACTCTTATTTAACCGGCAACGCCTTTTTTGCCGCGCCTGTTGCCGCACCGGAGAGCACGTCCGTGACGTCGTCGGCAGGCTGCACCACGATCCCTGCCGCCAGATTCGCGTGCGTGCGCGCCCACAGCCGGACCGCGCTGCGGGCTTTCTGAATCGCGTCCTCGTTGGAGCGGGCGTACTCGTCAAGCTCCCGCGTTTCAGCGCGATAGAGTTCGAGCTGCGGCGCGAGCTGTTCGTTCAGCACGGCGATGTTCTGGAGGCGCGCCAGTATGTCCTTTTCCATCGAGTCGAGGTTCGGCGTAACGACCGAGTTTTCCGTTCGCACATGGCGCCGCAGGGCGGGATCGTTCTCCATGAGCGCTTCGAATGCCTGGGGATTGTCCATGCTGTGCTCGACCAGAAGGGCATAACTCTTGACGGACCTGCCCTGGAGCGATTTGAGATACGCCGCGGCCTCCAGGATCGCTGCGGAATTCGCGTCGATGCGCTCCTGCGTCGACTGAACGATCCGCTGCAGCTGTTCATTCAGCCGTATGCAGGCTTCGTTGGAATACCGTTCAATCTCATCGACCATGGGCTGCGCCGCTCCCAGCGCGGCGAGCAGTGTTTTTTGCGCGTTCACGGATGCACGTGCATTTGCCAGTTCGGCCCGCGTCGGATGTGCGTCCGGGGCGGCATGATCAGTCAACGGCTGCATCATCCGTTCGAGGTACTGTGCAAGCAGGGGGGCCTTCTTTTCCGCCTCCAGACTCGAGCGCGACAGTGCAACGACCTGCGATGCATACAGCGCGATGCCGTTCAGAACGGATTGCATATCTTCCCACTGCTTCCGGAACTCGGGAACCTCCGTCCCCTGGCGGAGGTACGGTTTGATGTACAGCGGCTTTTTATCCATCAGCGTATGCTGGACATCGCCCGCCTGCGATATGGTTCTGTCGCCGAACGGCCCCAGGTCCGGGCATTTGGCCGGGAGAACGAGCGATGTGCAGCCGTTTGCCAGCAGAAAAATGACGAGTGCAGCGGCACTCTGAACGACGGATTTTTTTTTCATGGAGAGTGGACCATCCTTTGCCGATTTACTGGGCCGAATTATAACCTTAAAGGTGCCGTCCAATCAAGCGAATTGACACGTTCCTCTCAGGCATGAACAGCCGCCGCTGCTCACGCTGCCAAAGAGGCGCATACCGATGACGTGAATCCCCCGACGTGCAATCCCCCGTCCTGCCGGAGGGGACTCCACTGAATACGTCCGGATATTCGCTTCTCCGCATGCAGCAGGCGTGCATTGACGTGTCCTGTGTTATAATGGGGCGAGGCGGACGCATGCGCATGATCTGTCCCTTCTGCAAAAAAGAAACAACGTGGGAGGAGAATCCCTACCGCCCCTTCTGCTCCGAGCGCTGCAAGCTCATGGACCTGGGGAAATGGGCGTCCGAGGATTATCGCATCCCCGGCAGCAAGATCGCTCCTGATGCAGACAAGGGTGAAGAAAAAAAGTAAAAGGACAGGTGGATTATTTACGAAAAATATATTACAATAGCGACATCGTTCGCCGGAATATCGAGATATTCAGGAAGCGGATTCCGTGCCGACCGATATTGATAACCGAGAGAAGACTGTCGCAGGCAAAAAAAATGGACTAGCATCAGTGCAGGAGGCCGACTGGCATGGAAGTCCGCTGCGAAGGCTGCAACAAGCTGTTTCGCATCTCCGATGACAAAATCACCGGGAAGGGCATAAAATTTACCTGCACCAAATGCGGTAAGCAGGTAAAGGTGACGAAAGAGGATTTTGAGCAGTACCAGCTCTCATTGTCGGCTGTTTCGGTTCTTGATACGTTCGTTCCCACCCCAAAGACTCCTGCACCCGCGGCCGCACAAGCTCACGAGGAACCCAAACCTGTTCCGATTCCGCCACCGCCGGAGCCCGAGGCGCCGGCGGTGGCGGCAGAACCTGCAACGGACACCCCTTCTGCAGACTCGGCGATTCCCGATGTTTTCCGGGAGCGGGAAGAGCCGGTGTCGTTTGAATCATCTCCGTTTATCGACCTCCCCCAGGAGCCTGCGTCCCAGCCCGAACAGGCGGCACCACCGGCCGCTGCGTCACCCGAGGATACTGTCAGCACGCAAGATCTTCGTCAGGCTGCTCCGGAGGAGCCCGAACATCAGCCGGAAATTCAAACAAAGACGGAGTCAGTGCCGGCAGCCGAACCTGTCCGGGAACCGGTGCCCGCACCGGAACCCGCGGTAAAACCGGAAACGCCGCCACCTGTGACGGAAGCGAAGACGCTGCCGGAAGAGCCTTCCGCAGAGATCATGCCGGAGCAGACACCCGCGCCCGCAGTGGAGGTGAAACCGGCGGTCCAGCCGGCTCCCGCGGTCGCGCCCAA
Source organism: Nitrospirota bacterium (assembly GCA_035490495.1). Classification (GTDB taxonomy): domain Bacteria; phylum Nitrospirota; class UBA9217; order UBA9217; family UBA9217; genus JAJYKN01. Next base: position 4,596 of record DATHDE010000241.1, read on the forward strand.
GGAAGCGCCCGCTGCGCCGGTGCAGCCGAAACCCGCACCCGAATCAACGCCGAAACCTCCGGCCATACAGCCTGTTCAGCCGCAGAAACGGGCCGCACCCAGACCGCCATCGCCATTGCCGCGCACAGCAGCTGCTGCAGCTCCGGAACCGAAAGCGCATACCAGCAAGTTGACCATCCTCATCGTGGCCGCAGTCCTCCTGGTGGGGCTGATTGGCATCGGTGCGTACATGTTTCTGCCGGAGAAGAACGAACCCGCCGTGCACCTGACCTCGATTGCCGGTCTGCACATCGAGAACGCCTCGGCCGTACCTGAGGCGGACGGTGATCTGCTGATATCCGGGACGGTTGTGAATGAAATGAATACACCCCAGGATGCATGGCTCGTTGTCGTCGATGTTTTCGACGCGAACGGCGGGACCATCAAGAAGCTCAGATCGTTCAGGGGACAGCAGCTCTACTCGAAAAACGATTTTGACATCCTGAATAAACGCGGCGCGAACATTCAGGACTTGAAAGCGAAGCTGTTGAGCGGCCAGGGGGCGGTCATTCCTGCGAAGGGGAGCGTGAATTTTGAAATACGGTATTTTCAGCCTCCTGTCGGCGTTGCCAGCTTTAATGCAATATTGCAGCCGTACGATCCCGTTCAGCTGGCAAAGGAAGTCGCATCGATTGCAAACTAGCGCCAGCGGGGCACGGATTCGCACAACAGGGGGAACCGCGGAAAAAAGCGCGGTTCCCCTTTTTATTGAACAACGATGCTTCATGACCTGTATCGAGTCTTGCTCACGGTAAACAATGACGGAAGACCGGATGGACATCTCTTTTTCTGAAGCCTTCGGCATGACGATGGAGGCGATTTCTCCGCTCACCGGAGAACGCGTGGATATTTCCCGCCTGACCGGCAGGGTCGTGTCGGAAAATGTCGTTTCCCTCGTTGATGCTCCGTCTGCTGACATATCGCTCAAGGACGGCTATGCAGTGTGTTCAGCGGATGTCGAGCGGGCGAGGGATGATCAACCCGTCATGCTGAATCTTCAAGGTGTGCTGTTTGCAGGCGCTCGGCCGGACAAGGACCTCGGCTCCGGCCAGGCAATCAAGATCACAACCGGAGCGCCGCTGCCCCGGGGAGCCGACTGCGTGGTATCTCAGGAATTCGGCTCGGACAACGGCTCACGCGTGCGGCTGGTGCGTGGAGCGGCGCCCGGCCAGAATGTGTTGCAAAAAGGAAGCGATCTCAGCAGGGGACAAGTGATTGCAGAACAGGGGACGCGGCTCAGGCCGGGCCGGATCGGCTTTATCGCGGCAGCCGGGCATGCTTCCGCCATGGCGCACAGATCACCGCGGGTTGCGCTGATCGCGACGGGGGACGAGGTCATTGCACCGGGGAGGCCGTTCGAAGCAGGAAAGGTGTTTGCGAGCAACCTTGTCACCACCGCGGCCTGGTGCGCCCTTTTCGGCGTTGAGACGCACACCGAGGTTGTTCCGGACAGGACGGAGGCGATCACGGACGCTATCCTTCGCATGCTCGACCGTGCCGACTGCATCATAACAAGCGGAGGTGCATGGAAG
>DATHDE010000242.1:0-15437 GCA_035490495.1 Nitrospirota bacterium
CATTTAGTTTAGAACAATCGAACCTGTATGCAAATGGCCGTCTCTCCAGATAAAATACTATACAAGTTTTTGCTGGATTCTTCCATCCGTGTTTGTCCTATGGAACAGGCACTGCGCACAACAATTCTATTGTCATGGCCGGAGAGATTGACTAATATGCATCGGTCCATTCGGCTTTTGGCATGAAAACCCCCGTACCCAAAATACAGATACGGCATCTCGTCCTCGATCCGCCGCTCCTTCTTGCGCCCATGGCAGGGCTCACCCACAGTGCGCTCAGGCAGATTCTCCTCGGGTTCGGCGGCGTGGGGCTGCTGTCTACGGAAATGCTCGGCGCCCGGCGGGTGCCGAATGAAAATCCGGGGGTCTCTCCCTATTTAATCAGGACCCCTGCCGAAAAACCCCTTTCCTACCAGCTCCTGGTGGCGTCCGCCGACGAGATCGGGCCGGCAGTTGATGCACTCCATAAGCTCAAGGCGGACGCTCTTGATCTGAACATGGGCTGCCCGGCGCCTTCCGTGAGAAGGATCGGCGCGGGCATCAGGCTCATGGAAATGCCCGGAACCGTCCGCGCCATCGTGCGGGAAGCGCGCAGGCGCACGGAGCTTCCTTTGTCTGCGAAAATCCGGATCGGAAGCAACGCCGACGACAGGGGTTTTGAGGACTTCTGCGCCATGCTCCAGGACGAGGGAATCGATCTCCTCTCCATCCATGCGCGGTACAAGCACGAGTCCTTTGCCAGACGGCCGCGATGGGAAACCATCGCACAGGTGAAAAAGCGGCTCTCGATCCCCATAATCGCAAACGGCGGCATCTTCACGACCGACGATGCACGGCAGTGCCTTCGCCTGTCCGGAGCTGACGGGCTCATGCTCGGCCGCGGGGCTGCCATGAAACCATGGCTGTTCGCCGAGATCGCACGAACCCTCTACGGCTGCGACACTCCCGAACCGGAGGTGGTATTGCCGGATCTGTATTTCACCTATATCGACAATCTCTGTGCGCTGTTCCGGCCGGAGCATCGCCTGGGAAGGCTGAAGGAATTCACGCACTATTTCGCGAAAAACTATACGTTCGGCCACCATCTCGCGTCGCGCGTCCAGTCGAGCGCGAGCATGGAAGAGGCAAGCGAGCGGGCAAGGGTCTTTTTTGAAAGCCGGGCGGAGTGAGGGAAAGAGGAAACAGGTTATTCGCCTCGTCGGACGGGCTGGACCGCCTTTACAGACTGCTCCGGCCCGCATAGAAAGATGATTCCGCTATGACCGTGAAGTCGCGCTTTTTCAGTTCGATACGCAGGCTGAAATCATAGTCTTTTGAGTTTTTGGAGACGATAAGCTGCATTCCATCGCTGCAGATCATCGTGAGATGCGGCTGGAAGTTGATGTAACTGACGGTTTTTTCCAGAAGCTCCTTGATGGAACCTTCCGCTTTCACGAACTCAAGACGTCCGTCAACGCCTACTTCAATATCCCCGGAGCGTGTATAGGATTTCAGGTGCGCCACGGTTAACCAGTAAGGCCGAATTCGTTGATACGCCGTAGCAATGCGGGAAAAAGTGTTGGAAGCCGGAAGTGCAACAGGTGCGGGTGCGTCCCCCACGGAGTATCGTTCGGCCGTGGTCAGCACCCCTGAGCATAGTGCATCGCACAGCAGTTTATTATCAGATGGTACTTGATGCTCATCGGATTCGTTGAAGAATTTGCGGAAGTAACGGGCGGTTTTCTTTTCAAATCGGAACAAGACCTCTTCGAAACCGTATTCGATGAACAGATCGCCTGTTTTGAAGGATGTAGTTGGTATTCCCATAGGAGAGACCATCTCCCGTATCAATTTACAACACGACTTAAAATCCGCAGCCTTCACGGTTTCGGTATGCGGATCCGGCTGATCATGAGGGAACCGGACAATGCATACAGGAAGACGAGCGGATGGAGCGTAAACCCTCCGATTCGAACAGCCCCGAACCACAGGTTCTGCTGGAGCGCATCGAATGCGGCCGCTGCGGTGAGAACGAAGACAATGATGATGGAAGTCGGAATGGGCGTTCCTTCGAAGTATTTGACTTTTCCGGTCCCCTCCGACAGGGCGTCCGCCGTGACGTTATAGCGGGCCAGGCGCGAGACCCCGCAGGCAACGAAATAAGCCAGAATGATCCGGTCATAGAGCCCCTGCAGCCCGCAGCCGTACCCGATGATGGCCGGCGCCACGCCGAAGGAGATCACATCGGCAAGCGAATCGAGCTCCCTCCCGAGCAGGGAGGTCTTGTGCCGCCACCGTGCCACGCGGCCGTCGAGGAAATCGAATACCGCTGCGGCGAGGACAAGGCCTGCTGCGAAATAGATGTGCAGGACATCCGGCGTTTGGAGATACGTCATCATAGAAAAGATCGCGCCCGTGCCGCAGATGGCGTTTGCGAGCGTGAACCAGTCCGCGAGCTGAAACTCGCGGATCATGGAGAAGCGCTTCTTGGGAGAGTTTGTCGTCACTGATTCCATGGCAATGCTCCTTGGCTTGTGTGAATCGTTGCACGGGTGTACACTCTTTTTGCTTATCCCTCCTGACCTCCTAATTTCCAAAGAAGGAATTTTATTGCGTCCTCACCATCTCCGCCACGCATTCGATGTGGTAGGTGTAGGGAAACATGTCCACCGGCTGCAGCCTCCTCAGGCGGAAGCCGAAGAGGTGGAAAAATTTGAGATCGCGGGCAAGCGTGGCCGGGTTGCAGGACACATAGACGATCTTCTGCGGCACGAACGCGAGCACTCGCTCGACCGTCTTGAGCGTGGCACCGGCGCGGGGTGGATCCAGCACGATCACGTCCGCGCGCAGCTTGCGCTGGATGAGCGTCTTGAGACCTTTCTGCAGGTCGTCGGCGATGAATTCGGCATTGGAGATGCTGTTCAGCGCGGCATTGGCGTTGGCGTCATCGACGGCGGAGTACCCGGATTCGACGCCGATGACCGTCTTTGCCTGCCGGGCCAGGGGCAATGCGAAATTGCCGATGCCGCTGTAGAGGTCGAGCACCGTTTCCCTGCCCGTGAGGCCGGCAAAATCGAGCACGGTCATTACCATGTTTCTGTTCTGCTCCCAGTTGACCTGGAAGAAATTCCCCTCTGTTGCTTTAAACTTTATCCCGTCGTTTTCGAGGTGGAGCTGATTGCTGCCTACGGAAGCTGCTTTCTTGCGATCCGCATACACGGTGATACCGATGACCTGCGGCGCGATTTTTTTCAGATTTTCGAAAAAAGGCTCGATCGGCGGGAGGCTCCCCCCGCTGCTCCAGAAAAGGAGGTGCACGTCGCCCGACGGCGCGGCATTGATGTGAATCTCCTTGAGCGGGGGCAGCTGCCGCTCCAGGCTGCGGATGGTTGTGAGCGTCCTGTTGATGGCGGGATCGAGCAGGAACGCATCATCCACTTCGATGAGATCGTAGGTGCCCTGCCTGAAGAAGCCGATCTGCTGACTGCCCCCCGAAGAGCGGACGGTGAATTGCGTGCGCAGGCGGTAATGGTCGGTGCGCGGCGACGGAAGGATGGGAAGCGCTGTCATCGGGGAAAGGCCGCCGATTTTCGACAGGGTTTCAAGCAGGATTTCCTGTTTGAACCTCAATTGTGCGGGATAGGAGATGTGGGGCCAGGTGGCGCCCGTGCACTGCTTTTCCCCGCTGCAGGGAGGGGTGCTGCGGTCGGGCGAGGGATCGAGGACCTTGATGAGGGCCGCTTCGAGCATGCCCTTGCGCTTTCGCCGGACCTCGACGAGCACGCGCTCGTTCGGGAGTACACCCGAAACGAAGACGGCCTGACCGCCTGCGAGGCGGCCGAGCCCGCTGCCGCCGTGCACGAGCTTTTCGATGATCAGTTCGACGTGTTCGCTCATCCGAGGATTTTTTTGACCGTGTCGCGAAGGAGCGCTGTGTCCGCGGACTTAACCACATACGCATCCGAGCACCAGCTCCCGAAGTCGTGCTTGTATTCCTCGTATGCCGTGCAGATGATGACGGGCAGGGTCTTGTCCTTCTCCTTCATCTTGCGCAGCGTCTCGATGCCGTCCATGTCGGGCATGCGCATATCGAGCGTGACGAGATCAAACTTGGTCGCATCCATTTTCGTGAGCGCCTGCGCCCCGTCCGCCACCGTGGTGACGCCGTAGCCCATCTCCTCGAACTCTTCCCTGTACAGCTCGCGGATGTTCTCCTCGTCGTCGACTACCAGAATGTTCTTCATCTATGCCTCCTCAACATCGTGGTTTATTCTACCTCATTCCTCCCCCCGGGGGAAGTGTCAGGGGGCGGGCAGTTTGATCGTAAAAAGCGCACCGCCTGTTTCCTTGTTCCGCAGTTCGATCCTGCCGTGATGGGCCTTGATGATCCGGTTCGTGATGGGCAGTCCCAGTCCCGTGCCGCGCGGTTTGGTCGTGTAATAGGGATTGAACACGCTGTTCATTGCCTTGAGGGAAATGCCCGGCCCCGTATCGCCGAACTCGACCGCGACTTCGCGCGGCTCCGGGGTGACGAACGTTTTTACCGTAAGCACGCCGCCTGATTCCATGGCCTCCATGGCGTTTTTCAGGATGTTGATTACCGCCTGCTTGATCTGCTGGTTGTCCAGCTGGAGCTTCGGGACCGCGGGTGAAAAGTCGGTCTCGACGCGGATGCGCCGCTGGGTGAGTTCGTCCTCGTAGAGCATCAGGATCTCCCGGAGCAGGCCGGCGACGTCCGTTTCAGCCGTGTTCGGCGTAACTTCCTTGATATACGACAGATTGTCGTGAATGATCCCCTCCAGGCGGGAGACCTCGCTCAGGATGATGTCGATATATTTTTTGTCCTCGCTCTGCTGCAGTTTCTTCGCAAGACGCCGGGTAAATCCGCCGATCGATACGAGCGGGTTCCTGATCTCGTGCGTGATCTCCGCCATCATGGCTCCGAGGGCCGCCATCTTTTCCGACTGGACCAGCTGTTCGTGCAGTGCGCGCATGTCCCGGTTCATCGTCTCCAGGTTCGTATGGATGATGGCATTTTCAATCGCAAGCGCCGACTGGTGCGCGAACATGGTGAGAAACCGGATATCGCCCTCGGTGATCGGACGCTGGTTGAACATGTTGTCCACGAGGATCACGCCGATGGCGCGGTCCTTGGCAATGAGGGGCACCGTGGCAAAGGCGTTCACTTTGAGCGTCTCGCGCAGGTCACGCGGCACGAGCGGGTCCGCGGCTGCGTTGACGATATTGTACGGCTTCTTCTGCATGGCCGTCATCGCCAGCACGCCCTCCGGCTCAGCCAGGGACACACGGAGTCCCCGCGCCAGGCTGTTCAGGGCCGAGTCCCGGTGTTCGAAGAGCTCGCCCGTCTGTATCCATTCTATCAGGCTCTGGTGTCTGCTCTGCACTTCGCTCCACGCCCTGCCGGCCTCCTCCCAGCTCGTCGGCCCTACGCCCATCATGCCCTGCAGCGTGTTCGTGCGCTCGTTGATAAGCAGCAGAATCGCGCGGTTAAAGCCCAGCCCGCTGCCGCCCATGGTCGCCGCGGTCAGGATGATCCTGAGCAACCGGTCGAGGTTGAGCGTCATGCTCATGGCAGTACCGATGTCGTTCAGGATGGCCAGTTCCTGGGCGCGGTTGCGCGCCTCCGTTGCCAGCGTCTCCATGCGCTCGAACATGCCGGCATTTTCCACTGCCACGGCCGCGCTGCTGGCCACGGTGGTCAGAAACTGCAGGTCGTTGTCGGTAAAGGGGCGGTCCTCCTGCCGGTTGTAGACGGTGATGACGCCGATCAGCTGGTCCCGGAACACGAGCGGCACGCCGATGAGGGAGCAGGCGCCCCCGTCTGAAAAGGCCTTGAGCCCGGGGTCAGCGCCGAGGTCGCGGATGAGAAGCGGCCGCTTTTCCCGCGTCACCCGCTCGGACACGGAGAGGCCGATCTGCGCGTCGATTTCCGACAGCGGGCCGCCGCCCGCCGTGTAATAAGCAAAGGCTTTGCGCCCCTCCATCTCGGCCTGGCTCGTCAACCGGATGGTGCAGGCCTGGGCGCGCAAGGACTGGGCGCTGTTCTTGGCGATGAGCGACAGCAGCTGCGCCAGGTCGAGCGTGGACGTAAGAGCCATGCCGATCGCATATATGGTCGAGAGTTCCGACAGGCGCTCCTGGATGTTCTCGATGAGCTGCGCCGCCTTGATCACGCCGCTGATCTGGTTTGCCGTGGTCGTGACGAGGGTGAGATCGGACGACGTGGCCTGCCAGGACGACAGGGAAAGCACGAAGATCACGCCGAGGCATATGTCCTCGTCCATGATGGGGGCGGCCACAAGCGACTTGAAGCGTTCAATGCCCGAATCGGGGATGTAGGCGAACCGTGGGTCCGAGTAGGGGTCTTCAAGCGCAAGCGGGACCTTCTGCTCCGCGACCCACCCCGCGATGCCTTTGCCCATGGGGAAGCTGAGCTTGCCCACGGTTTCCTGGTTGAGTCCCACTGCCGCGACGAGGGTGACGTTCTTTGCAGGCCGGTCGAGCAGGAAAACGGACGCTCCTTCCCTCCCTGTTCCGTGCACGACGACCTCGACAATGCGCTGGAGCTTGTCCCTGAGATCGGTGGCGGAGTTCGAAATCCTGCTGATCTCGCTCAGGATGCTCAGTTCCCTTTTTTCGATGGCTTCCATGATAAACAAAGGGTCAAGTAGCAAGGGACAAGGAAAGTGCTTTCCTGCTTCAACCTTGCTGCTTTATGCATGACCTTTGCTCCTTCTATTTGCAGTTCCCCTTGCTACTTGCTACATACTCCTTGACCCTATCTTTTCTTCATCGCCTCCCGGTACACCTTGATGTACTCCTTGGCCGAATGCTGCCAGGAGAAATCCTGCTTCATGCCGTGCCGGATGAGTCGGTTCCATTTCACCTTGTTTTCGTACACCATGAGCGCCCGGTCGATTCCGTCCAGCAGCGCGGCAGCCGTGTACTCCCCGAACACAAAGCCCGTGCCGTTGACCGGGTCCGTACTGTAATCCACCACTGTATCCGCAAGCCCCCCCGTGTTGCGCACCACGGGCACGGCACCGTAGCGCTGTGCGATCATCTGGCCGAGCCCGCAGGGCTCATAGCGGGACGGCATGAGGAAGAGGTCACAGCCGGCATAGATCTTTTTTGCAAGCGCATCGTTGTATTCCAGCAGGACCCGGAGCGCTCCGGGGTGCTGATCGGCGGCCTGCGACAGGAGCCGGTGGTACTTGTCGTCTCCCGTGCCCAGGATAACGCACTGTGCGTCCAGGCGCATGATCCGGGGAAGCGCTTCGGCGACAAGATCGAGCCCCTTCTGGTCCGCGAGGCGCGTGACCATGCCGATGAGCGGCGCCCCTCTGTCGGGCAGGCCGAGCCGCTCAAGGAGCGCCCGTTTGCAGGCAGCCTTGCCCTCTGGCGCGGCGGCGCTGTAGCGGACCGGCAGCGAACGGTCCTTCGCCGGGTCATACGTGCGGTAATCGATGCCGTTCACTATGCCTCTCAGCTCGGCTGCGCGTTTTTCGAGCACGCCTTCCAGACCGTAGCCGTATTCAGGCGTGCGGATTTCCCTGCTGTAGGTCGTGCTCACCGTTGTTACTATATCGGAGAAGACGATGCCCGCCTTGAGCAGATTGATCATGCCCCAGAATTCGATGCCGTCGGACTTGAACACATCCCATCCCAGCCCGATGAGGCGCGTGTCCCAGTGCCAGAATCGGCCCTGGTAGCCGAGGTTGTGGATGGTGAACACCGATGCGGCCTTCCGCAGAGCGGCGTCGCTGCCGTACGCCCTCTTGAGGTACAGCGGCACAAGGCCCGTCTGCCAGTCGTTGCTGTGCACGATGTCGGGCCGGAAATCGAGGGCAATGCAGAGCTCGAGCACGGAACGCGAGAAATAAATGAAACGCTCGGCGTTGTCCGGATAGTCGGTCTGCCCCGAATTGTACAAATCAGGCCGGTCGAAATAGATGTCTTTATTGATGAAGTAGACGGTGACGTTTCCGGCGGTCCTGCCCCTGAGTACGTCGCAGCGCTCCTGCCAGTCGCCGAGCGGGACATAAATGGTCGCAACGCGCTTCAGTTTGTTCGCAGCGATGTCGACCTGCCGGTACCGCGGCATTACGAGAACCACCTCGTGGCCGAGGCTCGCGAGGGCCGGCGGCAGGCTTCCCGCCACGTCCGCAAGACCGCCGGTTTTCGCGAACGGCGCCGCCTCGGACGCCGCAAAAAGGATCTTCATCTGAAGGAGCCTTTCTCCAAAGGTCTACCCCCGGGAAGGGGGGAACGCAAAGATGAGGGTGATGATCGTGCAGCCGACCGCGATTCTGTTCATTGTACATCTCAAAGGCGACAGCGGGTCGTCACAACTTGATTTCCCGCAGGAACTTGGCAGCGTCTTCGGGAGGCGTAGGGTTGATGTAGAAGCCCGAGCCCCATTCGAACCCGGCTACGTTCGTCAGCTTGGGCATGAGCTCGATGTGCCAGTGATAGTACTCGTTGCGCTCGTCGCGGAACGGCGATGTGTGGATGACATAGTTATAAGGCGGGTTCGAGAGTGCGCGGTCGATCCTGCGCAGCACATTCTGCAGCAATGCGGCCAGATCGCGAAAATCGTCGTTCGTCGAGCAGGAATAGCACGACAGATGGCGCTTCGGCATGATCCACGTCTCGAAGGGGAAGCGGGGCGCGTAGGGCGCCAAGGCGACGAACAGCGGCGTCTCGATCACGACGCGGGTCGCCGTCTGCACCTCCTGGCGGACGATATCGCAGAAGATGCAGCGCTCCTTGAGCTCATAATGGCGCTTGCACCCGTCGATCTCCTCCTGGACCTGGATCGGTACGATAGGCAGGGCGATGAGCTGCGAATGCGTGTGCTCCAGGGTGGCGCCCGCGTTAATACCCTCGTTTTTGAAGATCAGCGTGTACTGGAACCGCCGGTCACGCTTCAGGTCTTCCATGCGGTCGCGGTAGGCCCAGAGCATCTCTTCCATGGCTCTCGCCGGCAGGGTGGACAGGGTCGCTTCGTGATCGGGACTCTCGATGATCACTTCATGCGCCCCGATACCGCTCATTTTATCGAAGATGCCCTCGCCCTGCTTGTTCAGGTCGCCCTCGATCTGCAAAGCCGGGAATTTGTTCGGCACGGTTCTGAGCCGCCAGCCCGGCCCGTCAACGGCCGTGCCCGCGTCCCGGTACGCGAGGATCTCATGCGGTGTTGTGCGTTCATTGCCCGCGCAGAACGGGCAGAAACCGGTGCGTTTTTTGTTCCGTTGGTCCGGAAACTCGTTGGGGCGTTTCCCCCGTTCCGAAGAGATGATGACCCACCTTCCGGTGATCGGGTCTTTTCGCAGTTCAGGCATAAACACTCCTCATGGTGCGGCGTTTTCGTCGCTGCGGGTCGCGCGATTTCATTATTATAGCCGTCCGATTCCCGGTTGTCAAAACAACTCTTGCCGTGCTATGATGGCGGGGCATGAAACGGACGCTCGACAAACTGTCAGTAACCCTCGGTAAAGTGCTGGCCGCCCGCGGCCTGCAGGGAGGCTTACAGGAGTACCGCATTGCACGCGCATGGCCGGCCGCTGTGGGGTCCGTCATAGCGAAGCATGCACAACCGGGCCGGTTCAAGAGCGGGAAACTGACGCTCGTCGTGGACAGTCCGGCGTGGATGCAGCAGCTTGTGCTTATTAAACCCGAAATCATCGGAAAGCTGAACGACCGTCTCGACGCTAAGCTGGTCCGTGATATTCTCCTAACCATCGGGGACGTCGGGGAGCCGCCGGGTGGCGGTCACGAGGGGGAAGAACAACAAGCTGCTGCGTTGTCCGCTGATGAACAGGAACTGATAAGAAACAGCGTGAGCACCATATCCGACGAGTCCGTTCGCGCTGCGCTCCAGCGTGTTTTCGAAAAAGACAGGCTTCGAAAAAAAACGGCTAAAAACTGATGCAGGGTTCCCGGAGACGGCGAGCCGTTGGCCCTCAGGCGCCGTTGTGCCGGAAGCAGAAGGGATCACGGTCTTCAAACACGTTCATGCCGTGGCTGTACGTCGAAGCAAGACATCCGCCGCAGACCGGCCGGATCGTGCAGGATGCGCACGCGGAGCTGCCCTCACGGTAGCGCCGGGCCCGGTCCGAATCATAAATTTCCGAGAAGCTTTGGCGATAAATAGAGCCGATGGGGGAAGGGAACTTGCGGCAGGCGTGGACATCGCCGTCTGCGAGCAGGGACACGAAGTTGAATGCAGCGCCGCACCCATAGCCCGTGCACCCGCCGAAAAGAGCCGTGCCCTGATCGTGACGCATGATGTTGATGAGATTGTCCTTCAGCCCCAGCACGGTGTTCGTGCGCATGGCTGCGAGATAATCCCCGAGAAATTCCCGGTAGCGTTTTTTCCCGGGCATCGCAAGCTGCGCGCCTTCGCCCACCATGGAAAGCCGGTTGAAGTGAAGCACATCAGTCTTCCCGCGGAGCGTTTCGCCCAGGGGGAGCACCTGGTCGATGTTTTCGCTCGTGAGCGTCAGCATGACCATGGAAGGAACACGGAGCTCCGCAAGCATTTTCAGAAATGACAGGATGCGTTCGAAGTGCCCTGCCCCGCGAATCCCATCGTTGTGTTCCCTCAGACCTTCCAGGCTTACCTGGAAAAAAGCCGGCATCTGAATCGAGATCAACTCTTCGATCCGCTCGCGCGGTGCCGGGTTGCCGAGAATTGCCGTGGTAAAGCCGCGTTCCGAAGCAGCGCGGTAGATCCCGGTGAACGCGGGGTGCAGCAGGGGATTGCCTCCGGTGAAGGAGACCGCTCCTGCGACGTTCCTGCTCATACAGAAGGCGCGCAGATCGTCAAGGATCCGCATCGCCTGTTCGAGCGTGGGCTGGCTGCGGTTGCTCCGATCGTAGCAATGTTTACAGTGCAGGTCGCAGGCCTGCGTCACGTGCCACTGGAGCGTGAAGCTCGGCGTTGACAGGTATTCTTCGCCGATGTGCTGACTGGAGCGAAAGAGTGCCGGGTCACGCCGCAGGGATGACGGGGGCATGAGGAGCAGGCCGCCTGCAGCAGCCCGGGAGAGCGCGGTGTCAACTGCGCCCACCGGTATTCGCCCTTCCTTTGCAACGGCTTCCGCCGATATTCCCTCCACCACCATCTTGAGCACGAGGAGCTGCTCGGCAGCCGCCGGCTGCACGGAAGTCCGCCCGGTGCGCGGGTCGAGCCAGACGAGAAGGCGCTCATGCTTTCGCACGGGAGCATTTGCCGGATGACCGTTCATGTACGCGTACAGACCGCTCCAAGAAAGCTCGAGCATCCGGAGCGTCGGGTTCACTGCGGGCCGGTCCGTGCTCCGCGGGAGCGCGTTCCGCTGTTCTTCCACGGCCCTGCAGGCCTCTTCGAGACGGGCAAGTTCGGGCAGAAATTCAGGGAATCCATGCGCACGACGCGCCTCAAGCGCAGAGGATAAGGTTCGAGTTTCGATTGCGTCCATACAGAGCGCGGACAATGCAGCCCACATCGCCTCGCCCGATGCGGTCCGGCATGCATCGTATGAAAAAGTTTTTTTGTAGAGGTCTGTCCTGCTCATCGTGTAGGTCAACGGGATCCCGGGAGGGCTGGAATGCAACCGGCTCCCGGGATGCTATACAGGTTCAGCTGAGTAATGCTTTATTGCCGCAGGTTCGTAGCCCGCGGGGTGCTTCCTGGATCAATTGTATAGTGCAGCCTGCACTATTTGCTGCCGCTTCAGCTGCCGGATGGGGCCGGCTTCGACGGCTTCGCTTTCGAGCCGCTTCAGCCGCCTGTCGGGGTCGGCGCCGAAGACGGATCAGGTTTTGATCCGCTTCAACCGCTCTTTGTTGCCGTTACTTTGGTGGAAACGTCCGTTCCACTTGTTTTACCGCTTCAGCTGCTGTCAGCGGTGCTGCTGCCGGCGCCGAGTGTCAATCCCGCGCCGGCAATCAGCCCGGCAATGCCGAACCCCGCCAGGAACCGCTTCAGTTCCTGACTATCCATGGAGCACCTCCTTTCCTATTGATGCAAGCCGCCACGATACGACATCAGCGTATGTTTACGCGGTCGGCAGTATGAATCGAAGAGTCGGCAAATATTGCTCTATTGGATTAAACGATGAGTTTAAAAAGAAACGATAGATTCAGTCTATACCGTATGGATGGGGATGTCAAGCGGCCGGTGACGTCGGCGGAAGTGAAGAAACAGGGAGTCAACAGCGGGGAGCGCCCGGCAAGGAACTGTGTCACGAGGGCAGGGATCGTTCACTGCAGCCTGTCAGGGAGTATTGCTTTACGTATGCGCCCGGTATACTCGACGAGCGGCGTCATGGTATCGTGCGGCATGCAGGCAGCAATGTGCCCGATGGGCGTGCCGGATCCCGGCAGGAGCAGCGTCGGTGCAAGTTCGGCAAGCGGGAGTGCGAGAAACGGCCGGTTCAGGATGGCGGGATCGGGCAGGATTATGTCCGGCGTTTGCATGACGAGCGCATCATACAGGATGAGATCGAGGTCAATGGTCCTCGCGGCATATGCATCGCCGACACGCACGCGGCCGAGTTCGTCTTCGATCCTCCTGAGCACCTGATGCTTCAGTGCCAAAGGCTCCAGATCCGTTTCTAGCTCGACGATACAGTTGTAGAACCGCGGATCCCCGGGTCTCCCGAACGGATCGGTCTCATACACCGTCGAAATCCCCGCAATGCGCACTGCAGCGTCGAGCCGGCGGATGGCGCGCTCGATGTTCTCCTGCGGATTGATATTCGACCCCAGACTGACGAACGCTTTGCTCATGCATGCTCCCGCCTGCGCGTTATTTCCACACCCGCGCTGCGGGCGAACCGGAGCGCTGCGGGCTTCTCCACGCGGACCCGGGCCTCCTCGACTGCGGGATGCTCCAGGCAGACAGCGGCAATCGCCTCTGCAAGGGCTTCGATCAGGGAGAACCGGGAGGACTCCGCAAGGGTGAGGACCTTTTTCTTGATCGTGCTGTAATCAACAGCGTCTTCGATGCGGTCGCTTTTTCCCGGCAGGCGCAGGTCGGCGCCGAGTTCTATGTTCACGAGGACATCCTGCCTCTCGCGCCGTTCGCCGTCAGTCACGCCGATAAAGCAGCGCACCAGCAGATCATTAATAAGGATCCTGTCCACCCTGTCCCTCCCGAAGGTGCATGCCGCCGTCCACAAAGATCGTCTGGCCGGTTACAAAATCGCTCCCGAGCAGGTACACGACGGCGTCTGCAATATCCTCTGCCGAGCCGTGCTGTTTGAGCGGAACGGTGCGAGCGCGCTCCGCGAGATACCCCTCATCCTTGCCAGCCGGCGGAAGAATCAGGCCGGGCGCCACGGCGTTTACGGTCACGTGCGGCGCGAACTCAAGCGCGCAGATGCGCGTCAGCTCCGCCAGCATCTTCTTGCTCAGGATGTATGCCGCATGGTCGTCGTCAAAACCCGTGATATTCGTGTCGAGCAGGTTCACAATCGCCCCGCGGCCCGCGAGACGGGCGAAATCACGGCTGAGCACGAACGGCGCCCACGCATTCACGTGCGCATGCCGCACCACATCGCTCAAGCCGATGGTCTTCAGGGTGCCCGACAGGAAGATCGACGCGCTGTTCACCAGAAAGTCGAGCCTTCCGCAGAGTTCGATCGTGCGGGCAATGAGCGTGTAATACTCATCGGGTTTTTCAAGATCGGCGGCAATATTCCAGCATTTCACCTCGTTCGCCGTTATTTCCCTGCACACGGTTTCTTCCTCAACTCGCAGAGGAGCGCGGCTATGGGCCGCTATGCTCACACCTTCTTCGGCAAGCGCCAGCGCGATCGCGCGTCCGATGCGCTTGTGTGCGCCCGTAATCAGTGCTACCCTGCCCTTCATGCGGGAGGCGGGCTCCTGATTTCCTGCGCCCTGGCTTGTCATGCCTCGTTCCCTCATCCGCGGCTGTCTGTCAGAGCGTCTATTTTCGCTGCTACAATAAAATCGTTCAGCGTAAGGCCGTGGACCTTGTGCGTCGTGAGCGTTACCCGGACCTTGTTGTAGGAGATCGTGATGTCCGGATGGTGGTCTTCCTCATTTGCAAGGGCTGCGACGCGGTTCGTGAAGTCCATGGCTTCGCGGAAATCGCGAAACCGGAACTCCCGGGTGATCATGTTTTCTTCCCGGGACCACAACGGGATTTCAGACATGAGTTCCTTCACCCGGTCATCCGGAAAAGCCGTAGCGCCTTTTAACACAGGTTGAGCTTTTTGTTCGGTCAGTTTCATACAAGCTCCTTAATTAACGACCCGCTCCTGCAGAAGCGCGGAGACGACCAATTATTAACGGTCTCAAAATAGTCTGTACATATATCAAGTAGTCATCCCAGAATGCTTCTATCGGTGATATGGTTCCCCGATAACAACATTCGAGGACAAGTTTAATACCAGATTCCCGATGAAAGCCTCGGGAATGACGGCTATTTATTTTGAGACCATTAATAAATCCTTCCGCGAAGACTTTCTTTCGTCACTTTTTCGTTCGACCGGATCATATCCCGCGCAGCCGGCACCTTGTCCCAAACATTACACATCATGGCGCCGCGTACGACGCCGTTTTTCAGATAGTAGATCACGCCCGTGTCGTTCTCCTTTTTCCAGTCCGCGAAGGTGTCGAGCCGCGCATCAACTTCGCCCACGGCCTCAAAGCCGAATTCGAACAGATCGGAAAAGAAGTATGGCATATAGTCATAGGGCCGGCCATCGCCGGCCATGTTTCGTCCCGCCCATTTCCCCTGGTTGACTGCATTGTCCCAGTGTTCAATGCGCATCTGCTTGCCGAGGGCGTTGTAGGGGAAGAATGCGTTGTCACCCGCTGCAGAAATATCCGGCAGCGACGTCTGCAGATGCTCGTCCACGATGATGCCGTCAGCTGTCTGAAGACCGGCCCTTCTGGCGAGATCGAGCGAAGGTGCGATGCCGATGCCCGCGACAACCATGTCCGTTTCGATCGTTTTCCCGCTTTTGGTCCGTGTTACGTAACGGGCTCCCCTTTTTTCAAAGGCAACAGGCGCATCATTGTTCAGAACCGTTATCCCGCGCGCGCGGTAGCGCTCCTGGATTGCCGAGCCCAGCGATGACGGGAAAATCCGGCTTACGAGATACGCTTCCGGAAAGACCATGGTAACGGCAACGCCCCGCGTGTGCATTGCAGCAGCCAGTTCAGAGCCGATGAACCCTCCGCCGACCACAAGCGCGGCTTTTCCTCCTTCATCCGATTGTTTGCGCAGCTTCAGATAATCGTCCAGGGTCCGAAAATACGTGATGCCCTCGAGGTCTCCGCCGGGAATGGACAGCCGCCGGGGTGCGCCGCCGGTTGCGAGAAGCAGCTCGCCGAAGCCGTACGATGCGCCTTCGGCTGTTTTCAGTGTCTTCTGCTTCGCGTCGATGGCGGCAACCGCTGTCCCGAGTGCCAGCGTG
>DATHDE010000243.1:0-8970 GCA_035490495.1 Nitrospirota bacterium
CAGTATGCGCCGTACAATTCCGTCGCACTGCTGGAACTGGGCAACGTGCCGACAGCGGAAATCATACGCATCGACAACAGCGGGTGGTGATACGGCCCGCACGGACGCATGAGCGTGCGTTTGCTTTTAAGTTGCAAAGGCGACCGCTTTATGCTAGATTTTGATAAATTATGGCGATGGAGAAGATCAAATTCGGGACTTCAGGTTGGCGCGGCGTCATAGCCGACGATTTTACTGTTGCCCGTCTTCGAGTCGTCACGCAGGCCATCGCCGACCATTTGACCGCACAGGGGCTGAAAGACAAGGGCGTCGTCGTCGGATACGACACCCGCTTTATGTCAGAGCGCTTTGCGGAAGAAGCTGTGCGCGTCCTTGCTGCCAACGACATTCACACGTTTCATTCCAACCGCGACGTCCCGACACCCGCCGTATCCTTTGAGATCATCCGGAGGAAGGCGGCGGGGGGCATCAACTTTACCGCAAGCCACAACCCGCCGCAGTATAACGGCCTGAAATTTTCTCCTGCGTGGGGCGGGCCCGCCCTTCCCGAAACCACCAAGGACATCGAAAACCGGGCGAACGCCCTCCTCGAAAAAAACAGTATCCCGCTGCTCTCGATCGCAGATGCACGCAGCAAAGGCTTGTCGGAAGAGCTGGATCTGCGCAAAGTCTATCTCGAAGACCTCAGGAAGAAGACGGATTTCGACGCCATCAGAAAAGCAAAGCTCAAGGTCGCTGTGGACCTGCTGTACGGCACCGGCAGGGACTATCTCGATACAGCGCTTCGGGAGGCTGGCTGCACCATAACGGCCATCCATTGCAACCGCGATACGATGTTCGGCGGCCGCTCGCCGGAGCCGTCCGAGGAAAATCTCGGGGAACTCGCCGCTCTCATGAAAAAGGGCAAATTCGACATCGGCCTGGCGGTCGACGGCGACGCAGACCGATTCGGCATTCTCGACGCGGACGGCTCGTATGTCAATCCGAACCAGGTGCTTGCCCTGGTGCTCGATTACCTCTGCCGCTCCCGCGGCTGGAAAGGCGGTGCTGCCAGGTCCATAGCCACTTCGCATCTCATTGACGCCGTTGCAAAGAAGAACGGCATCGAGGTCTATGAAACGGGCGTGGGGTTCAAATACATCGGCGATCTGCTGGTGCAGGGTAAGATTATTTTCGGCGGCGAGGAAAGCGCGGGCCTCACAATCAAGGACCACGTACCGGAAAAGGACGGCATCATCGCATGCCTTCTCGTGGCGGAAATGGCGGCTGTTGAGCGCAAAACCATCAAGGAACTGCTCAAACGCCTGTATAAGGAAACAGGTGTCATCCTGAACGAGCGTGTCAATATCCACCTCACGGAGCAGAACAGGAAGTCAGTGGCGGATCGGCTGAGCATGCCGATCAGCGAACTGGGAGGGCTGCGCGTCAAGGGAAAGAAAACAACGGCCGACGGAACCAAATATATGCTCGAAGACGACAGCTGGGTGCTGATGCGTGCCTCCGGCACAGAACCGGTTGTGCGGTTATATGTAGAATCATCGTCTGCAGGCATCATAGATAAACTTGTCGAAGCAGGCAGGAAATTCATCCTGGGGACGTCATAGTACGGCCTTCAATCCATAACCAAAGATACAAGACATTGACGCGGATTCACACGGATAAAAACGAGAATAGAAGAATCTCATGGTATCCGCGGCATAGGGTTTATGAGGGAAAATATTACGCGGATATGACGCTTGCTGAAAAGAAGCAGCGTGAGCGCGTTCGGGATTTGCACAAGGGGGAACGATGAGTGAGATTATAGACGTCTACGCACGTGAAGTACTGGACTCGCGGGGAAATCCGACCGTGGAGGCCGACGTTATCCTCGAAAGCGGCGTGATGGGCAGGGCCATCGTACCGAGCGGCGCATCCACAGGAGAGCGGGAAGCGCTCGAGCTGCGCGACGGCGGCGCACGCTATCTCGGAAAAGGAGTTCAACAGGCCGTGAACAACGTGGTTGAAGTCATCGGGCCCGCCATCATGGGGATGGATGCTACCGAACAGACATCCATCGATCGTTCCATGATCGAGATGGACGGAACGGAGAACAAAGGAAAGCTCGGGGCAAACGCCATGCTTGCCGTTTCCCTTGCTGTTGCGAAGGCCGCGGCTGAAGAGGCCGGATTGCCGCTGTATCACTATCTCGGCGGTCCGAATGCGCGGGAGCTGCCCGTGCCCATGATGAATGTGCTGAACGGCGGGGCGCATGCCGACAACAACGTGGACATTCAGGAATTCATGATCATTCCGGCAGGCGCGCCGTCCTGCACCGAGGCGATCCGCATCGGTGCCGAAGTCTTCCACAACCTCAGATCCGTGCTGAAGAAAAAAGGCTATAATACCGCCGTCGGCGATGAAGGAGGATTCGCGCCGAATCTCAAATCGAATGAAGAAGCGGTGCAGGTCATACTCGAAGCGATCGAGAAGGCCGGGTACAAGCCGGGCAGTGACATATTCCTGGGCATCGATGCGGCATCGAGCGAATTTTTTGAAAACGGCGTGTACGACCTCAAGGGTGAAGGGAAGAAAAAATCCTCCGACGAAATGGTGGCCTTTTATGAGGAATGGATCAAGCGCTATCCCATCATCACGATTGAGGACGGCATGTCGGAAAAGGACTGGAAAGGCTGGAAACTGCTGACGGACCGCCTGGGGAACCGGGTGCAGCTCGTGGGCGATGATATATTCGTTACGAACACAGCGATCTTCAAAAGGGGAATCAGCGAAGGCATCGGTAATTCCATTCTTATCAAGCTCAACCAGATCGGGACGCTCACGGAGACGCTGGAGGCCATCGAAATGGCGAAACGTGCCGGGTACACGGCGGTTGTCTCGCACCGCTCGGGCGAAAGCGAGGATGCGACCATTGCCGATCTGGCTGTTGCCACGAATGCGGGCCAGATCAAGACGGGGTCCCTGTCGCGCACGGACCGCATCGCCAAGTACAACCAGCTCATTCGTATCGAAGAGGAGCTGGGCGATGCCGCGGTCTTCCACGGGCGGGAAGTATTTTACAGCATACGGAAATAAGACAGGTGTGGCAGAAGCGGGGGAGCCGGCGAAGGTACGGCTCCCTTTTCGTTTTGAAACGGTGACTATGGATCGCGCAACATTTGAACAATTTGTGAATGAAGCCCTGGAACGGCTGCCGAAGAAGTTCAGGGATAAGCTGCACAACGTCGTGGTGGAGGTGGAAGAGGAGCCCTCTGCCGAGCTGCTTGAAGACATGGGCATCAGTTCAGGAACGCTTTTTGGACTGTATCAGGGCGTACCGCTCACGGAGCGTGAATGGAACTATGGAAACGCGCTTCCGGACCGCATCGTGATCTACCAGCGGCCGATAGAAAGCGTCGCGGCGACGCGTGAGGAGATCGAAGAAATCATTATGGACACCGTGGCCCATGAGATCGGCCACTATTTCGGTTTTGACGATGCCGCCCTGTATGAAATAGAAGGAAGAAAAACGAGAAGGCGCGCCGGCCGGAAAGGGAGGAAGTAAACGCCCTGCCCGCCGATTGACGAATGTCCTGATCACCCTCCCTCTGTACCCTCGCAACCGTAGGTCCGCAGAATCTTATCGATAATGCCTGTTGTCGATTGTCCTTCGATATATGGCAGATTGACGACACGTCCCCCGCGCGCTTCGACAATGTCCCTCCCTATTATTTTCTCGACAGGCCAGTCGCCGCCCTTGACCAGGACATCGGGCTGCAGCTGCGCGATGATGTTGTAGGGATCGGGTTCGGCGAACAGGGTCACAAAGTCCACCGATTCCAGGGCGGAGAGCGCCTCCATGCGATCATTCTCCGGATTGATGGGGCGTTTATCTCCCTTGATCAGGCTCACGGAGGAATCGCTGTTCACCGCAACGACAAGAACATCGCCCAGTGATTTCGCCTTTGCCAGATACCGGGTATGGCCGGTATGAATGATATCGAAGCAACCATTCGTAAAGACGATCTTCTTCCCCGTGCCGCGAAGAATCGCGAGCAGGGGGCGGAGCTCAGCCGCTGTTTTGATTTTTGAGCGCATGAGTGACTATAATATAAATCGCAGCTGATTGCAAGCGATCATGGCACCGGCAGCGCCGAGGGAGCGTCAATCCTGACAGGAGTTGAAAATGCAATTGAACTCAGGGGAGATTCGTTTGAACAGGTCGAGCAGCGCCGGGTCGAAATGCTCCGGCAGGGTCCTGCCGTCCCCTTCGGTTATGATTTTGACGGTCTGATCGTGGTCGAACGCGGGCTTGTAGGGCCGTCTGCTGCGAAGAGCATCGTACTGGTCAACAAGCATGACGATGCGGCCTTCCAGGGGGATGTTTTCACCCCGCAGTCCGTGCGGGTAGCCGCTGCCGTCCCACCGCTCATGGTGGGTCAACGCCACGGTGGCGGCCATCTTGATGCCGGGGTAGGTCGAACCGGCCAGCATTTTCTCGCCGATGGTCGTGTGTGTTTTCATGGTTTCGAACTCATCCTGCTTCAAAGATCCCGGTTTGAGCAGGATGCTGTCGGGAATGCCGATTTTCCCGAGATCATGCATGGGGCTGGCGAACGTCAGTGTCTCGATGAATTCAGGGGAAAGATGCATGGCCTCCGCGAGCTTGCTCGAATACCGCCCGATCCGCGCGATATGAGATCCCGTATCCGTGTCCCGGTATTCAGCAACGGCTGTCAGGCGCTGGATGATTTCCGTGCTCATGTTCTTGACCATGACAAGCGCATTCGCGAGCTCCTGTGTCCTGAGCCTGACCGTGTCTTCGAGCATGGATTTATAGTTCTTTTCCATCTGGACGAAACGCGTGTATTTGACGGCTTTTTCGACGGAATGGAGAAGATAATCGGGATTGTACGGTTTTGTGATGAAATCGAAGGCGCCGCGTTTGATTGCGTCGACCGCCATGTCCAGCTCCGCAAACGCCGTCATGAGAATGACAGGTATCAGCTGATTGTAGGAGTGAATGTTCTGAAGCAGTTCAATGCCGGTGACCTGCGGCATCTTGATGTCCGTCAAAACGACATCAACGGAGACTTTCTGCACGAGCTTGAACGCATCCACCGCAACCTGACTGGTATAGACCTGGTAGCCGTATTCCCGCAGGAGCGTGGAAATTGATTCCAGAACATAGGGGTCGTCATCGACGATCAGGAGCGTGCTGTTGCCTTTTTCGATCATCTGTCAAGGACCTCTCTTACCTTGGTGAGCAGTGTTTCCGGTGAGACCGGCTTGAGGATACAGTCCACGGTCGCGGCTTTCTGCCGTGACTCAGGTACGCTGAATCCGCTGATGAACAGCACCTTGATGCCCGGTGAAAGGCCTCGGATGGCGTCGCATGTTTCTTTTCCGTCTTTTTTCGGCATGGCGAGATCCAACAGCAGGAGATGTATCCGGTCACGGTTCTCTTGGAACAGGCGGACCGCATCTTCGCCGTTATCAACGTCGAGCAACGTATAGCCGAAGTCTCTTAAATACGCCGACATCACCGTACGCACTTCCGGATCAGCCTCGGCCAACAGTATCGTTTCGCTGCCGCCGGCGGGAATCAGAGACCGATTTGAGTCTGCTGCGCGCGATATCATTTTTGCGGAAGGCAGGTAAATGTCGAACGTCGTGCCGCGTCCCTGTTCGCTGAAGCAGATGATGTATCCATGGTGCTGTTTGACGACGCCGTATGCGATCGCAAGTCCCAGGCCGGTTCCTCTGCCGATTTCTTTGGTCGTAAAGAACGGCTCGAATATGCGCTGCCGGGTTCTTTCGTCCATGCCGGTTCCGGAATCGGACACCGAAATGACCAGGTAGGATCCCGCTTTGCCGAATCCATAGGTGTGGATGAATTCGTCACCGAGTTCCCTGATCCCCGTCGTAATCGTGATCGAGCCGCCGTCCGGCATGGCATCGCATGCGTTGGAAATGAGGTTGATCAGAAGCTGTTCGAGCTGTCCTATGTCTGCGACAACCGTGGTGTTTGCCTCCGTCAGGGACAGCGTCAGGTCGATCCCCTGGATGAGAAGGCCGCGCAACATGCTTTCAGACTGCCGGAGCATTTCATTGATCTCGACCGGTTTCAGCGAAATAGCGGTTTTCCGGCTGAAGGCAAGCAGACTCTGCGTGAATGATGTGGCCCGCTCGGATGAAGCAAGGATCTGTTCGACATAAGCGCGAAGCTGGTTGTCCTGATTCAGCTTCAGCTTGAGTACATTTGCATATCCGATGATAGCGGTCAATATGTTGTTGATGTCGTGGGCGATGCCGCCTGAAAGCGTGCCGATGGCTTCCATTTTCTGCACATGGCGCAATTGCGCCTCCATGCGCCGCTGCTCGGACACGTCGCGGCAAATCGCGAGCAGGGCGGCGGGCTCGTCGCGGTGAGCAAGCAGGCGGACTTCAATGCGGCGTTTCTCGCCCTTGCCGCCGGTCAGGTCGAATTCCAGTGCTTCGACGCCCCCCGAGAGCGCATCCTCCATGTAGATGCGGAGTGCAGCACGGAATTCGGGATCAGCCAGGTCGAGCAGGGTAACGTCGGCCTTTGCAGGCAGGACCGCTGCAATCAGGTCGAGAGCTGCGGGATTTGCCCTCACAACCGCACCGTCCACACCCAGAAGCATGATCCCGTCCGGATGTGCGTCGATGACCCCGCGCAGTCTGTCTTCACCGGAAATCACTTTATCTTCCCGTTGGCCTGCGATTGCGGTCCCGTTTTTTAGAAACGGCATGGTATTCTCCTGTCTGCGCCGGCGCATGAAAGGCCTGACGTAGGCCTGACCAGACAATGCCCGGGTTTCTTATCGGATAAATCGCGTTTATCTTTAGCAAAAAACGAAAATATTGTGACGCACATTCGCGTATTTTGTTATAATCGGGCTGAGGGCGTCGTAATTCGGACTGACCGTCTATTTCCCTGAGGAGAATGCCATGGCTTTGACGGACATAAAACGGAAGATGCTCGGCGAAATGCTCGTGGCCGGCAATCTGATTAAAGAAGAGCAGCTGAAGCGCGCTCTCGATGAACAGAAAAAGCGGGGGGGCAAACTCGGAGAGATTCTGGTCGACCTCGGATTCATCAGCGAGCATACCATCGCCACGTTTCTCGGCCGCCAGCTCCAGATTCCTTTCATCGAGATAGAGAAACAACTTATCGACGCAGAGAGTGTGCGTCTGGTTTCGGGCGAACTGGCACGGCGACTTACCGTTATGCCGCTGTTCAAGGAGAAGTCAGCCCTCGTTGTGGCCATGGCGGACCCCCTCAATATATTCGGGATCGATGATATCAGGCGGGCGGCGGGAATGGAGGTCAGGCAGGTCGTTGCCACAAGCACGGACATCAAGAAGGCAATTGATCGCTATTATGCCATGAGCCAGAGAATTGATGCCGCTGCGAAGGATTTCGTAACCGAACGGGGGCCGGCCGTTCCGGAGGAAGCGGCCGGCGCAGGGACCGAGGATGCACCTGTCGTCAAACTCGTGAGCATGCTTATCGCACAGGCTATTCTGGAGCGTGCGAGCGATATTCACATTGATCCGGCGGGAGATCATATCAAGGTGCGCTACCGTATCGACGGGGTGCTGAGCGAAGTGCGACGGCTCCCGCGCGAGATGCACGCATCCATTGTGTCGCGCATCAAGATCATGGGGAACATGGATATCGCGGAAAAAAGGCTGCCTCAGGACGGAAGATTCCAGGCAAAGGTGTCACATACTGATGCCGGCCCCGTGGTCACGGCTGTTTTTCACGAACGAAAGGCGCTCCGCATGGAAGGGGAGGTCACTGTTGACATCCGTGTATCCACGCTGCCGGTGATCCAGGGAGAGACCGTGGTCATGCGAATCCTGAACCGGTCCCAGATCATCCTGAATCTGGAAGGTCTGATCACTTCGCCGCAGATACTGGAACGGTACCGGCGCCTCATTAAACGGCCGTACGGCATGATCCTGGTGACCGGTCCGACGGGAAGCGGCAAGACGACCACGCTGTATGCGAGCATCAACGCCGTCGACCGCAAGATAAACAACATTATAACAATAGAAGACCCAGTGGAATATCAGATCGTGGGCGTCAACCAGATGCAGGTAAACCCCAAGGCGGGAACAACATTCGCGAGCGGTCTTCGTTCGATTCTGCGGCAGGACCCCGATGTGATCATGGTCGGTGAGATCCGGGACCGAGAAACGGCGGAGATCGCAATTCAGGCCGCGCTTACAGGACATCTGGTGCTTGCGACGCTGCACACGAACGATGCTGCCGGAGCAGCGACGCGCCTCATAGACATGGGCATCGAACCGTTTCTGATCGCTTCATCCACGATCGGCATCATGGCGCAGCGACTCGTGAGGAAAATCTGCGATGGTTGCAAGAAACCTTATGACGCGCCGGCGGAACTCATTGCAACGGTCGGCGGCAGCGCTGCAGGCGAATTGTTCCGCGGTGAAGGGTGTCCCGCCTGCCGAAGGACGGGCTACCTCGGGCGCGTCGGGTTGTATGAATTCATGGAAATGAACGAGGAATTGCGATCGCTCATCGTGGGAAAGGCGGCAAGCTCGGTCCTCCGGGGCGCGGCCGGCCGCGCAGGCTTCAGGACACTTCGCGAGGAAGGCATGATAAACGCAGCCGCCGGAGTCACAACGCTTGAGGAAGTGATCCGGGTAACGCAGGATGTGGAGAGCCTTTAGAGCGTGAAGCGACAAACAAGCCTGAAGAGATTATTGACCCGGTACTGAGTAGAGATGCATCGATCGCAACGATTGTACGATTTGAAGCTTTTCTGGCGCGGCAGAAAGCAAGGCAGTGTACGAAGACGATCTCTTCCGGAACACAACGTGTTCCCCGCCACGATAAATCTCTCAAGACTCTTCAGACATAATAGCCTCATCATCTTATGTAGGCTTCCGTCACATACCTCCTCATCATACGGTGGCAGTTGAAGTAATAAGCGT
>DATHDE010000244.1:0-5566 GCA_035490495.1 Nitrospirota bacterium
TACGGTCCCGTGCATGCCTTGATGAAGGAGCTTAAGATTGGTCCCTATGAGAAATACGGATCCATGACCTTGCGCGAGATAGTATATACATACCGGTACGGTCTTGTTGCTGCTCTGGCAGCCCTTCTTTTTCTTATTGCAGCCATATTGTATGTGGCCGGCGTAAACAAGCAGCTCCGGTCGTCATCGCGGCAGCTGGCAAAGGAAATCGACGAGCGAAACCGGCGGGAACTGGATTTCCGGCGCGCCGCAATAGCCACAAGGCGTGATCTCGATGCGGCCAATGAATCTATACGGCTCACAAACGCGGGGTTCGAAACTGAGCGCGAAGCTCTCAACGAGGCACTCGAGGAAATCTCCTTTTATATCCAGCAGGTGAGTCTCGGTCAGGATACGAGCATCCGCTATGCCAATCCAAACCTGCGTGCCTGCTGGGAGGTTATGAACTGCACGAACGAACCATGCGCGTGCTTCAAAAGAGAACCCTGCCGGTGCTGGCAGAAGATAGGAACCTACAGCAGCGGCCCTTCGCGCTGCCATTACCAGACCGATTTTCCCGACTGCACGGACTGCCCCGTATTTACGTCCGCAACCGGGGACCGCGTCCACTTGATCGGAGAGCATTTCAACAACATGATGCACCTGCTCGATATGAAATCGAAAGAGCTGCAACGTGCCTACGCGGAATTCAAAGCTGCGCGGTCCCGCATTCTGCAGCAGGAAAAGATGGCCTCCATCGGACAGCTTGCTGCCGGTATGGCACATGAGATCATCAACCCCATGGGTTCTGTCATCGACAACCTTGGCTCGCTCCGGAAATATGCGGATAAACTGACAGCGTTCCTCGATGTCCAGTCGCACGCGCTGGATACCGTCGCGGTGCTGGAAACGCCCGAGCTCATTGAGGCGGCTGCAAAACGAAAGGAACTCAAGATCGATTACGTGCTCATGGACCTCGGCAATCTGATCAAGGAGTGCCTCGACGGAGCCGAGCGCGTCAGGAAAATCGTCCAGGACCTCAGGAATTTCTCGCGCATCGACGAGGCGGAGATCGCCATGGCCGACATCAATGCAGGCATGGAAAGCACCATCGCCGTCGCGGGAAACGAGCTCATGTTCAAAGCCGACGTCAGGAAGGAGTACGGCACACTGCCCAAGACCCTCTGCAACCTCGGCCAGCTGAATCAGGTGTTCATGAACCTTCTCATGAACGCAGCCCAGGCCATCGAGCAGCACGGCGAGATCATCGTGAAAACCTGGGCCAAGGACGGCGACATCTTTGTTTCCGTGTCGGATACGGGCATCGGCATTCCTGCCGACAAGATGAATGAAATCTTCGAGCTGTTCTCCACGATGAAGGAGGCGGGCAAAGGCACGGGGCTCGGTCTTTCCATTGCCTACGATGTCGTGAAAAAACACAACGGCGCAATAACCGTGCAAAGCGAAACCGGCAAGGGTACGACGTTCACGGTGCGCATCCCCGTCCTGCTTGAATCTGCCCAGGCGGGCGCGGCGGCAGCGGTCAGCCAGCAGCCGTAAGCCGTGCATGTCCTGCACTGCTTCCTCCCGCCTCCCGCATAACTATCGCGGGAATTGCGGCGCGCGGAAGCACGCAATCCACGGCGTTCAGCTCAATCGCCCTTCGGGCAAGCCGAATACCATGCACGGCTCCTCGTCCCAGGTAACTGCCACGGACCCTGCTTCCTTCCTCTCCCGAGAGAGTTTTTTGTACACTGTATACTGATGCTGTTTCGAATCCCCGGTTTAACCATTTACGATAACGGAAATAGACTTTTCCTTCATGCAGACCGATTACCCACAATCCTTAATTGCATCCTATCAGTCATTTCTCAGGAAACTGATAATTTCAGATTCCCTTCGCATGATATATTGAGCGATGGTCTCCCGGTCCCACGGGTGGGGCTGTATTTCAATGCCATAGCGGAAGTCGTGGGCTTCCTCATTCTTGAACCGCAGTATTCCGGTGGTCAGGACCACCGCCTGAGGGTCCGGCAAAACGAGTGTCAGTCCGTACACCTTTCCGACCGCCAGATCACGGCTGCATATGAATCCGACACCCTGCGTGCTGATATCGACAACGCGAAGGCTCCTCGTCGGTTCGAGCGGAATATGCAAATACAACACGACCGGCTTCGTCCGATTCGGCTGGAGTCTCACTTCCCGAGCGCTGAACAACCGGGTGGGCATGCTTATATGCACTTCCGGTCCAGAAATCTTTTGTATCTGGACCACGGCGCCGAGCCCCTGCTCTTTGTAGGTGAAGTGCAGCAGGAGCGTCATAGTGTCTTTCATGGCGCGCACAAGCAGCGGCTGGCGGAACCGGTGCAGAACAATGCCTTCGAGCCCGGTCTCCTTGATCAGGCAGGCGCCTCGTGCGGTCACCTTCTCCCCGTGTTCGCATATCTGCAGGGCGGCGAGAACAGGGATCTCTTTTTCTTTCACATACGCGAGGCAGTCGCCCATTGCAGGAGCATCCTCAATCGGCCTGTCTTCGGAGTGATCGGCAAAATTGTTCCTGAATTCCGGCTGACAACCCCTGCTGCAGAAATAATATCTGGCGGTGTACAGGATAAAGTGTACGATGCTGGCAAGGCGGGCGTTTTCTGTTTTCTTCAGATCGAGGACGAGCACGTTTTTTCGCTGGAGGTCGGTGTCGATGTTGACGGATTTGAAGGATACGAAGAGAACTGGAGTGCCGCCTTGCCGCTCCCGCGCTGCATCAAGGAACGCCTTATACCGGTCGTCCAGGGGAATGACGGCCATATCATCGGACTGCGCTTCTTTGAGAAACGTATCCTTGATATTTTCATCGGAAACGAGACGAACGGGGAGCTCCGATAACTTGAGCAGGCTGTTAAGATACGGCGTTGTCCAGATATGCATACGTGTATTCAGCAGTTTCCCGGTGCAACGCTTCTTCGGGACACGCCTCCGGCCTACAGCGAGCCGCCCTTTACCTTGAGATTCGCCATCCGGCGCGTGAGTGCGGCTGCTTTGCGGGGGGTCATGGCAGCGATGACGGCGCCGGCCTTCTTGCTCTTCATGCGCGAAAGGATCTGAAGCGCGGTAGGTTCATCGAGCGTGGACAATCGAACGGCTGCGTCTTCAGCTCCCATGATTTCATACGCCTTGACAACGTTCTCGAGCTTTTCCCCCTTGGCAGTATCCACCTGCTTGAGTGTCGCCTCCACTTTGGCAAGCAGCTTGTTATATGCAGCGATCTTTTCATCAACGTCTTTGCGAAGGGCATTCAGGCGTTCTTCCTCCCGCTTGAGCTGTTCTTCTTTTTCTTTGAGCTCGATGCGTTTGGACTCGATAAACTTGGTCATATCATCCAGCGCAAGGGCTGCCGTCGTGCAGACCAGGAAGAGAAAAACGAAGCTGCAGATTGCGACGATCGCCGGCATCTGCCTTGTCCGCCCTGCCGTCCTGCCGTCCCGCACGATGGAGGTACCGTTCTTCATTTCAAGCCCTTTCTTGTGAGAAACTGATAGTCCGCCTGCTTCTGTTCGATCTGACCTGCACCCCGAATCTGTTCGTTCCGTATCTTGTCCTGCAGCTTTTCAAGGAGACGCTGTTCCCGGTAGGCGGCGACCATAGCCTGCTGCAGGCCGTCGAGTTCATGCGAACGGATCGCCACGATTGCCTGCTGCTGTTCGATCAATTTGCCCAGGTGTTTGAAAAAATTACAGTACAAATCCATTTCGTGGACGGCGACTTCACCGCTGTCCTGCTTGCGGGCCAGCTCGTCGCTCCGGTCCTGGAACTCCTGGTCGAGCTCAATGAGGCGCTCTTCTTCGTCCCGGAGCTTGATGTTCGCCTTCCGGACCTCCGCTTCGAGCTGCTCCTTGGTGAATCCCTTGAGCTCGAGGATCTTTGCCACCGTCTTCTGCTTCTTCGTCATGCCTTGTCTCCCGGCTGCTCAAAAAGCGACCGGAGTCCCTGCAGGCTGTCGGTAAAATTGCGGCGTTCCTGCATGCCCTGTTTGAGAAACCCCTTCAGCATGTCGATCATCGCGACGGCCTGATCAACTTTGGGGTTCGTTCCTGTCTTGTACGCACCGAGGTTGATCATATCTTCCACTTTCTTATAGGTCGCCATGGCCTCGATAAACCGCGATGCCAGCTCCCGGTGGCCGTCGTCCGCGATATCGGGCATGAGGCGGCTGATGCTCTGCAGCACATCGATCGCCGGATAGTGGCCTTCCATGGCGAGGTCGCGCGACAGGACGATATGTCCGTCCAGAATGGCCCGGGCCGAATCAGCCACAGGATCCGTCAGGTCATCGCCTTCCACGAGCACCGTGTACAGGCCCGTGATGCTGCCGTTGCCCTCCGACGTGCCGACGCGTTCGAGCAGCTTCGGCAGGAGAGCGAACACGGACGGCGTATAACCCTTGGACGTGGGCGGTTCGCCTGTTGCCAGTCCGATCTCGCGCTGGGCCATGGCAACGCGGGTAAGCGAATCCATAAGCAGCAGCACGTCGCTTCCCCGGTCGCGGAAATATTCTGCAACCGCAGTTGCCGCAAGAGCGCCGCGCACCTTTGCGAGCGGCGGCTGCTCCGACGTTGAGACAACAATAACCGATTTTTTAATGCCCTCCTCGCCGAGGTCCTTTTCGATAAACTCGCGCACCTCGCGGCCGCGCTCGCCGATGAGCGCGATGACGTTCACCGCGGCGGCAGTGTAGCGCGCCATCATGCCGAGCAGGACGCTCTTGCCCACGCCGGAACCCGCCATGATGCCCACGCGCTGTCCTTTGCCGCAGGTGAGGAGTGCGTTGATCGAGCGGATGCCGAGATCGATGGGCTCTTTGATGCGCCGCCGTTTGAGCGGATGCGGCGTGAGGGAGTACAGGGGATACTCTCTGCCGCCGATTGGTCCTTTGCCGTCTATGGGTTCGCCGCGGTCGTTGATCACGCGGCCGATGAGGTCCGCGGAAGCACGGATGGTCACTTTCCGGCCGACGGGAAGGACCCTGCTGCCCGCCTTTACTTCCGAAAGATCGCCGACTGCCATGAGCAGGACCTGTCCGTCCCGGAAGCCCACCACCTCAGCTTCCATCTCGTTCCTGCCGGAAATGATGCGGCACGACTCGCCGATGCTCGCTTTCACGCCCGTGGCTTTGATAATGATGCCCGTAATCTCGACCACCCTGCCGTAAACCTTCAGGGGATCTACGTCGGCGACCGCTTTGATATAAGGTGCAAGATCGACTATCATGTGCACTCCCGGCGCACGAGCTCAGCCGGCATACTAGTGTTTTTCTTCATGCCCCAGCCGATCGCTCATATCCTTGATGATGTTTTTCATCTGTTCGTCCAGATCGGTAACCACGTCTTCCACCGGGCCCATAACTACGGTGCCGAAGCGCGACACGGACGGATCTGCGTCAAAGGCTATTTCAGGATGGACCCGGGAAAGCTCGGGTTTGTGCTTCATGAAAAAGTCGAACAGCAGGGGATTCACCTTGACCGTGACGAGTCCGGTCCGTTCAAGCCGGAGCAGGCCTTCTTTTGCCATTTTGACGATTTCCTCCGGCTGC
>DATHDE010000245.1:0-13850 GCA_035490495.1 Nitrospirota bacterium
CCTGCACTCAACCGCAACCGGCAGCGATTCCGGACCCGTGCCGCGCATCATTTCCCAGATTTTATACAACGCAGGACGGTTAACGACCTACAGCGCCGTGGGTGCAGTCATGGGGATTGCCGGATCCTTTGTGAACGTTGCAAGCAGGCTGGCCGGCCTCCAGAACAGTGTCATGGTCGTTGCCGGTATCGTCATGATTATCATGGGGCTCGGCATCGTGGGGGCGACCAGGGGAGCCGCGTGGCTTGAGCGGCACAACCGTTATGTGCTTGCAGCGGCAAAGCCGATCTTCAGATCGCAGTCAGCCGCGCGTTATTATCCACTCGGCCTGGTGCTGGGATTGCTCCCCTGCGGCTTCTCGTACACGGCGTTCATCGCCGCAGCGGGAACGGGAGCGCCGCTTGCGGGATTCCTCCTTATGCTTTCTTTCGGAGCGGGCACGGTGCCCGCTCTAGCCCTGTTCGGCTTTGCCGTATCCTATTTCGGATCGCGCCTGCGCGCAGGAATGCAGCGCGCCGGGGGCGCGGTGGTAATCGCGATGGGACTTTATTATGTGCTGAGGGGAATACGGTTGTATGCTGAAATGTGACCACTGCCTTCTTGAATTCCCCGAACGAGAGGCGGTGTACGATGAATCGGGCGGTTCGACAAAAGTCTTCTGCTGCCACGGCTGCCAGGGCGTTTATCAGCTCATTAACAGCGAGGGGCTCGACGATTTCTACCGCCGCCGGAAGGAGTGGGCGCCGGGACCTTCCGTAACAACCGCAGTTGATGTGGGAGCATTTGCGCCGAACGTACGGCCGGCGGGAAGCGACCTGGAAACCGACATTGTGCTCGACGGAATCCGGTGTGCGTCCTGCGTCTGGTTGAACGAGAAAATCCTTATGAAGACCAAGGGCGTCACCTTCGCCCAGGTCAATTACGCGACTCACCGCGCGCGCATACGCTGGAACCCCGCCGAGGCCGGCCTGCAGACGATCCTCAGCCGTATCACTTCCATCGGTTATACGCCCAAACCGTTCGTGGCTTCCGCTTTCGACGAGGCGCAGCGCAGGGAATCGCGGGACCTGCTGCTTCGCTTCGGCACCGCGGGCTTTCTTTCCATGCAGCTCATGGTCTTCACGGTCGCGCTGTATGCGGGGTATTTCCAGGGCATGGAGAAGCAGGTCAAGACTATTTTCAGCGTCATTTCTCTTGTCCTGACGACACCGGCGATCCTCTATTCTGGCTGGCCGTTCCTGGCCGGGGCTGTCCGCGGCCTTCGGAACGCCACATTCAATATGGATTTCCTTATCGCGGCGGGCGCGGGCTCTGCATATGTCTACAGCATCTACCAGATGAGCGTGGGAGGCGAGGTCTACTTCGATACGTCAGTCATGATCATCACGCTCATTCTGCTTGGCCGTTTCATTGAAGCGGGGGCGAAGCGAAAAGCCTCAGAAGCTATCATGCGTCTGATCTCGCTCGCACCTCGTCAGGCCAGAAAGTTGTTTTCCGAAGGTTCGACCGACAGCACGTTAGCGCAGGCAGAACGAAAAATGGTGGCTGTGGAATCGGTGCGGCCCGGCGATCTTATCGAAGTGCTGCCCGGCGAGAAGCTGCCGCTCGACGGGGTTGTTCAGGAAGGCCGGTCCGAGCTCGACGAATCCATGCTCACCGGCGAGTCCCGGCCTGCGGGAAAGCAGGCCGGAGCTGAGGTTTTCAGCGGAACCGTCAATCTGTTCGGCACGTTTATCTTCAAAGTCACCCGGACGGGGGGCGACACCGTGCTTTCGCGCATCATCAGGGCTGTGGAGGACGCCCAGAGCAGGCGCGCGCCTGTTCAAACACTTGCCGACCGGGTGGTGGCTGTGTTCGTCCCCACGGTGCTGTTGTTCAGCCTGGCAACAGCTGGCTTCTGGCTCTTCCGCGGCGCTCCCGCGACCACTGCGGTGATGAGCGCCGTATCCGTTCTGGTTATCGCCTGCCCCTGTGCCCTCGGTCTTGCTACGCCGCTCGCGATCCTCATCGGAACGACCTACGGAGCATCGCAGGGAATCCTGATCAAGGGTGGAGATGTCATCGAACGGACAAAAAACATTACTACGGTCGTCTTCGACAAGACCGGTACCATAACCGAAGGAAGGCCGGCACTGATCGCCTGTCACGGCGTCAACAGGGCGGATGGGGAAGCGCTTCGGCTTGCAGCATCGCTCGAGCGGTTTTCCGAACACTCGATCGGCAAAGCCGTTGACGCGGCCCAAGGAACGTACACGTACGCCGAGGTCCAATCGTTCACCGCCGTTCCGGGAAAAGGCGTGAGGGGTATCATTGCCGGAAAAGCAGCTCACATCGGCAGCAGGGAGTTCATCGAGCGCGAAGGAACAGGCGCGTGTCTCGACGCACAAGCCGCTGCGTTCGCAAACGAACACGAAGCGAACGGAGCAACAGTGATATATTTGTCCTATGGCGGCGAGCTTGCCGGTATGTTTGCCGTTTCCGATCCGCCCCGGAAGGAGGCAGCGAAAGCCGTTGCGGAACTCAAACGCAGGAGGAATGAAGTCGTCATGATGACGGGAGACTCACTCGCCACAGCTGAGGCTGTGGCCAAGACAGTGGGGATCAACTTAGTCCGCGCAAAGCAATCGCCCCTCAACAAGGCGGAAGAAATCAGATCCATGCGCGGCAAGGGAAAGCGCTGCATCATGATCGGCGACGGGATCAACGACGCTCCGGCACTCGTCGAAGCCGAGGTTGGCATTGCCATGGGCAGGGCCACAGACATTGCGCTGGAAAGTGCGGACATGGTGCTCATGCGAAACGATCTGTCGCTTGTGCCGCGGGCGATCAGGCTGGCCAAGAAAACATTTTCCGTGATTAAGCAGAACCTGTTCTGGGCCTTCTTCTACAACGCCGTGGCGATCCCGCTTGCGGTTGCGGGTATTCTGCATCCGATCGTGGCGGCAGGGGCCATGGCCCTCAGTTCGCTCACGGTTGTGGGCAATTCCCTGCGTGCGAGGGTGCGCTGATGTCGACCATGTATTTGCTCATTACCATTTCTCTGCTCGTCGGCATCGCAGCCTGGCTGCTGTTCATCTGGGCGGTCAAAAGCGGACAATACGACGATACAGAAGGGCCGAAATACCGAATGCTTGAAGACGATGACGACGCGGACCCGGATGCACCCAAAAAAAAGAACTCCGGGCAGCGTGAAGAACGAAAATAGCCGCGTTTTTTCCCTGCGCCCATCGCGGAGCTAAATGATTATCCATGGTGGTTGTATTACTGTCTCCTCTCTTTCCTGACGGCCACGATCACACCGAAACGCCTGTTTTACAGTAAAAAACTTTTATTCTTATATTAAAAAAATCAAATTGCACATAAAGGACGGTTTTGGTACTATTTCGGCACAAGACAGGAGTATTAACGTCCTGTATAAAGATGGTCGGTTCACAGGAAGAGTTCTATCATGCTGAATATATACGGAAATATTTTCGTTTTTTTTACAGCGGGACTTCTGTTCGTTTTTATGAACATGGCTGTGGTGCGCATTGTAGCGCCCCGGAGACCAAGCCGTGAGAAAAACTCGACCTACGAGTGCGGGGAGGAGCCGGTTGGCTCGGGATGGCTCAATTTCAATGCCCGATTCTATTTGATCGCTATCCTCTTCATCATCTTCGATGTCGAGGTAGTCTTGGTGTTTCCCGTGATCGTACGGTTCCGCGACGCACTTTTGGGCGGGAACGGTGTCATTGCTTTTATTGATATTTTTGTATTCGCCGGGGTTCTCTTCATGGGATTGATATACGCATGGAAGAATGGTTATCTCGAATGGCTTCGCGGCGTTCGCAAACAACTTCGCGTCGAAGGCCACGTAACGAGGCTCAAAGACTGGCTCGCGGAACAGGCACAGCAGAAGGAGGGGAAAAATGCTTGATCGCTTCAATATTGTCAACCGTCTCTCTCCGGACCGGGATCTTATCCTGACGACCGTGGACACTGCTGTGAACTTGGCGCGTGCAAATTCCCTGTGGTACCTGCTGATGGGGCTTGCGTGCTGCTCCATCGAACTTATGCAGACCGGCGGGCCGCGCGCGGATATCGACCGGTTCGGGTCCCTGTTCCGGGCAACGCCGCGTCAGTCGGACCTCATGATTGTTGCAGGCACGGTTACGCTCAAGATGGCACCGCGCCTGCGCAGGCTGTATGACCAGATGGCGGAACCCAAATATGTGATCGCCATGGGAAGCTGCGCGAACTGCGGCGGTCCGTTCGACTTGAGCTATTCCGTGGTGCGCGGCATAGATAAGATCATTCCCGTTGATGTATACCTGCCGGGATGCCCGCCGAGGCCAGAGGCACTTACTGAAGCACTCATCAAGGTGCAGGAAAAGATAAAGAAGGAACGCTTCTTCCTGAAACAGGAGGCCTCGCAGCAGCGGAAAACGGAACAGGAAAAGCGCGGAAAAGACGGCAGCGGTATTCCTTTTCAGGGTTCTTCTCGATACTAGGAAAAGCAACCATGGAACTACACAATTTCATTACTCTCATCCAGGAGCGCCTGGCCGGCAAGGTGCTGTCCGTTGCCGAGATGAAAAACGACGACGTCATGATAACAACGGACCGTGAACATTTTGCCGAGGTTGTGGCGATCCTCAAAAACAACAGCAGCTTTCGTTTCAGCACGCTCATGAACCAGTCGGGAGCGGACTATACAGATACGCTTGCAGTGATGGTGAACCTCTATTCCGGCTTTTTGCGGCGCAAGGTTACTGTCAAAGCGTTTCTTCAGCGTGAAAATCCGGAGATCGATTCCCTGGTACCCTTGTTCCGGGGGATCGATTGGTACGAGCGGGAAACATTCGACATGTTCGGTATCCGTTTCCTCGGCCACCCGAACCTCAAACGGCTGCTCCTGCCTGATGACTGGGAGGGGTATCCGCTCAGGAAGGACTACGTGTACCCCCATTCCTACAACGGCATGGAAACGGGACGGGCCGATCTTCTCGACGTGGACGCAGCAGGGGAGGCGCATGTCTAAGTACTCCTCCCAGGAAATGGTCTTAAACATGGGGCCGCATCATCCGAGCACGCACGGCGTGATCCGATTCATTCTCCAGACGGATGGAGAGATGATGGTGAAAGCAACACCGGACATCGGGTTCCTGCATCGGGGCATTGAGAAAATCGCCGAGCGGCTGCCCTGGCAGGCGTTCATGCCCTATACGGACCGCGTTGATTATGTTGCTTCGGTGAACTGCAACCTGGGGTACGCCGTGGCAGTAGAGCGGCTCGCGGATATCACCGTGCCGGAGCGCGCAGAGTATCTGCGCGTGATCGCAGCGGAGCTGTCGCGCATCGGCAGTCACTTTATCGGCTTCGGGGCGCTTCTGCTCGATCTCGGCGCGGTGACGCCGTTCGTGCACGCTCTGCGCGAGCGCGAGCGGTACAACGACCTCATGGAGATGCTCTGTGGAGCCCGGCTCACGCACAATTACGTTCGCATCGGCGGCGTGGCCCAGGATGCTCCCGACGGATTCGCGGAGAAGTGCCTTTCCTTCGTGGACCACCTTGAGTACGAGTTCATCGGCGAGTTCAACAACATGATCTCGTTCAACACAATACTGATCAACCGGCTGGCGAACGTGGGGGTGATCAGCGCGGCGACGGCGAACGATTTTACGCTGTCCGGCCCGAACCTGCGCGGGTCGGGCGCGGATTTCGATCTGCGGAGAGACGAGCCCTATTCCGTGTATAACCGGTTCAACTTCGACGTTCCCAAGGGCACGGGCAAATTCGGATCGCTCGGTGATTCCTATGACCGGTACTGGGTCAGGATCGAGGAAGTCACGCAGTCATGCAGAATCATCCGCGAAGCCCTGCGAAAGATGCCGAAATCGGGTGACATCAGAACCAGACTGCCGAAGCCCTTTACCGTTCCCGCCGGCGAGGTCTACGTCAGGACTGAAGCGCCCCGCGGTGAGTTGGGCTTCTACCTCGTCAGTGACGGCGGGAAACAGCCCTTCCGGGTCAAGATCAGGACGGGATCGTTCTCCGCGATGACGATCATTGAGCATATCAGTCAGGGCGTGATGGTCGCGGACCTCGTGGCGATCATCGGCAGTCTCGATGTTGTTGCTCCTGAAATTGATAGATAAAATGCGGAACGAATAGCAAGCAGAACGGCAAGGAGCCGGGCAATTGCCGATACGCAGGTTGTGATGTTGAATTATCTTTGTCGCGTGCGACGAAGTCGCCCGTGGTTACTTGCGAGAAACTTATGTACAGCGCAGCCAGCAAAGTATACGAACTCTTCCAACCGCATCTCGCGGCCTACGGCATGCCGGATACGGCGATCATTATTGCGGCGTATGCAGTTCCCTGTGTCGCCGTCATATCGATCATCAGCGTGATCGCAGGAATGCTCACGTATGCCGAACGCAAGATCTCCGCGGACATCCAAAACCGCGTGGGGCCGAACCGGGTGGGGCCGTACGGGCTGCTGCAGTTCCCGGTTGACGGGATTAAACTGCTGCTCAAAGAGGACATCATCCCGGATGCGGTGGACAAGAAGCTCTTCAAACTTGCGCCGTATCTCGTGTTCTCCTCCACCGTGCTCGCATCCATGGTGATCCCCTTCGGCGGATCGTTCATCGTGGCGGACCTGAACATCGGGCTCATCTTCATCATCGTCGTGAGTTCGCTTCTCGTCGTCGGTTTCCTCATGTCCGGGTGGGCGTCGAACAACAAGTGGGCGCTCCTGGGCGGCATCCGCTCCGCTGCTCAGATCATCAGCTACGAGATTCCGACGGCTCTTTCGCTGCTCACGGTCATTCTGATCACAGGGACGTTCTCCCTGCAGGAGATCGTGCGGGCTCAGGGGCCTTGGCCCTGGCAGTGGTTTATGTTCTACAATCCCTTTACGATAGTTGCGTTTTTTATCTTTTTCATCTCGAGTCTTGCTGAAATGAACAGGACGCCTTTCGACTTTCCGGAAGCCGAATCAGAGCTTGTATCGGGATACAATGTGGAATACTCGGGCATGCGGTTTGCGCTCTTTTTCGCGGCAGAATTCGCGAGCATCTTCATAACCGCGTCGCTTGCCACAGCGGTCTTCCTGGGCGGCGGGAACATCGGCATGCATCCCTATGAAAGCCCCCTTGGATGGCAGCTCGTGATGGTGCTCGTTTTTTTTGCCAAGACCTTTGTGCTCTGTCTGGTCACGATCTGGGTGCGCTGGACCCTGCCGCGCCTCAGGATCGACCAGATGATGGCCATGTGCTGGAAGTATTTCATTCCTCTTTCCTTTGCATGCCTCGTGATGACTGCGGCATGGATGCTTGTGTTTGACGGGAACGGCATGTTCTGGAGGATGGCGCAGCGATGAACGCGGTGGCACAGTATTTCAGGAACATTCGGGACGCGGTCGTGACGACACTCGCGGGCATGAGGATTACGCTCCGGTACTGGATGAAGGAACCGGCGATCACGGTGGAGTATCCCGACCGCCTTGGCCCTGGGGAGACCGTGGATGACATTGTCTCCGAGCGCTACCGGGGCTATTTAAAGCTCTTCTCGGATAAGTGCATCGGGTGCATGCAGTGTATGCGGGCATGTCCGATCAACTGTATCAGGATTGTCGTGGAGAAAACAGCGGAAGTCAGGATGATCTCGCGATTCGATGTGAACCAGGCAAAATGCATGTACTGCGGTTTGTGCGTCGAAGCATGTCCGTCACAGGCGCTTGCCATGACCAAACGTTTCGAAGGCGCCTGTTTTGATATAAGCGAGCTTCGCGTTCGGCATGTTTTCGACCCTGTCCCCGTTGCAAAGTTGAAGAAGTGATTTTGCCGTGAAGAAGATGAAAACCTCCTGACAGGACAACAGGATTGACAGAATATCGATGACGACGGTCGTATCGGAAGTTATCCTGTCTAAGGGATTCTCTTAATGATCAGGAATAGGTCACTGCTATGACATCGGGTCTGAACAACATAGTCTTTCTGTGCGTCGCGCTGCTGACCACGGTGCCGTGCCTGGTCGTGGTGTTCTCGCGGAACATCCTGTATTCGGCATTTGCGCTGTTCTTCACTTTCCTCGGGACGTCGGGGCTGTACTTCTTTCTCGATGCGGAGTTCCTGGCGATTACGCAGGTGGTCGTGTACATCGGGGGCGTATCGGTGCTGCTTCTCTTCGCGATCCTGCTCACGAAGAACGTGGACGCGATTCGGAAAACGAACATGATGTCCGGAGGGAGAATGGCGCTTGTCGCCGCCGCGGCAATTGTCCTGCTTGGCTCGTTTGGCTACGCACTTAAAAGCGCGGTCTGGGTGCACAGCGGCAGCAGCGCGTATCCTGCAACCACGATCAACGGGCTCGGAGATCTGCTCATGTCCAAGTACTTGATGCCCTTCGAGATTATTTCCGTTCTGCTGCTCGCGGTTCTCATCGGGAGCCTGGTGATCGCGCGGAGATCGGTGAAGTAATAACAGTCCGGAGTGGGAAATCGCATGGATCTGACGGGCATACCAAGTTATCTGGGAATCAGCTTCATCCTGTTTCTCGCGGGGCTTATGACGGTGGTGTCGAAAAGAAACATCATCGGCATCTTTATGGGTGTCGAGCTGATCCTGAATTCGGCTGCGCTCAATTTCGCGGCCTTCAGCAGGCTGACGGCGGGGAACCTCGAGGGGCAGATGGTGTCCCTGTTCGTGATCGTACTGGCTGCCGCGGAAGCGGCCATTGCCCTTGCATTGCTGCTCGCGATTTATAAGCGGTATCGGGACATTGATGCGGATAATCTGACGACGCTGAAGTTATAAGGGAAGCGTGTCATGCTGAAGGAATAAAACGACCGAAGGACCTTGATCGGATAGTGTTCATGCACGATTTGTGATGCCCGTGAATAGTTCAAGCCACATCTTCTCAGATCCTTTGCTTCGCGCACGGTGACATCAAACGGGATGACAATTTATTTCAACGTCACAGTACATAAACATGACCTCGTTCATCCAGACATACGGCTTTCTGATCGTTCTTTTCCCGCTCCTGGGCGCGGCTGTAAGCGGCTTTCTTGGCAACCGGCTGAAGGCGCGCTATGGGGAGAAACTTGTCGGGTATACGGCGAGCGGGGCTGTGCTGCTGTCGTTCGTGCTTTCGCTCGCAGCATTCTTTACGGTCCTGAACAGCGGCGGCAACACCGTGGTGAACAGCGTCTATACGTGGCTTGCAGTGGGAAATCTGAAGGCGGATGTCGCGTTCCTGTTCGATCAGCTGAGCGCCGTCATGCTGCTCATTATCACGGGCATCGGTTTTCTGATTCATGTGTATTCCACCGGATACATGAAGGGCGATCCGGGGTATGCGCGCTATTTCGCCTATCTCAACCTGTTTGTGTTCTCCATGCTGGTCCTTGTACTCGCAGAGAACGCGCTGCTCATGTTCGTGGGCTGGGAAGGCGTGGGGCTCTGCTCCTACCTCCTCATCGGGTTCTGGTTCCACGAAAAAGCGAACGCCTCTGCCGCGAACAAGGCGTTCATTGTGAACCGCGTTGGAGACTTCGGATTCATCGTCGGCCTGTTCCTGCTCTTTTGGTGCCTGTCCGGGGCTGCGGGGCCATTCGGTCAGGTGAAGTCGATCCTGAGCTTTCCGTTCCTCGCGGAGCACGCACATCTGCTTGGCGGAAAAACTCTCTTCAACGTCAGCGTCGTAACCATCATCTGCCTCTGCCTGTTCGTGGGCGCCACGGGCAAGTCAGCCCAGATCCCGCTTTATGTCTGGCTGCCGGATGCCATGGCAGGCCCGACACCGGTGAGCGCGCTCATCCACGCGGCGACCATGGTGACCGCGGGCGTGTATATGATCGGCAGGCTTCACTTCCTTTTCTCCATGAGCAGCATTGCACTGGGGGTCATCGCGGTAATCGGCGCGGCGACGGCGCTGTTTGCCGCGACCATGGGGTGCGTGCAGAACGATATCAAAAAGGTGCTCGCCTATTCCACGGTGAGCCAGCTTGGTTATATGTTCCTCGGCATGGGCGTGGGAGCGTTTTCCGCGGGGCTCTTCCATGTCATGACGCATGCATTCTTCAAAGCCTGTTTGTTCCTCGGCGCCGGCAGCGTGATCCTCGGCATGCACCACGAACAGGACATCAGAAACATGGGCGGACTGCGCAAACACATGCCGCGCACCTTCGCGACCTTCGCCGTCGCAACTGCTGCAATCGCAGGCATCCCGCCTTTTTCCGGGTTCTTCAGCAAGGACGAAATCCTGTGGCAGGCATTCAGCAGCGAGCACGGCCATCCCGTGCTCTGGTTCGCGGGCTTCCTGACCGCAGGCATCACGGCGTTCTATATGTCGCGGCTTGCATTCCTCACGTTTTTCGGCGAGCGCAGGGGCGGCACATGCGCTCATCACGACACGGCAGTCGAACACGAGACGCACGGTCATCGGGATGAGCACGCAGTGCACGAGTCGCCCGCGGCAATCACCGTGCCGCTGCTCATTCTGGCGTTCTTCTCGCTCGTCGCGGGACTTGCCGGCGTGCCTGAAGCATTGGGCGGTTCGGACCGGTTTGCCTCGTACCTCAGCCCCCTGTTCGGCCATCACGGACCGCACAACGAGCACAATCTTCTCGAGTATGTTCTCATGGCTGCCTCCGTCGGAGCAGCCGGCGCGGGAATCGGCACGGCGTATCTTTTCTACATTCGCAGGCCTGAATTGCCGGGGATGCTGACAGCGAAAATGAAGTATGTATATGCGCTCGTTGTGAATAAATATTATGTGGATGAAATATATGGATTCATCTTTGTATCAGGAACCAAGACAGCATCGAAAGCACTGGCCTTTTTTGACAAATACGTTATCGACCTTGCCGTGAACGCAAGCGGGCTCATTCTCCGTACGCAGGCGCGCATCGCAGGATGGTTCGACAACACATTCGTGGATGGGGCTGTGAACCTGGTAGCCGATTCGACGCTTGCGCTCGGAGAGAACGTACGGAAGGTCCAGACCGGCAGGGTGCAGGTGTACATCCTCGTGCTGGTGCTGGTGCTCG
Source organism: Nitrospirota bacterium (assembly GCA_035490495.1). Lineage (GTDB taxonomy): Bacteria > Nitrospirota > UBA9217 > UBA9217 > UBA9217 > JAJYKN01. The sequence continues at coordinate 11,036 of DATHDE010000245.1, forward strand.
CTGCGGCAGTAGGAATCGTACTGACAATATTTTCAGCATAGCGGGTTGAAAGGCAGAACCGAAGACAACGACTGGCAGGGTGCCCACGGATAGAAATCAAAGCGTCAGCTTCCTTCGATCCGCGTCAATCCGTGTGGACCATAGCAAAATGGCTTTTTAGTTTTATCGTCATTTTCGCAGAGGTCGGTCCATAACGAAGGAGTTTAAACCTATGACGGATTTTATTCATCATCATATCCTGACACTCATTACATTCCTCCCGCTCCTCGGAGGAGCGGGCATTCTCATCCTCCCGAAGGACAGGCAGGCAGCAATCCGCTGGACCGCACTCGCATTCACGACTCTGCCGCTGCTGCTTGCGGTGGTTCTCTCCAGCGAATTCAATACAGCAGCTGCCGGGTTTTCCTCCGGCACGGGGCTGCAGTTTGTTGAGAAGACCGCATGGATCGGGGACTTCAACATCAGCTATTTCGTGGGCGTGGACGGGCTCAGCATGCCGATGGTGCTGTTGTGCGCGCTTATCTGTCCGCTCTGCATCCTTGCGTCGTGGAACATCGAGAAGGGTGTAAAGGGCTACCACTTCCTGTTCCTGCTGCTCGAAACCGGCATGATGGGCGTGTTCGTGGCGATCGACTTTTTCCTGTTCTTTATTTTCTGGGAAGTGATGCTGCTCCCCATGTACTTCCTGATCGGCATCTGGGGCGGTCCGCGGAAAGAGTACGCGGCAATCAAATTCTTCATATACACGCTCGTGGGGTCGGTCCTGATGCTGCTCGTGATGATCTATGCTTACCTCATCTCGACGCCGCACACCTTCGACCTCACGGAGCTTGCCGCGAACAACAAGGTTCTCGGGTACCGGACCGTCCTGTGGTGGGCGCTCTTCATCGGATTTGCGATCAAAATCCCGCTTTTCCCGTTCCATACGTGGCTGCCGGATGCGCACGTGGAAGCGCCGACCGCGATCAGCGTGATCCTGGCCGGCATCCTGCTCAAGATGGGCACCTACGGAATCCTGCGCATCAACTACAGCCTGCTGCCGGATGTGACGCTCTCGCTGTCGCTCTTCATGGCGGTGATCGGCACGGTGAATATCATCTACGGGGCGCTCTGCGCCATGGCGCAGAAGGACCTGAAGAAGCTTGTGGCATATTCCAGCATCAGCCACATGGGTTACGTCATGCTCGGCATGGCGAGCATGACGGCGGAGGGCCTGAACGGCGCCGTGCTCCAGATGTTCAACCACGGCGTCGTGACGGCCATGCTGTTCCTGCTCGTGGGGGTGGTCTACGACCGGGCCCATCACCGCGAGATAGAGGGGTTTGGCGGCATCGCGCACGTGGTCCCGAACTATGCCTTTGTCACGTTCCTTGCTTTTTTCGCAGCCCTCGGCCTTCCGGGACTGAACAGCTTTATTTCCGAGGCGCTGGTCCTGCTCGGAGCATTCAAGAAATACCAGATCATCACCGCAATCGCTGCAACGGGGGTCATCATCACGGCAGCCTACTGCCTCTGGACCCTGCAGCGCATGTTCCTCGGCAAACTGAACGAGAAATACGCACTGCTGCCGGACATGAACACGCGCGAAATCGCAAGCCTGGCCCCGCTCGGCGTACTGGTGGTGGTGCTCGGCGTCTATCCGCATCCCGTGCTGAACCTGATGAAATCAACACTCAGCTCGCTCAACGCACTTGTGCTTGCAGCGGGATGAGGAAAGACTGACGGGATGACAGGACAAACCGGATAAAAGGCGATCGAGGTTTGCAACAAACATCGATCAGATTTTATCCCGTTATCCTGACAAAAGGAATTATTGATTTTTATGGATAATCTCACGAGTCTCACGCATTTCGCACCTGAAGGGTTTCTGTCGGGCTTCATCATCCTGCTGCTCGCAGGGAGCTTTTTTCTGAAGCAGGAGCAGAACACGCCGTTACGGTTTTATCCGCTCGGCATTGCCGGACTCGTGGTGACATCCGCCCTTGAGCTTTCCGCTTTCAATAACGCCGTGCAGAGCGTGGATATTTTCTCGGGGCTTCTCAGGGAGGACAGCCTTGCGCATCTGTTCAAGCTCCTCTGCCTGGCCTCGTCCATCCTGTTTCTGGTCTTTTCCCTTGCTGCGCGTGAAACAGTGAAGCGCTTTTACGACTCCATGGAGTACGTGGTGCTGGCACAGACCATGACGCTGGGCATGATGCTGCTCGTGAGCGCAAACACGATCCTGATGCTGTACCTTGCCATGGAGATGCTGAGCTTCATGTCGTACCTGTTGACGGGCTTTGTGGACCGAGATGAAAAGACGACTGAAGCAGCCGTGAAATATCTGCTTTACGGCGCGGTTGCCTCGGGCGTCATGATCTACGGGTTTTCACTTCTCTACGGACTGACCGGTGCGCTCGATTTTGTCCAGATCCGCGATATCCTGGCGCACAGAGAGGTTTCGAAACCCATGCTGCTTATCGCGTTCGCTTTCATCCTTGCAGGCCTGGGGTTCAAAATCGCCGCATTTCCCTTTCACCTCTGGAGCCCCGACGTTTACGAAGGGGCGGCCACTCCGTTCAGCGCCTTTCTTTCCGTGGGATCGAAGGCGGCGGGATTCGGTGCATTGGTGCGCGTGCTGTTCTCGGTATTCGGTTCCGGTGCAGGAGCAGCGCCGGCCACGACAATAGATTGGCCGCTCATGATCGCTGTGATGTCCGCAGTCACGATGACGGTCGGGAATCTGGCGGCCCTGCCGCAGCGCAACATAAAGCGCATGCTGGCGTATTCGAGCATTGCGCATGCGGGCTACGCGCTTATGGCAGTAGCGAGCCAG
>DATHDE010000246.1:0-9759 GCA_035490495.1 Nitrospirota bacterium
AATGGAAGGACAGGCTGCTGCGGTTTTATGACGCAAAAAGCCCTGCAGTCACCAAACGCTGATGACCAATAACACCTATAAGGGTCAGGTCTTGCGGCTTGACATTATCAGATTATGCTGATAGTCTTTGCCATGGCCAGACCTCTCCGCATAGAGTACCCTGGTGCAGTTTACCACATCACTTCCCGGGGCAATGAGAAGAAGCCCGTTTTCAAGGACGACGAGGACCGGCGGAACTTTCTCAACACCCTCCGGCACGTTAACAAGAAATACAATTGGATCTGTCATGCGTATTGCCTGATGACCAATCATTACCACTTCCTGGTTGAAACACTGACGGCAATCTATCGCTCGGCATGCGTCAGATGAACGGAGTCTATACGCAGCTCTTCAACAAACGCCACGGCAGGACGGGTCATCTGTTCCAGGGGCGGTATCATTCTATTCTTATCCAGAAAGACAGTCACCTGCTCGAGGTCTGCCGGTATGTCGTATTGAACCCGGTGCGGGCGAAAATGGTGGAGTCTCCTGATCAATATTCGTGGTCAAGTTACCGTGCCACTGCAGGAAGAGCAAGGATACATCCCTGTTTGACCGTCGATTGGGTCCTCGCGCAGTTCAGCGGGAAGCGGGGAAAGGCTGAGGCAGAGTATCGGCAGTTTGTACGAGGGGGCATCGGCAGGTCCATCTGGCATGAAGTACGGGGCCAGGCGATCCTGGGTGAGGAGTCATTTGGAGACAAACTCGTTGACTACCTGAGGAGGCAGGAGCGCGTGCCGGAAATACCGCGGAGTCAACGGTTTGCGGATAGACCGATGCTTGAAAAGCTATTCACGCATAAGATCGCCAGGGATAAGAAGAAGCGGAATGCGAAGATCATCGAAGCCGTCGAGAAACATCTGTATAGTCAGAGTGAAATTGCGGCGCATCTCAGGATTCATTACTCATCCGTCAGCAGGATCGTTCGAGGGGAACGGTAAAAGTCAAACCGCAAGACCTGACCCTTTTGACTTCTATGTATCCAAAAAAAAGGCCGCAGAAATAATCCTCCGCGGCCTTTTCCATTTTTGAATCCCGCGACTTGCAATCCCCCGGCTCCTGCCGGAGGGGGCTCCACTATCTGCAGATTCTAGTCCCGCTTTCGGCCATCCCTTGCCGCTTCCGCTTCTTTATGCGGCAATTTCTTCGTCTTCGATAATCTCCGGTTCAACGAGCCTGGCGAGTTGGGTGAGCGATTCCTCCCACCCGAGATAGCACATATCCTCCGGGATTACAGCGGGAATGCCTTCCTGCACGATGTCCAGCTCGGTCCCGACCGGGACCTCCTTGAGCCGCACCGTTGTCCGTATATCGCCCGCGAGAGCCGGATCGTCGAATGTGTCCGTGTACACCAGCCGCTCGTTCGGAACGAGTTCGAGGTATTCCCCGTGGAACGAATGACTCTTGCCGTTCGTGAAGTTGGTGAACGACATCCGGTATGTCCCGCCCTTTTTCGGGTCCAGGTGGTGGACCTTTCCCGTGAATCCGTCGGGCGGCAGCCATTTGGCCATGGCATCGGCATCGATGAACGCACGGTAAACGCGCTCGGGTACGGCGCGGAGAACTCGATGTAATTTCACTGTACCTGTAGGCATGGTTGTTTCCTCCTTCCCTTTTTGCTTCTATCAATATTGTAGCTCCTTTCAGAGCCCAAAGGAGCCTGGTGGCTGCGGTCATGCGGGAAATACGTTCGGCCGCGAAAGCCTGTATAAAGCCCTGTCGCCGGAAGGCAATCCGGAATTTTCAACAGTGCTCAAGGTCGTTCGTGCGCTTGGATTGCGGCTCCAGGCTGTGACTGCGTAGCATGAAGCCGCCGCCGATGTGGCGTTCGCGGGTGAGATAATCAGGGAGTTGCTTTCACTTGACAGTACATTTTAACGGATGGCACAAAATGATCGGGAGAGCAGTTTCCCGCCTTTCCTGGTTTTTCAGGCGGCCTTTTTTGCCAGAAAGCGCACGTCCAGCGGCCGGCCTTTCCGTCCATCCCGTACCAGGGACCTTGCCTTTGTCTGACATGCTTCTATGCAGACGCCGCATCCCATGCACTTTTGCTCATCCAGGTGTATGCCGTCTTTTCCCAGGGAAATGGCACTAAACGGGCATGCAGCCACGCAGTCCCCGCACGCGGTACAGAGGTTTTTATTCACCTCGGATATGTAGCCGGACGGCGCAAGCATCGGGATGCCGTGCTTCACCATGGCTTCAATGCCTCCGCAGCAGCATTTGCAGCAGTTGCAGATGTTGTAGAAGCGATCAAGGCATGCATCTTTGAACCACGCAGTATGCACATGCCCGCGATTGTGTTCGGCCTCGAGCAATTCAAGCGCTTCGGACTGCGTCAGCCGGCGGCTGCTTTGAGGGTTGTGCTCCAGAATGAAATCAACAAACGGCTGGCCGATGACCATGCACACCTGCGTCGGCTGACACGAATGAGGACGTGAATGCCGGCAAGGGCATTCATAAGCGATCACCTCAGGCGGCCCCTGGAGCACAAGATCGCGTGCCATGGGATAGGGAATGATCTGCTCAAGGTCCCGCAGAGGGATGGTCTTCTTAACAGTGATGATTGCCCTGGCCTGTTCCTCAGTAAGGACCTTGGCATGATAGTGGTCTGACAGCCATTGCCTGCCCTTTGTCTTCAGCCGGGGCATGACGCGGTAAATCAGCGTTTTTATGTACTGATTCGTCCAGCGGCCGTAAATATACATGTGAAGGGCTTTTAAATTGAGTATTTGCTTCAGGCCGAACTCTTTCATGGCTTTCCAGGTTGACGGCCGCAGCAGCCGCCAGCGTTCACCATAAAGCCATAAAAGCAATACTAATGAAAGGGTTACTCCGATGACGAAGAGCAGAACAGGTGTAAACATATTGTGCCCTCCTACCATGAGTTATTAGTGGTCTCAAAATAGAAAATATTTGTCATTCCCGAGGCTTTAATCGGGAATCCGTTGTTCAACCAGATCCCCAATAGAAACATTCGGGGATGACAAATTGATAAGTGTCCAGACAATTACGAGACCATTAATTGTTATTATGACCTGTCCATTAGTTAAAAAACTGTACATTAAAGTAACTTCCTGATTATATGATAGCAGAACATTTTTGTTATCAGAAAGCAGGCGCAAGGCCCCTTACGCTAACCGCGCTTATGAATTTTCGTGTGTATTAATAAGTGCTTGTATCGGAGAATGCAGCTGCTTACTTCCTTATTTCTTCAGCTGATCCCCAGCGGTTCCCGTTGCACATATACGATATTTCTTGACCTCATAGGGCGTATATCTGACGCCTCTATGCTATACTCGAAAAAAGCATTTCCTTTCAAAATATAGGCTTTCTCCGGCGTTACCAGCCTCCAGGACTCAGCCGGAAAGATTGCCGTGCACTGTTAACTACAAAGATGGAGCCTGCGATTGCCTGAGCCTTAACTGCTATGAGCGAGAAACAAAAACAAAACAAGCAGGACGCAACGAGGGACTGCGGTCATCTTGAGACGCTCGTGCAGGAGCGCATGCGCGAACTGGCTCGCGCAAAGGAAGGCCTCGAAGCGGAAATCGGTGAGCGCCGGCGGGCAGAGGAAGCGCTTCGAAAGAGTGAAGAAGATCACCGCACCCTGATCGCCGCCCTGCCGGACATTATCATGCGGTTCGACGCCGATTGCCGCTTCCTCTTCACCACCGAAAATGTCGCAAGCATCACCAGCATTCCAGCCGCCGCATACGTCGGAAAGACCTACCGCGACCTCGGCTACCCTGAACCTCTGTGCGCTGTCCGCGAAGACGCCATCCGTCAGCCCTTCATCACCGCACGGCCGTATGAAACCGAAATTGACATCGACGGCCCCTTCGGCCGGCGCACCTTTAACTGGCGCCTGACACCCGATATCGACGATACGGGCCGTGTACGCACCGTGCTTGCGGTGGCGCGCGACATTACCGCGCAGAAACGCTATGAAAATCGAATGAAGCGGCTGACCGAAACCATTCTGAGCTTCGGCGTCAATCCTGTCGAAAACATCGGCCGTCTCACCGGGCTGTGCGGCGAGCTGCTGGGCGCCGCATGCGCGCTTTATAACCGGCTTGAGGAAGGCATGCTCTGCTCAAAAGGCATGTGGCGGGCGCCGCAGGACTATGTTCCCGTTGACAAGCCGGACGGCCATATCTGCTACGACGTCATTCAGAAAAGTTCGGAGGAGGTACTCGTTGTCCGGAACCTGCCGGGAACACCGTATTTCCAGTCCGATCCCAATGTCCGCAGATACAATCTTGAAACCTACATGGGAAAGGCCGTGCTGCTGAACGACAAGGCCGTCGGCTCGTTGTGTGTTGTTTTCCAAAAGGACGTCGAGCCCGAAGCAGCCGATGAAGAGCTGTTGAAGATCATCGCCGCAGCCATCAGCATCGAGGAGCGGAGACAGCACGCGGAGGTCGCGTTGCGCGACAGTGAGAAAAAATACCGCGAACTGATCAACAGCATGAATGATACGGTCTGGGTCATCGATCCTGACACGACTATCCTGGATATGAATACGGCGGCCGCGACGGTTTTGGGTTACACGAGGGACGAGTTGTTGTCGATGAAAATTCCCGATATAGACGTGGACTTAAAGCCCGAGCAAATCGAGAGTCTTGCCGGCAGCATGGCGCGTGACAAACTGCAGGTTTTCGAGACGGTCCACACAACAAAAGACGGGAGGAAACTGCCCGTTGAAGTCAGCTCCAGCCTCGTGTCCTACCGGGGAAGAACGGTCATCCTGAGTATCGCGCGCGACATCAGCGAGCGCAAGCGGCTGGAGGCGGAACTCATCAAAACCCAGAAACTCGAGGCCATCGGCACCCTGGCCGGCGGCATTGCGCACGATTTCAACAACCTGCTCCAGGGCGTGTTCGGGTATATCTCCCTTGCCAAGCTGACGGTGGACGACAGGTCGCAATGCACGCATGCCCTCGAGCAGGCCGAAAAAGCCCTGCATATGTCGGTCAAGCTCACGAGCCAGCTCCTGACCTTCTCCAAAGGCGGCAAGCCGGTCATCCAGACGATCGATCTCCTCCCTGTCATTGAGAATGCCGCAAACTTTACCTTGAGCGGATCGCGGACCGTTTTCAATATTGCATCGGACAGCGGCCTCTGGAAAGGCAAAGCCGATGAAGGTCAGATCAGCCAGGTGGTCCAGAATATCGTCCTGAATGCCGACCAGGCCATGCCGGAGGGCGGCAGGATCGAGATCACCGCGAAGAACGTCCGCGTCCCGGGTCCGGACGCGCCGAAGGAGCTGGAGCAGGGGAGATACATCGAGATAGCCATAACCGACACCGGCATCGGCATCCCCGAGAACTACCTCAGGAAGATATTCGATCCCTATTTCACAACCAAGGAAAAAGGAAGCGGCCTCGGCCTTACCACGGCCTATTCCATCATCAAGAACCACAAAGGCGCGATGGATGTGCAATCGATGCCGGGCGCGGGAACGAAGTTCCGCTTCTATGTGCCGGCCGCCGAAGCGATGACGAGTGCAACTGAAGCATCACCCCTCAAAGCGGCAGCGGTGAAGAAAAGCCGCATACTCGTCATGGATGATGAACCGCTGGTCCTGAACATTGCGGAAAAACTTTTGTCCGCGCTCGGCCACGAAGCGGACCTGGCCGCGAACGGCGCCGAGGCGCTCGACAAGTATCAGGAGGCAAAACAGGCGCGAAGACCCTATGACATTCTCATCCTCGATCTCACCGTCCGCGGGGGCATGGGCGGAGTGGAGACGATCAGAAAGCTCTTTGAGATGGATCCGAACGTGAAGGCAATCGTTTCCAGCGGATATTCTGATGATGCGGCCATGGCTGCCTATAAGGACATGGGATTTAAAGCTATTCTGAATAAACCCTATAATATTGTTCAACTAAAGGAAACACTGGAAAGGCTGTTGAGCGGCCTTTGACCGCAGGCGGCCCCCTCGGTTTTTGAAGCCGTCCCCCGGCAGTTTGACAATTTCTCCCTCCTTTGCTAGAGTGCCTTTATCCCCTTCCTGTTTCATCAGCGCGAACGAATACATTGAAAAAGCCCCCGATGCACGGATCGGGGAACACCGGTTCGGAAACTCGTCAGACCTGTTCATCCGGCGTTGTCCATTGCATTGACTGCTGATGCGGGAGGATGCTCCGCGGCTGCGATGCCGACGGCACGCTTCGAGGATATCCCTCCAATCGTGATGTAAAGCATGGTGAAGGCGAGGTGGAAGCAGCAGTCCCTTCATGGCACCCTGTGAACTGCTGGAGGATCGTACTATGAAACGGTATATTCTGATGTGCGTGGTGGTTGCTTCGTTGGCTTTGCTTGCCGCGGGATGCGGAGGCGGAGGAGGCGGGGGCGCACCGGGAGCAGGCGGCGCGGGCGTTTGGGACGGGTCTCAATGGGACAACTGCACATGGAGCCCGTGATTCATGGATGAACGCTGCGCAGCAGGTTCATGCACCGGGCCGGGAAGGGAGGATGCGATGGGATATTTCAATAAAAAAAGGTTCTCATTGAAGCAGGTGGTCGTCATGCTGACGATCACGTTCGCGGGCATTGCCGTGCTCTCCTCTGCAGCGGTTACGATCCCGCATGTATTCTCGCCGGGAAACACGATAAGTTCGAGCGAGATGAACGAGAATTTTGCCGCGCTGGCGGCCAGGCCCATTGCCCCGACAGTGGCAACAACCACGTTTACGACTCCGAAGTCCATCACGAACAGCCCCTCGACCTCGCTCAAGTTCTGCGAAGTGGACTATACTCCCTCGCAAACCATGACGGTCACCCTGCTGGTGGACGCCGCATTCTCGGTACAGGGGCCTGCATCTGCGGTAAAAGTGTCCGCACGTCCTGTCTATGACAGCGGAATCAGCACCTATACCATTGTCGCGCCCTCGTATGCAACGTCTTCGTCAGGCAGCTATGTCACGCTTTCCATGACAGGCAGCATGCCTTTTTCCCTGTCAGCGGGGACGACGTATAAATTCTACGTGGATGCGTGGGCGGATACTGCGTTTACTGCCAACGACGGCTCGTGCACAATGCGGGTTTTGATGTTCTGACCTGGAATGCATCCGGATCGTACTCCTGAACAAATGAAAAGAGCCCCGGCACAGCCGGGGCTCTTTGTTTATGAATATGAAAGAATCGGCCCTTATTATAATTTCAGTCTTGTGCTTCATGATGGTGATGTTCAAGCACCGAACATCAAGGGTAGTTGCAAATCAACGAAATTGACCGATTGATACCTGCATGCTTTAATTGAAGTGTCTCCTGGGAGCGCAGGCTTGTTGGAACGAAATACCTCAAAACAATACTTATCAATGCCTTAGGCATCTTCAGACATGCTTAATTCATTGTTTTGCTGAGAAAGAGGCCGGGTGTCGGCCATGGACAGAGCAGAAGAGACAGGTTTTCCATTCCTAGGTAGTTCTCACCGGAAGGAGGGAATGCCATGAACAGGGACTGTGATTTTCTCGTTATCGGTGCGGGAGCGGGCGGCGCTACGGTGGCCAGGGAACTGGCGAAGCGGGGGAAGAGCGTACTGATCGTCGAAAAAGGAAAACGGGAGCCGAAGGTCGGCACTTTTTTAAATTGCTTGAAATATTATGACTCAGGCCCTTTGAAAATACCGCTCAAATCAAAAGAAGGTGTTATCCTGTGGCGCACCTTTATGGCAGGAGGGACCACGGTTGTTTCGTGCGGCAACAGCGTCAGGTCTCTGGAAAAGGAACTCGCTGACCGCGGGATTCACCTGGAGGATGAGTTTGCAGAGGCCGAGAAGGAAACCGGCACAGCGCCGATAGCTGAGAAACTCCTGTCGGACGCATCGCGAACAATTGAGCAGGCTGCAAGAGATCTCGGCTATAAAATGTCCAAAATGCCGAAATTCATCAATGCTGAAAAATGTAAAAAATGCGGTATGTGCACCCTTGGATGTTCAAACGGAGCGAAATGGACTGGTCTTGATTATCTGGATGAAGCCTTTAAAAACAACGTTGACATCCTGTACAGCACCCAGGTAGAACAGATCCTGAGGACGAACGGAAGCGTGCGCGGGGTAAGCGTGGCCGGCCCCCAGGGCCGCTCGGAAATTTCAGCGAAAGCGGTTGTCCTTTCTGCAGGTGCGCTGGGAACACCCGTGATCCTGCAGAAGGCCGGCATCAGGGAGGCGGGTTCCGGACTCTTCGTCGATATCTTTGTCAATACCTACGGCGTTACCAGCGGTCTGAATCAGGCCCATGAGCCGAACATGGCGATCGTCAACCTCGACTTCCACAAAACAAGGGGATTTATCCTTTCTCCTCATATTAATGCGAGCGCCATGGTCAGGGCCATCGAAATCGGTCCGAAAGGGGTGGCCATGCCGGTGAACAGACTCCTCGGCATCATGACGAAAATTACGGATGACGCTGTGGGCCAGGTGCACCCGGACGGTTCTATCTCGAAACCCGTGACTGCAAACGATCAGGCTAAGCTCAATGAGGGAAGCGCGATTGCGAAGGAAATTTTAGTGAAAGCCGGCGCGGACAAAAATTCACTTATCATTTCCAAACCGCAGGGCGCGCATCCCGGCGGGACAGCTGCCATCGGCAAAGTCGTGGATGAAAATCTTCAGACGAAGATCGACGGTCTTTTCGTCTGCGACGCAAGTGTGCTGCCGGCCACTCCCGGACTTCCGCCGATTCTGACGATCATCGCCCTGGGAAAAAGACTGGCGAAGAAATTGGCCGCCTGAAGCAGTCCACCGGTGCATTGTTTCAGAACGGCTTGTCAGCTGTTATTTTATCGGAGCAACGCAATCGGAGCCTCTCAACCGTACCCGTCCATGTCGAACTTCGATCCGCAGCCCTTCAGGCTCATGGACCCTGATCAGGACCGTCGGCGGAAAACGGGTGGGTAAGATAAGGACCTGCCCGCCCTGTCCGGCGTTCAGACGTGGTTTCTGAGCATGAGCTCAAGGGGATGGGGGAAGAGGTAGACCTGCGTTGCGAGGTAGGGCTCCTGGTACTTCCGCACGTAATGCTTGATGAGCGTCACCGGTACGATGAGCGGCACGAGCCCGTCATGATAGGTCGTGATCACTTCCTGCAGTTCTTTTTTTTCATCTGACGAAAGAAGGTCCTTGAAGTAGCCCGCCATGTGCTGCAGCACATTGGTGTTCTTCTTCTGCGTAGCCAGAAGCTTGAGCCCCTCCATCAGCGTTTCGATATACCCCGCGTGCAGCTCGCTGCGCCGCATCTTCTTCCCGCTGGCGACCATCTTCCCGAGCATGCTGTAATGCTTCTGGCTGTGCGCCATCACGAGGTACTTGTGGTCGCGGTGGAAGGCCACCAGGCCGGCAAGGGAGCCGTCCTGCCTGAGAAACTCCTGCCAGTGCCGGAACACGAAGACGCGCTCGATGAAGTTCTCGCGGATCGCGGGATCGTGCAGCCGCCCCTCGTCCTCCACCGGGACCAGGGGAAAACGGTCCATGAAGGCGCGCGCGAACAGCCCCGAACCCGTTGCATAAGGCACGCCCGCCTCGTTGTAGATCTTGACGCCCCGCATTCCCGAGCTGGGCGAGCGGGCCTTGAACACGAACCCGCAAAGCCCTTCCTTCTCCAGATCCGCGAGACGCTCCTTTGACCACTGCTTCATGCGCACCGTATGGTCAATGCCTGTTCTGATGGTGACCAGCCGCGGGTCCCGGGGGTCGCCGACGAGGTGCATGGCCTC
>DATHDE010000247.1:0-16006 GCA_035490495.1 Nitrospirota bacterium
TTCTGATGAGTTCGGCGTCGCCTTTATCCCTGATCACCGCCCGGATCCGCTCATTCACTTCCAGGACCTCGAAAATGCCTGTCCGGCCCAGGTAGCCGGTGCCGCGGCATTGCGGGCACCCTTCTCCATACTTGACCGCAACCTTCTTTCTCCCTCCTGCTGCAAGCCCCACGGCCTGCGCTTCTTCGGGAAGAAGATCGTAGGATTTTTCACAATGGTTGCAGATCTTCCGCACCAGCCGCTGCGCCATGATGCCCACGATGGTGGAGGATATCAGATAGGACGGAACGCCGAGGTCGAGAAGGCGGGTAATGGCGCTCGGCGCATCGTTCGTATGCAGGGTGGAAAAGACGAGGTGGCCCGTCAGTGCCGCCTGGACTGCGTTTTCGGCGGTTTCCAGGTCTCGTATTTCGCCGACCATGATGATGTCCGGGTCCTGGCGCAGGATTGTCCTGAGCGTGCTTCCGAAGGTGACGCCGATCTGCGGCTGCACGCTCACCTGGTTGAACTTGTCATGGACCATTTCGATGGGATCCTCGATGGTCACGACATTCACTTCCGGGGATGCGACCGTCTTGAGCGCGGAATACAGCGTGGTCGTCTTGCCGCTTCCCGTCGGTCCCGTCACCAGGATGATGCCGTGGGGCCGCGCGATGAAGGTGCGGAACAGCTCGTACTCGCGCGCCTCGAATCCGATCTCTTCGAGGTCCTGCAGCAGGATATCGGGATCGAAAATCCTGATCACTATTTTCTCGCCGAAGGCCGTCGGCATGGTCGAGACGCGGAGTTCGACCTCCCGCGACTTGTATTCCGTCTTGATCCTGCCGTCCTGCGGCCGCCTCTTTTCAGCGATATCCATGCGGGAAAGCATCTTGACGCGGGATACGAAGGCGGGATGCACGACCTTCGGGATCTTGTTGATCGTTGTGAGCATGCCGTCGATGCGCAGCCGCACCTCGCTTGCCTCCCGCTTGGGTTCTATGTGAATATCGCTTGCGCGCTGATCGAAGGCATAGCGGAACAGAAACTCGACTGCATTTACCACATGCTTGTCCGTGGCCTCGATCTCGGCGACCGACTTCATCTTCACGAACTGTTCGAGGTTGCCCAGGTCTACGGTGGCCGACATTTCCTTCTCCGCAGCAATGACGGACGAGCGGAACCCGTAAAATTCGGTGATGATCTTCAGAATGTCGGTCTTTGAGCACAGAACGCGGTTTACCTTGTAGCCCATGCGTTCGACGTTTTCGACGACTTCGAGGTTGAACGGATCCGCCACGGCAAGCGTCAGCGTGTCGTTCTCGCGGTCGAGCGGCACGGTGATGCTTCTCCGCGCGAAAGCCCTCGGCAGGATCTGCGTTATGATTTCGGGGTTGAGTTTCAGCGGATCGATCTTCCTGAACGGGAGTCCTGCGTGCGCGGCAACCGCCGCGGTGATGATGTCCTCGGTCAGCGTCTGGCCGGCAGCTCCGGGCTGTTCCAGGTTCAGCGATGCGGCAACCTCGATGGCGGAGACTTCCTCTTCAAGGTGCATGCGTCCGCGGTGCACGCTGTCGCCCCGGGCTTTCAGCAGTTTCATGCGCTGCACATCCTGCTTGACTTTGATCTCGCGTGCCTGCTCCGGAGTGAGCATCCCGGCTTTTATGAGGAGTTCGCACAGAAAGTCGACGTTCAGTCTGGTCATGCATATCCCCGCTGTCGTGGAACTGCAGGTAGGATGGTAAGCATCCGGGGCAAAATATAAAAGGCCCCCTCACATCGGGGGCCGTGCAGTACAAAACCATTCGGTGCTGAGCTCATTTACTTTTTCGCTGGTTTTCCCGGTGCAGGCGCCGGAGCAGGGGCGGGTGCAGGTTCCGCCGGTGCGGGTGGCGGAGGTGGAGGCGGCGTCACCGCTGGCTGCTGCATAACAGGCTTCGGCGGCTCCTGTTTTTTCTCACAACTGATGAATGCAAAAGTAAAGACGACAATCAAGGTCAAGAGTATGACAAGTGCCTTTCTCATTTCACTTCTCCTCCTTTCGGATTGTTCGGGGATTGCAGAAAGACTCCCTTGCCGGAGCGGCAGGTAAACGGCTGATGACACGCTCGATGCAGGAAGGCGCTACAGGATCCTTGTTGCAACCGACCGTGTAACAGTCAGTTCCCTCACCTTCTGGCCCAGTTTTTCTTCGAGCGCCAGCTGCTGGTCGTCTTCGAGCCGAAGACGAAACACCCTCAACTTGTTCAGGGATTTCTTCGACAGATATATCTCATGAAGCTCAAAACCGATCTGCTTCTTAATGTCTGCTATCTGCTGCGGGGTCAGTTGAAGTTTTACGGTTTCTTCCACTGCGAGCCCTCCATAGAAAGCGATTATAGATGCATTCCTGCTGAAATTCAAGCCCTTTTTTAGCCGCAGGCGGCCGCTCTCGTACGCGCTGCGCGGGCCGGCAAATATAATGTGTTCCAACCATTTATACCACGTTTATCCGGGCGCGCTGTCAGCGCACGCCGTCAAGTTTTCTTGTCACGGCATCGATGGCCGCGTCAAGTGAAATTTTTTCAACCGCACCGGTACTCCGGTCCTTGACCTCGACAAATCCCTCCTTCAGATTCTTTTCGCCAATCACGATACGCCAGGGGATGCCGATCAGGTCCGCATCCTTGAATTTTACGCCCGCGCGTTCATCCCGGTCATCGAGCAGCACCTCGAACCCTTTTTCCTCGAGCGCCGTGTGCATCTCCTCTGCGACGTCCATGGACCGTTCGTCCTTGACGTTGACCGGGATGACGAGAACATGGAACGGTGCGATGGGAACCGGCCATCTGATGCCGTCCTTATCATTGCACTGCTCAACCGCCGCAGCCGCGATGCGCGCCGGACCGATGCCGTAGCTGCCCATGATAATAGGCTTTTCATTGCCCTGCTCGTCAAGATAGTTTGCCTTGAGCGGGACGGAGTACTTGGTCCCGAGTTTGAAAATGTTGCCGATCTCGATCACGCGTTCGATGCGGAGGGGCTTGCCGCACTGCGCGCAGCCCTCGCCCGCCTGCGCTGTATGGATGTCGGCGAACTCGGCATCGGGGAAATGCTTGTCAGCGAGAACGCCTTTGACGTGATAGCCTTCCTTGTTCGCGCCGGCGATGAATGCGCCCTGTTTCAGCACGGGATCCGCAATTTTTCTGATCGCATGCCCCAGGGGACCGATAAAGCCCGCCGGAACGCCGAGGTGCTGTTTCACCTCTTCCTTCTGCGCCGGACGATGCGGTCCGATCAGCTTGGCGAGTTTCTTCTCATGCAGCGTCTGATCCCCGCGCACCAGCGCTAGCACCGGCCCCCGGTCGGAGATGACCAAGATGGACTTGAGCAGGCGGTCGGGTGCAACCTTGAGAAACCGTGTCACCTCCTCGATGGTCCTGCGCTCCGGGGTGGCGACCTCTTCAAACGAGTCGGCCGGGCCGGCGGCAGGCTTGGGAACGGACACGGCAAGTTCCGTATTGGCCGCGTAGCCGCACGCGTCGCACAACGCCACGTCGTCTTCACCCGCAGCTGACGGCGCCATGAACTCGTGCGCCAGGGAGCCGCCCATCATACCGGTGTCGCTTTGCACGACATGGAAGCGGATACCGCACCGCGCGTAGATCTTCTTGTACGCTTCGAGATGGAGCTGATAGGATGCATCGAGGCCGGCCTCGTCGCGATCGAAGCTGTAGGAGTCCTTCATGACGAACTCGCGCGTCCGGAGGACACCGCTCTTGGGCCGCGCTTCATCACGGAGCTTGGTCTGGAGCTGATACCAGACCTGCGGGAGATCGCGGTAGGAGCGGATGTCATGCGCTGCGAGCCAAGTCATGGTCTCTTCATGCGTCATGGCCAGGCACATGTCGCGGCCGCCGCGGTCCTTCAGGCGGAACATTTCATCTCCGATTACCTCCCACCTGCCTGTCTGCTGCCACACTTCGGCGGGATTCAGGACCGGCATGGTCACCTCCTGGCCGCCGATGGCGTTCATCTCCTCGCGGATGATGCGGTTGATCTTTTCCATGACCCGGATGCCGAGGGGAAGATAGATGTACAATCCCGCTGCGAGCTGGCGCACGAAGCCCGCGCGCACCATGAGCTTGTGCGAGACCGCCTCGGCTTCTGCCGGGGCCTCTTTCAATGTGGGAATGAACAACCGGGAATAACGCATGGAACCTCCGCAGAATGACAGTGCCTGAAACAAGAAGACGCTTCAGGGGGTTTTTCGTCTCCGCTCTTGTACAATCTTCTCCACCTCCTGCACCAGCACATCCGCCAGCTCTTTTTCATCGAACTTACTGACGATCTCCCCGTGCTTGAACAGGAGCCCCATGCCTTTGCCGCCGGCGATGCCGACATCGGCCTCGCGCGCTTCGCCCGGGCCGTTCACCACGCAGCCCATGACCGCGACGGTGAGCGGTTCCTTCACCGAGGCAAGGCGCTGCTCGACTTCCGAGGCAAGGCTGATGATATCGATCTCCGTCCTGCCGCAGGTGGGGCACGAGATGATGTTCACGCCCCGCTGTCTGATCCTGAGAGCCTTCAGAATCTCATACGCGACACGCACTTCCTCCACCGGGTCCGCGGTGAGTGAAACCCGCATCGTATCTCCGATCCCCTCGGCGAGAAGGATCCCCAGGCCGACGCTCGATTTGATCGTTCCGGAAAAGAGCGTGCCCGCCTCGGAGATGCCGATATGCAAGGGATAGTCTGATTTCTGTGAAAACAGGCGGTAGGCAGCAACCGTTGTCATGACATCCGATGCCTTGAGCGACACTTTGAGATTTGTGAAGTCGAGGTCTTCAAGAATGCGGATGTGGCCGAACGCGCTCTCCACGATCGCTTCCGGGGTCGGATGGCCGTATTTTTCGAGGAGGTGCTTTTCGAGCGACCCGGCGTTCACGCCGATACGGATGGGAATCCCCTTATCACTGCATGCGCGGACGACCTCTGAAACCTTGTCTCTCGCGCCGATATTGCCGGGATTGATCCTGAGTCCGTCAATTCCCCGCTTCGCCGCTTCGAGCGCCAGGCGGTAGTCGAAATGAATGTCCGCGATGAGCGGCATCGCGGTTCCCTTCCGGATCAGGCCGATGGCCTTCGCCGCAGCCTCATCCGGCACGGCCAGCCGCACGATCTCGCATCCGGCCTGTTCAAGCTTCTCGATCTGGCCGAGCGTCGCTTTTGCGTCCCGTGTGTCCGTGTTGCACATGGACTGGACACCAACCGGGGCGCTGCCGCCGATCTTGACGGAGCCGAGGGTTACTTGTTTCGTGTTCCTGCGCAGGATGGGATTGTTCATACAGGCCGGACTCTTCGCTTCTCCGGGGATGACGTTTTAAATCTTATCGATACGACTTCACCCCTCATTTGCTGAAAAACATCCTCATCACGTCGTTATACGACACCACGGCGATCAGGGTGATCAGCAGCCCGGCGCCGATGCTCTGCGCAACTTCCATGGTTTTTTTCTCGAGGGGTTTCTTGCGGATCGCCTCGATAATGAGAAAAAGGATCAGGCCGCCGTCGAGCACGGGGATCGGCAGGAGGTTCAGGATGCCGAGAGAGATGCTGATCATGGCAAGAAGCGACAGGAACGCCGAAAGACCGGCTGCAGCGGCCTGGCCCGACATCTGGGCGATCATCACCGGACCGCCGAGCGTCTTGATCGAAAGGTTGAACGTCACGAGCTTCTTCAGCGTGATGAGCGTGAGATCGATCGCCTCGAGCGTTTTATCGTACCCGAGCCGGAGAGAATCAAAAAAGCCGTAGCGTTTGAAGATCAGCGGGATGATCGGCTCCACGCCGATGACGTAGCGGCCTTCGCTCTTGACCGGAGTCACATCGACCTGCATGCGCTTGCCCTCGCGTTCGATGGACAGTGCAAGTTTCTTCCCCTTGCTGTCCTTGACCGCCGTTGAGAACTGGTTCCAGTAGTAGACCGTCATGCCGTCGATTGCAATGATCCGGTCATGAACCTTGAGCCCCGCCTTCTCCGCGGGAAAATCCTGTCTCAATTTTCCGATTTCGACCGGATAATCGGGGTAGAGGCCCGAAGTCCCGATATTCCGCTCGCGGTCGAGCTCCGGGCGCAGGATGAGGGTGCTGTTCTCGCCGTTTCTGCTGATGGTTACCCGGATGTCGGTGTCGGGGTTGACCGCGATCAGCATTGCTGCCTTTTCCCAGTCCGTGATTCTCCTCCCATTGATATCTTCGATGGCATCGCCGATCCTGAACCCGGCCTTGTCAGCCGGAGACCCTTTTTCCACGAAGCCCACGACCGCCGGCCCGATGGTGTACGTTCCCACCATGAAAACGAGCGGCATGATGACAAAGGCAAGCACGATGTTCGTGATCGGGCCCGTTGCCGCGATGACGGCGCGCTGCCAGACCGTCTTCGACTGGAATTCTCCGGGGTCGCCGGTGGGTTCCTCGTCGGGGTTCTCACCCGCCATTTTCACGTACCCGCCGAGCGGGAGCCAGGAGAGAACGTACTCCGTATCCCCTTTTTTATAACCCACGATCTTCGGCCCCATGCCGAGGGAAAATTTTTCCACGCGCACGCCGGCGCGCTTCGCCATGATAAAGTGGCCGAGTTCATGCACGAACACGAGCACGCCGATTACTATTAAAAAATAGACAAACGTCATGATATCTCCTTCGGAAACAGAACAACGGCCGGAACCGCTCCTACGTTCCCGCCCTCCCGCTGGTGATGATGTTCTCCGCTTCCTCCCGCGCCCAGCGGTCCGCCTCGAGTGCATCCTCAATGCTCGCTACCGGGCGGGTTGCATGGGCGTCCATGACACCGCGGATGACCCGCGCAATATCGCGGAACGCAATCCGCTCGGCAAGAAAGTGCGAGACCGCGGTCTCATTGGCCGCTGAAAGCACGGCCGGCATGCTGCCTCCGGCCTTGAGCGCATCAAAGGCGTATGCCGGGCACGGAAACCGGTCATAGTCAGGCTCTTCAAAGGTCAGCGTCCCGACGCGCGCCAGATCCAGCGCCGGCGACACGCCGTCGAGGCGTTCGGGATACGACAGCGCATAGGCAATGGGGCCCCTCATGTCCGGCATGCCGAGCTGCGCCACCACCGCTCCATCGCAGTACTCGACCATGGAGTGGACGATGCTCTGCGGATGGACGAGCACTCCGATTTTTTCCGGCGGCAGACCGAACAGCCAGTGCGCCTCGATCACCTCCAGCCCCTTGTTCATAAGGGTGGCGGAGTCGATCGTGATCTTCCTGCCCATGTTCCAGTTCGGGTGCTTCAGCGCCTGCGCGACGGTAACTGCATTCAGCTCGTTCCGGGACGCGGAGCGGAACGGGCCGCCCGACGCAGTCAGCACCAGGCGTTTGATGTCCCTGTTCATGCCGGCAAGGAGACACTGAAAGATGGCGCTGTGCTCGCTGTCCACCGGGAGCAGCTGCACGCCGCGAGCGCGGCATTCGCTCATCACCAGCTCGCCTGCCGTCACGAGCACTTCCTTGTTCGCCAGGGCGATGGTCTTGCCCGCGCGGATGGCGGCCATGGTCGGCACGAGCCCCGCGGTCCCCACGATGGCGGACACGGTCACCTCTGCCCCATCCGCCGCCGCTACCGCGGCCATTCCCCTGACGCCGGGAATGATGTCCGGCGCATCCGCGCCGAGCCTCAGCGAGAGCGCTTTGGCTGCGTCCTCTGCCGCCGTTGCCACGAGCTGCGGCTTGAACGCCCTGACCTGCTTTTCCAGCAGGTCAATGTTGTTGCCGGCGGCAAGAGCGACGACGCGGAATTTGTCGGGGAAACGTTCGATGACGGAAAGGGTGGACCGGCCGATGGAGCCCGTGGAACCCAGTATGGATATTCGCTTCACTTCTCCAAGCCCCCGAACTCTGAACGCAGCGCTCCGGACCGCATTATCGCATCCTTATATAATAATACAACACCGGGGCAGCAAAAAGCATGCTGTCCATGCGGTCCAGCATTCCGCCGTGGCCGGGGATGATAACCCCCGAATCCTTGATCTTCGCAGCGCGCTTGAACATCGATTCAGTCAGGTCGCCCACGGTTCCCACAAGCGCAAGAACTACGGCGACGCATACGACCTCTGCGGCACTCACCGGCGGCATGAACCAGATTCTGCAGATGAGCGCCATCCCCGCGGCGGCAAACACCGCCCCCCCCAATCCTTCAATGCTCTTCTTCGGACTGATCTTTTCATACAGGCGGTGCCTGCCGAAAGGGATGCCGATTGAATAGGCTCCGATGTCGGAAGCCCAGATTGTGAAGAAGAGGAAGACCAGCCATTGTCTTCCGTCCGCGGACAGGCGGATGGCCACAAGAAAAGCGAACAGGACCGCCACATACAGCATGCCGAGGGCCGTGGATGCGACGTCCTCCAGCGCTCCCTCAACCGGGCGCGGAGAAAACAGCCGCACGACCATGATGAGGAGCACCGCCATGGTAATGATGAATAACGGCCCCAGTTCCGGAAGCAGCGGCCGGTAGGCATCCAGGATGAGCAGCGCACCGCAGGCAATGCCGGGAATTTGAAGCGGCCGTGCTCCCCGCGCTGCTGCCATGCGGTAGAATTCATGCTGTCCCGCGGCGGCTGCGATAATGACGAGCGCCGTGAAATAGGAGGGCGGCAGCTTCCATGCAAACAGGTAGAAGACCGGAAGAAAAAGGAGCCCTGTGATCACTCGCTGATACAGCATGCACCGTCCCCCTGATGTACGTGCGCGACTCTGAAGAACTGCTCTCTCTGACGGAAGCGCAAGATTCACCACGGCATCCGCCGGCGAGGGAAGCGAACACGAGTATCCGGTGAAGCCGTGAGCCGGCAGGCGCAGCGGCTCCGCGCTACTTGCGCACGAGCTGCTCCTGCGTCAGACCGAACCTTCGCTGCCGTCCCTGGTAATCGGCGATTGCGGCAGCCAGATCCTTTTCGGAAAAATCGGGCCACAAGACATCAGTGAAATAGAACTCCGCGTAGGCCGATTGCCAGAGAAGAAAATTGCTGATCCGCTTTTCGCCGCTCGTGCGTATGACAAGGTCGGGATCTGGGAGCCCGGCGGTGTCCAGGAATGAGGAAAACACCTCTTCGGTCGCCGTATCGGGGCGCACGCCTGCGTCGCGCATGCGCCTGACGGCCTCCAGGATCTCACCCCGCCCGCCGTAGGAAAGTGCGAGATTGAGCGTCATCCCCGTGTTGGCCGCGGTCTCGGCCCGGGCCCGCTCCACCCACTCGCGGGCGCTTTCCGGAAGCTTCTCGATCCTGCCGATGGTGCGGAATCTGATGCCGTTCGCCTTCATGGTCGCGATCTCTGCCTTTAAATACGACCCGAGCATTTCCATGAGGAATCCGACTTCCTCCTTGGGCCTGCCCCAGTTCTCGTCGGAAAAGGCATAGAGCGTCACCACTCCTATGCCGAGCTTTCGGCATTCCTCGGTGATCCGCCGCACCGAGTCCGCGCCGCGCTTGTGTCCTGCCACTCGGGGAAGACCCTTCCGCATCGCCCACCTGCCGTTGCCGTCCATGATTATGGCAATATGTCGCGGCAGGCTGGTCCGGTCCAGGACAGCAGTCACTTCATCATCCTTCGTGTTTTTCTTCTTCATGCTGAAACTCGTGCGTTTTCCAGGACGTCTTTATTTTGCCGTAAAGCTCTGCACACGGTAATGATCGGCTGCGAACAACCCGCCCGGGTCCTGGACAAGCGAAAGGATCCGCGCACCGCCCCCCTCACTCTTGAGCAGCTGGTAATCAAGCACCGCTCCGCCGATCTCGGGGATGCTCCATCGCTTTTCAAGCCGTGAGCCGGTCCAGCCAAGGTCGACGATCTCGGCATTGGTAAAGATGGGCAGATAGGACGACGCGATGTTCTTCGGGACGATGATCTCCTCGCGGCCGTCGCCGTTCGTATCCATAGCGAGGATGCGTCCGACGATTTTCACCTTCTGGCTCGAATCCGCATCAGCAACGGACTGGGATATGACTGCCGAGGCCGTCGCAACCGCTTTATTGGCCGACACGGCGAAGGAAGGATAGATGTCCTCGCTCTTCCAGATCGGCGACCCGCGCAAGTACACGATAATCCGGTCTTTGTCGTCAAAAGCAACAATGAGCGGATCAGCCTCCCCCGCTTCGATGATCGCAAAACCGTAGAGGGTGAACCCTTTGGGCAGCGGGAATTCGCGGTCCGGCGCATACTTCCCCCCGGACCAGGCATACACCTGCGGTTTTCCCCCGAAAAAATTCTTGATATCGTAGGGCTGGCCCAGCAGCAACGCCCCCTTGCCGGGATACGACAGGACACGCAAAAATGCGGGGACCTCGGCAATGCGTTGATAGATTCCCTCCCGGTACTCGAGGACATAGGACAGGACCTTGTCCTTCTGCAGGAGCGTTACAAAGAGTTCGGGGGTCCCGTTCCCGTTGATGTCGGCGGCATCGATATTCACGTGCTGACGCCCTTCGACGTCAGCGGGCGCGGGCTCCGCCCATTC
The DNA here is from genome assembly GCA_035490495.1 of Nitrospirota bacterium. Lineage (GTDB taxonomy): Bacteria > Nitrospirota > UBA9217 > UBA9217 > UBA9217 > JAJYKN01. The sequence continues at coordinate 10,497 of DATHDE010000247.1, forward strand.
CTCGACCCACCCCGTCGCGTCGCGCTTGTATATATGAATGCGCTGCCCGTCTGAAAAGGCATACTGGAGCGTTCCCCGCCGTTCGAAGTCAGCGGCAACCACAAAGCGCGCTGCAAACGGCAAATCGGTGATGCCGGTTTTGTCGTCCTTCAGCGACGGCGCGAAATAGGGTTTGATCTCACCGATAAGTTCCCTTTTATCCTGCAGATCAAGTATTGCAACAACTGTCCGGAACGGTCGCGGTTCTCCCGCATAGAAAAGCTTCGCGGTGAGCAGGACCCTCCCCCCCTCTGCGGGATACGTGCTGCATGCGACGACGACATCAAGGGAAAATACCTTGGCCATGTCGTTGATGAGCGCCGTGTCCCGCTCTTTCCGTCCCTGCAGATATGCCGCGACCTTGTCGGCGGGGAGCACCATGAACCTGCCCGAATCGGACAGCCGTTCCGCCAGAGACTGCATGATCTTGGAGTGGGCGGCCTCGACGGGCAGGACGGCGAGATTTATTTTTTTCGGCGTTATCCGCGCCTTGTCGCCGACGTTCGGCTGTTTCTTCTTCTCCTTCATGTATCCCGTGCACGATGTTTCCGCAAGGGAGGAAACTTCGAAGGTCCCGATCTCATCTTCCGTCCGGCCGATGAGCGCACCGGTTACCGGATGCAGGATTTCCTTGCCGTCCCGCCACAGCATGAGCGTCATGCCGGCCACGAGTCCGTTTTTCGTTCCCATGTTGATGGTGACGCGGTCGCCGTCCACGGCCTGCACCTCGCCCTGAATCTTCGGGAAATAGGACGCGATCTCGGCCGCCACTGCATCGACCGTCTTGAGGTCCTCAAGGCCCGCGGGCTTCTCTGCGGCTGCGGCAGCGCCCAGGCTCAGGCATGCCAGCATTACTAATAACAGTCTCTTCATGTGTGCACCTACCTCATTCCGCCGGCACGGGAGCTCCGTGGTTACGCGACGGTCAATCTCATTTTCAGCGGCCAGGAACGCCCGGGCCGGAGCGAAATGCGCCAGACCGGCATCACGAGCGAACTCTGATACACGCGCTCGAACCCGGATTCCGACTGGGACACCGTTTCCACCGGGGCGCGCCAGAGCATGGCCGGCTCTTCGAACGTGAGCGTGAGTTTTATATTCATCCACTCATCCACGATGCTCACCTGCCCCACATTGTTCGTCTCGCCGAAGGATGCCAGGTTTTTCTTTTCGAGGGTGTGTCCCGGAATATCATAATACCGGTCGTGGGCATTTCCCGCAAGAAGGGAAAAGTTGAACTCGACGCCGAACGCCGTGTTCAGTTCCTCGGCGCTCAGGTTTGTTATTTCATAATTCAGGGAAAGTCCTCCGGCGCTGCGGAGAAGCGTAACCAGTTTCCTGACGCGCACACTCACGTCTCCTGCGGTCCCTGACCGCTCAAGCATCACCGTTGCGGCATTCGGCTGTTTGTTCCATTTCGCTGTATAGGCGCCCGCAATGAAATCGCCCGTTTCCTCGTAGTCCGATCCCATGAATTTCGCCAGATCGGTTCCCGAACCGAGGAAGTGATCAATCAGGGATGCGCGTTCGTAGCGGTCATAGACCAGATGCTTCTGAAGGCCGTCCTCCTTCACTGCAACTCGGTCGTGAATCGTTTTTGCGTCCCCGGACGGTGCTTCACCCGCCCTCGCCGCTTCAACGATTTTGTCGTGGTACCCCTCAGGCCTGCGCGTCAGCGTGTTTCCGAGATTGAAAGCGCGGGGTTTCCAATCGAACTCCGCAATCCTGCCTCCGGCTGCGGGAGCGATAAGCACATTGAGGCATTCCGAATTCAGCAGTATCTCGTTGTGCCCGTCCCGGTCAAAGTCCCCGGCTTCGATATCGAGCCAGACGGCCTCCCGCTTTCCTTTCCCCCTGCTTGTGCCCTTCTGCCCCCGCACCTTTAGCACACCGTCGGCGAGGGCCTCTGCTTTGATGATCTGTTCATACACGGCCGATCGCAGATGCGGGAGGTACAGTCCTCCGAACACGCCGTGCCAGTAGGCGTCGTTGCACTGGGCCTGGTACAGATGATCGAGCATGCGCACGGCGTCAGGGCTCCGCCGTTTCCCCCGGCCTTCAAGGATGGCCTGGGCCTCGCGGACCTTGGCGCTTGCCATGAGCATGCGCTTGTGCATGCGGTTGCTTTCCGGATATTTGGCAAGAAAATTTCTCCAGAAACCTCCCTTGATGAACGGCCGCAGCCCCTGGAAAACCGGCTGTTCCTTCGCCTTTGCAAGTGCATCTTCATATTCTTTCATGGCGCGGGTCGGGAGCGTCCATTCGCCCATTTCCATGTATGATGCCGTGGGCAGGTAGACCCGCCCGCGTGCGGACTCCTTGCCGAGATACTCGGAAAACGTCGTGGTCTCGAGCCAGTCGTTGCAGCGCTCCAGAAGCGAAAAAAACCGCTCCAGCCATCCCTCCTCGTACACGCTCCGGTAGGTCTCGGGCCAGACGCCGAATTTTTCTCCGTCATCCGCCATGACAGCCAGGCGGTGCCGTTCAGTGCTGCGCAGCTTCGCAAGATAGTCGATGGTTTCTTCGGGCTGATGAAACGGGATCAGATAGCGGAGCCGTTCGCTTCCGGGAAAAATGTGGAGAATGCTGTCCTGCTCCTCGGTGAGGTAGTAGCCGTCAAGGTCGTCGTCGCGGAGCCCCGCCATTTTGAAATGAAAATCGTCCACGACCACATGTTGGATGCCCGCGGCGGCAATGAACTTCGGCAGATGCGGCTCCCAGACGCGCTCAGCAAGCCACATGCCCCGCGCTTCATAGCCGATCTTCTTCCGCACATACTCCGAGAGCGCCCTGATCTGACCCACTTTGTCCTCGTCGGGAAGCACGGCAAGGATCGGCTCATAGAAGCCGCCCGAAAGGATCTCGGCGCGGCCGTCCCGCACCAGATCCCTGAGCAGATCGATGAACTCCGGATGCCGCTCCTCGAAAAAGCGGTAGAGAATTCCTGTGTAATGCAGTGTGATCTTGATGCGCGGATGGCGCTCGAGCACCTTCACAAAGGGCAGGTAGGATTTCTGAAATGCTTCCTCCGCGACAAACTCGAAATTGCCGACGGGCTGATGGTTATGAATGGCGAAAATGAATTGTACTTTCGGCATCTTTGGTATGCGGTCCGCCCCTCCGAATGTATTCGCATCTGTCATGCAGTTTAAAATATTAGCCTTATGGTCATGAAAAGTCAATACAAACCGGAAAACGGACGCGCCTGAAACCGCACGAAACAGGCTGCGGCGCATAGCGCCGGCCCGGAGCGGCAGGCAAACGGAAGGAGAGACCGCTGCCCTCATACAGGCGGACGATCCGCGCTGCTACGCGGTTCGTTTGACCATGAGACCCGACAGCAGATAAAAAAAAGCCGAGTAGAGTACAAGGGCGGCGAAGGAACTCCATACAGCGCCGGTTCCCGCGGACAGCGACCGCAGCAGGATGCTTGCATGCGTCAGCGGGTAGACCATGATCAGGCTCCTGAACGGTTCCGGAAGGCGGTCGGGCGAAAAGAACGTTCCCGCCAGGAAGGACATGGGCACAATGAAGAAGCTGTTGAAGTTCGACATGTCTTCGTGCGAACGGGCAAACATCGCCGCTGCCACGCCCGCTGCTCCGAAGCAGAATGCGGTCAGCGCGATGACGATGAAGAAGCCGAAGCTGATGTGGACGGGCACGCCGGAAACGAGCCCGACGACGAGCAGCATGCCGGCGGAAAACAGGCCGCGCACGAGTCCGGTGAGGGATCTGCCGAGCGCGATGTCCCAGTGGCTCACCGGTGAAACGAGCACCTCTTCGATGGTCTTCGTATAGAGTTTGCTGATATTGAGCGATGTCGACACGGCGCTGAAGCTGTTGTTCATTGCCGAGAGCGCCAGGATCCCGGGCAGCACAAATTCAAGGTACCGGCCGCCTCCCGCGCTCATTCCCCGTCCCAGCCCCCAGCCGAAGGTGACGAGGTACAGCAGCGGCATGACGAGGCTCGAGGCCAGAAAGCGCCAGGGCTTCTTGCGGATCAGCATCATCTCTTTCCAGAAAACGGGATAGAAGTTCACGGTCACCCTTCGATCTTTTCTCCGGTCAGGCTTATGAAGACATCCTCCAGGGTTACGTCCCGCACGACAATGTCGGAGCACAGCAACCGGCCCGCTTCGAGCGCCGTCTCCCGGGTTTGATGAAACTGGCGCGGGACGGAGTACTGTCCCAGGCATTCCACCGCGAACCGCCCGACGCTGGCCTTCAGGGCCGCCGGCGCGTCCAGCGCAATGATCTTGCCCGCGCGCATGATGGCCACCCGGTCGCACAGGGCGTCGGCCTCTTCTATATAGTGTGTCGTAAGGAGAATCGTGATCCCGCTTTTTTTAAGCGACTCGATCAGGCCCCAGATCATTCTCCGCGCCTGCGGATCGAGCCCCACCGTGGGCTCGTCCATGAACACCACCCGCGGTCCGTGCATGAGCCCCCGCGCGATCAGGAGCCTTCTGCGCAATCCCCCGGAAAGATGATCGACGGGCGTATCCTTCCGCTCCCAGAGGCCCACAAAGCGCAGGAGTTCCTCGGCACGCCGCGCCCGCTCGTCGCTCTTCATCCTGTGGAGTCTGCCGTGGTATTCGAGATTTTCCGCGCAGGAGAGATCGATGTCGAGATTGAGCATTTGAGGCACCACGCCGATGGATTTCCTGACCGTGAGCGGCTCCGCTGTTACATCCGCTCCCGCCACCACGGCGCGGCCCGATGTCGGGGCAGTCAGCGTCGTGAGCATGCGGATGGTCGTGGTCTTGCCCGCGCCGTTCGGGCCGAGCAGACCGAAGACTTCGCCGCGTGCCACCGAAAAGCTGACGGACTGTACGGCATGGACAGCGCCAAAGTGTTTCGTAAGATCGTACGTTTCAATCATGGATTCACAAGTCGGTGCGGGCGAATCCCGCGGCGGCCGTTCACCCGGCCCGCATGCCCTGCAGGCCGCGCTACTCTTCGGCCTCCACGCCGAGCGCCTTGATCTTCCGGTGCAGATTGCTCCGTTCGACGTCGATGGCCTCCGCGGTCCTGCTGATGTTGCCGCCGAATTCCCGGAGCTTTCGGATAATGAACTCCCGCTCGAACTCCGCGCGCGCCTCGCGGAGCGTGACAGCCTGGCTCGCGCGCTTGTCCATTGCCGGCCGCGCCTGTCCTGCCGGCGCTCCCGCAACGGGCGGCGGGATATCGCGCACCGTGATCTCAGGACGAGGGACCATGATTATGAGACGTTCGATGATGTTCCTGAGCTCCCGGACGTTGCCGGGCCAGGGATAGCGCAGAAAAAGGGCAAGCGCTTCGTCCTCGATGGTTTTCGTCTTCTGCCCGTACTCGGAGGAGAATTCCTTCAGGAAATGGAGCACGAGCCGGGGGATGTCGTCACGCCGCTCGCGCAGCGCCGGCACCTCGAGGGGGATAACGTTCAGCCGGTAGAAAAGGTCCTCGCGAAACGCTCCCTTCTTGATCTCAGT
>DATHDE010000248.1:0-12332 GCA_035490495.1 Nitrospirota bacterium
GGGCTGCTGAACGTCGCGGTCCGCAATATCCGGGACTATACGGAAGACAAGCACAAGACCGCGGACGACAGCCCCTACGGCGGCGGGGCGGGCATGGTGCTGAAGCCCGAACCCATCTTCAAAGCCTTCGAGGCGATGCAGGCGGAGCATCCGGGCGATGAATTCCTGACGGTCCTGCTTTCACCCCAGGGCAGGGCGTTCGACCAGCGGCGGGCGGAGCAGCTGGCTGAAGAACAGCGCCGGATCGTGCTGCTGTGCGGGCACTATGAAGCCGTTGACGAGCGCGTCGTGGATGCCCTGGTGGATGAGGAGCTTTCCATCGGCGATTATGTATTGACCGGCGGCGAGCTCGCGGCGCTGGTCGTCATCGATGCCGCCGCGCGGCTGCTGCCCGGCGTGCTCGGCGACGAGGAATCGTCGTACCGCGATTCCTTCGGCGACGGCCTGCTCGATCATCCGCACTATACGCGGCCCGCGGAGTTTCGGGGGATGAAGGTGCCCGATACGCTTCTTTCGGGCAACCACGCCGAAATCGAGAAGTGGCGAAGGCGCGAAGCGCTCCGGGCGACGGTCCTGAAACGGCCCGATCTGCTTGCGACGGCGGATCTGACCGACGATGACCGTGCAATCGTCGAGGAACTGAAACGGGAAACAAATGCTCGGGACGCGGGCTGAAACGGCAGTGCGCAGCGTCCTGATTTGAACTATTTTCACGGCAGGAGGTTTACCATGAACATCATACAGTCCCTGGAAAAGGCGCAGCTCAAGGAAGGAATTCCGAGCTTCCGCGTGGGCGATACCGTCCGCGTTCATGCGAAGGTCGTTGAAGGCGACAAGGAACGCATCCAGGTCTTCGAAGGCGTCGTGATCGGACGCCAGGGAGCCGGCGCGCGCGAGATCGTCCGCGTCAGGAAGCTTTCCTACGGCGTGGGCGTGGAGAGGCTCTTCCCGCTCCATTCGCCCATGATCGACAAGATAGAACTTGCCAAGGAAGGCAAGGTCCGCAGGGCGAAGCTCTATTTCCTGCGCGAGCTGCGCGGCAAGGCGGCAAGGATCAAGGAAAAGGAGCGCGCCCTGGCTTCCGCAGCCGGAGGCTCCACATCCGAAGCAGCGGAACAAAAATAGCCGTAAGGCAATCTGCAGAACGGAAGACCGCATGAATGTCAAGTGACGCCTCATCTTCGAGCGCGGTCCATTTGGCATTCTTTTTTTTATCAGGGCTTCTTCCGGTAGCTCTCTGATCCGGGTTTGGTCAAGGAAATTGCATTCGTCATCCTGAGTGAAGCAAAGGATTCGGCCTGCCGGGAAAACCGACGAGGTTCATAAAGGCCGTTTCGCTGCAGCGGCAGCCCAGCCAGACCCTTCGCTCCGCGCGGAGCGATGTTTCGTTTAACGCTTGTTTCATAACACGCAGGTACTGATCTCTATTCTTCCTTGAGGCCGCCATGCCACGTGACCGGCGCCGAACGCGCGATTCTTCTGCGCATGACCTCTTTGGCGGAGCGCTTGTTTGCGATCCGCTGTCCTTCGAACGGAGCGCACGCAGCGACGGGTATTCCCGCATCGCGGGGCTCGATGAGGCGGGCAGGGGGCCCCTTGCCGGGCCCGTGGTGGCCGCAGCGGTGATCCTGCCCGAGGGGCTGCTTATCGCGGGGCTCACCGACTCCAAGCTGGTCACGGAGCCTGAGCGCGAACGGCTGTTCGATGTGATCCATGAGCAGGCCGTCGCCTGGGGCATCGGCATCGCAGATGAGCGGCTCATCGACGAAGTGAACATCCTGCAGGCGAGTATCATCGCCATGGAGCGTGCGCTCGGCCAGCTTGTGCCCGCGCCCGACTACCTGCTCATCGATGCCCTTACGCTGCCTCGCTGCACGCTTCCGCAGAACGGCATCATCAAGGGCGACTGCCGCAGCCACAGCATCGCTGCAGCCTCCATCCTCGCCAAAGTGACACGGGACCGGCTCATGCTCGAGCTGCACGAACGCCATCCGCGGTACAATTTCAAAAAGCACAAAGGGTACGGCACGCGCGAGCACCTTGCACTGCTGCAGAAGTACGGCCCCTGCGACGCGCACCGGAAGAGCTTCAGCCCTGTGGCGGAGCTGTGCCCGCGGGAGAGGCCATGAGGTTTCTCAACAGGATCATGGGACGGGAAGGTGAGGACCGGGCGGCGCGTTTTCTCGAAAAAAAAGGCTACCGGATTCTCGATCGAAACTACAGCGCCGCGGGCGGAGAGATCGACCTCATCGCCCTGCACAACGACGCTGTCGTGTTCGTGGAAGTAAAGATGCGGACATCGGACGCGTTCGGCGCGCCCGAGCTCGCGGTCACACCGCAGAAACAGTCCAGGATGGTCAAGGCGGCGCTGAGCTACATCAAGAGGAAACAGTTTCACCAGGTCCCGTGCCGTTTCGATGTCGTGGCGATCAGCCCGGCAACGGAAAAAGAAATAGAACTGATCCAGAATGCCTTTGAAATGGACCGGAAGAGTTATTAATGAGTTTCAAGCGAACTGCGCGCAAAAAAGGGAAAATTCCTTTTGACGCTGATTCACACTGATTGACTATGATTGATCAAGATTGTTCATAATGGGTGTTTTGCCGTTATCAGTGCAGAAGATTTCAGGCCTGGTTGTTTCGGCTCGTCCGGGTCAGGGGGTCAGCATGATCGAGCTGCTCAGAAAAATTCATCTCTTTGAAAATCTCTCCCAGGTGGAGCTCGAAAAGATCGAGAAGATCGCGCACCAGGAGTCCCATGCCAAGGACACGGTGATGTTCTTCGAGGGAGACCCCGGCAACCGGTGCTATGTGATCGTGCGGGGCGAAGTGCGCATCAGCAAGTTCATTCCGAACATCGGCGAAGAAGCCCTGGCCGTACTCAAGGCGGGCGACTATTTCGGGGAGATGGCCCTGATCGATAATTTCCCGCGCTCGGCTCATGCCATCGCCAATACGGACATCGACGTGCTCGCCATCGACAAGACGGACCTCGACAAGATCCTCATCATGGACCGGGAACTGGGCTACAAGCTGTTGTGGAGCTTCACGAGGACACTTTCGAAGCGGCTGCGCGAGACGAACGAAAAAATAGCGGGCTTCCTCGCAATGAGCGGAGGGTTCTGACGGAAAACGCTGTTGTCAGCCCGACCGCCCCGTGGTATAGTGCTCCTGCCTTTTCGTCCCGCACCTGACAGAAATCGTGACGCGAACATCATACAAGATAGGCATGGTCAGCCTCGGCTGCCCCAAGAACCAGGTCGACGCCGAGCAGATGCTCGGTGTGCTCGCGGGTTCCGGCTTCGAGATCACGCCCGACCGGAACGAAGCGGACGTGATCGTGGTGAACACCTGCGGCTTCATCGAGTCGGCAAAGGAGGAATCCATCGAGGCCGTTCTCGAGGCTGCGCGCATGAAAAAAGAGGGAAGGTGTGCGAAGGTCATCGTCGCGGGGTGCCTGGCCCAGCGCTATCAGGACGAGCTCCTGAGGGAGCTCCCCGAGGCGGACGCGGTCATCGGCACCGCCGAGATCGGCAGGATCGGGGAGATCTGCAGCCAGGTGCTCGGTGCGCCGGGACAGGTGCTGCAGGTGTCCGCGCCCGCCATGGTGTACGGCTTCCCGCGCCTGAGCACCACGCCGCGCCACTACCGGTACCTGAAAATCTCCGAAGGCTGCAGCAACCGCTGCTCCTACTGCGCCATCCCGATCATCCGCGGAAACTTCAGGAGCAGGCCGTTTGACTCCGTCGTCGGCGAGGCGCGGACGCTCGCGGGCGAGGGCGCGAAGGAGCTGATCCTCCTTGCCCAGGACTCGACCGCGTACCGCGACGAAGACCATGATCTTGCATCTCTGCTGCGGTCGCTTGCCCATGTGCCGGGCATCGAATGGGTGCGGCTCATGTATGCCTACCCCGGCAGGATCAGCGGCGAACTCATGAGCGCGATTGCCGGGGAAGAGAAAATCTGCAAGTACCTCGACATCCCGGTCCAGCATATCGACGACAAGGTGCTCACGGCCATGAACCGACGCGGCACTTCGGCCGATATCAGGCGGACCATCGATGAACTGCGGACGAAAGTCCCGGGGATAGCGCTCCGCACCTCGCTCATCGTCGGGTTTCCCGGCGAGACCGAGGCGGCGTTCAAACGGCTGCTCGCATTCGTCAAGGAAACCGAGTTCGACCACCTCGGTGTTTTCACCTACTCACCGGAGGAGGGCACGGCCGCATATAAACTGAAGCAGACAGTGCCAGCCGAGGCCGCTGCCGACCGCCTCCGCAGGATCATGGAAGCCCAGGCGAGGATATCGCTCAACAAGAACAGGAAGCTCATCAATACGCGGCATCGCGCGCTCGTGGACGGCATGGAGGATATGGTACTGCTGGCCCGGCTCGCGACGCAGGCGCCGGAGATCGATGGAATGGTGTATCTGTCCGAGGTTGAGGCCGAGCCGGGGCAGTTCGTTGATATCATGATAACCGAAGCATCTGAGTACGATCTCGTGGGAACGGCAGCCACGGAAGACAATAACCGCGGGCCGCTGCGCCGCACACGGTTAAAATCACAAACATTAAAACAAAAAATAAAATCAAGGCATTGAAAGGACTGCAGGGGATGGATACGATGAACCAGAACAATGAAGAAAACTTCGCGGAGCTTTTCGAGAAGAGCTTTAAGAAGCCGGAAAAGCTCGAACCCGGCCAGAAGGTGGAGGCCGTGATCGTGAAGATTTCCTCCGACTGGATATTCCTCGATCTCGGGGGCAAGGGCGAAGGGTATCTCGACAAGAAGGAAATGATGGACGAGGCGGGAAACGTCAAGGTCGGGGAAGGCGATCGCATCACGGCCTATTTCGTATCCTCGGACAACAACGAAATGCATTTCACGGCGAAGATCGGCTCCGGCCCGGGCAAGCAGAGCCAGCTCGAGGACGCCTGGAAAAACGGCATTCCCGTGGACGGTGTGATCGCGAAGGAGATGAAGGGAGGGTTCGAGGTAAAGATCGCGGGAGCGGTCCGGGCCTTCTGTCCTTTTTCCCAGACAGGCATTCGCCGGGATGAGCACCAGGCGGAATACGTCGGCAAATCCCTTCCCTTCATCATCATCGAATACTCCGAAGGGGGCCGGAACATCGTTCTTTCCCGCAAGCCCATCCTCGACAGGGAGCGCGAGGACCGCCTCGCTGCTTTGAAGGAAACGCTCAAGGAAGGGGCGAAAGTGACGGGAAAGGTCACGTCCATTCAGAAGTTCGGCGCCTTCGTGGACATCGGGGGCATCGAGGGCCTGCTGCCGGTATCCGAGATCGCCTGGACGCGGACCGAAAAGGTAAGCGACATCCTGTCCCCGGGGCAGGCGGTCGAGGTGATCATCAAGAAACTTGACTGGGACAACAATAAATTTTCATTCAGCCTGAAGGACACATTGTCCGACCCGTGGGAGCGCGTTGCCGAGGCCTATGCCCTGGGATCGTACCACACGGGTACGGTTTCCCGCCTCGCGCCTTTCGGCGCCTTCGTGACCTTGAAGGAAGGCGTGGACGGCCTGATCCACATCTCGAAGCTCGGCGCGGGGAGAAGAATCAATCATCCCCGGGAAGTGGTGAAGGAAGGGCAGTCGGTTGAGGTGAAGGTGGAGGCGGTGGACGCCGCTCAAAGGAAGCTTTCGCTGTCACTGGCCGAGATAAGCCGCGCTGCGGAAGAAGAGACAGCCACGCTGCAGGAATACCAGAAGCAGGCAAAGGACGCGCCGCAGAACTTCGGAACGCTGGGAGATATGCTCAAGGCGAAGATGGAGCAGCAGAAAAAGCGCGCCGGCGGATAGACGAACAGTATCCGCGAAAGGATGCAGGAGATGATTATCAAGGTCCTGAACATCGGTTTGCCGAAGCAGGAACTGTTTCACGGCAAAAAATTCACAACAGGCATGTGCAAAAGACCGCTCACCACGCCGCTTCGGGCGACTCACCAGGGTCTCGAAGGGGACGGCGTGGGCGACCTGAAGCATCACGGCGGAAGCGACAAGGCTGTCTGCGTATACAGTATTGACCACTACGGGTACTGGGAAGAAACGCTCGGCATAAGAATGCCTGACGCGGCTTTCGGGGAGAATTTCTCCGTCACGGGAATGGACGAGAACAGCGTCTGCGTCGGAGACCGGTATCGTATAGGAACAGCAACCATGCAGGTCAGCCAGCCGCGCCAACCCTGCTCCACGCTGGCCGCCCGATACGGGCGAGAGGACTTCGTCAAGCTTGTCGTGAATTCAGGGAAGACCGGTTTTTACCTCAGAGTGCTGGAGGAGGGAACGGTCGCAGCCGGAGACAGCATTTCACTCCTCGAACAGGACCCGCGCAGGGTATCCATTGCCTTTGCCAATCAGATCTATCACCACGATCGAAAAAACCGTGAAGGAATCGAACGGGTTCTTGCTGTCCCCGATCTTTCGGAATCATGGCGGAAATCGTTTCTTGAGCTGAGGAGCCAGGTTATGGGTTGAACATCTCATGTTTTACATAAAGGATTGCCCCAACCAGCACCGCCATCCTCTGCGAAGAAGCCAGACTCCATCGACGATGAGTCAGCAGAATGCTGTTGATACACAAGCCCCGCTGAAAAGAAAACGTACCTACCTGTTTTTTTCTCATTGCTTTCATCCGCAACACCTTCCGCAACTGAACTTCATATGGTGAAAATTTTCATACGTGTGATTGCTGGATAGATTGTTTTTATCAGACTGTCTTGTCGATGAAAAGATTAAATGATAAAATATACCCATCGGGCGTACAACATTACGGGTGGTTTCTTTCTTTACCCGTGTTGTTCTAAGTTGTACTGGCCAACTCACTCAAACAATGGCGAATCCTGCGACTTGCAATCCCCTGGTCTCAACACTCCTGCCGGAGTTCGCGCTGTAGGCCGCCGGAGTCTCCACCGATTGCGTTCCAGGCCGATTCGAGTGTTCTGAACAGTAATCCGCATCCGTAACCCTGGTCTGTAAGCTGAAAGGCAAGCATGGCCACTTTTTCCGATGAGCAGGCAGCATTCTGGCAAAAACCCCTTGCCGCCCTTTTATCACAGTTGAAAGCCACACCGTCAGGCCTTACGGGCAGCGATGCAGCGGCCCGGCTCAAGCAAACAGGGCCGAACATGCTGCGTCCGCCCGTGAAGAGCGCCCTGGTTGTGCAGTTTCTCTCCCGGTTCAGGAATCCCCTGGTCATTATCCTTCTGAGCGCCAGCGTCGTCTGCGCGTTCACCGGCGATCTCGTCAGTTTCGTCATCATCAGTTCCATCGTGGTCTTGAGCGTGATGCTGGATTTTATCCAGGAGCACCGGGCAAACAAAGCCGCGGATGAGCTCCAAAAATCAGTGGCGCTCCGGGTGCGGACCCTGCGGGACGGAGCCCGTGCGGACATACCTGTTGTATCGCTCGTCCCCGGGGATGTCGTCTTTCTTTCCGCAGGCGATCTCGTGCCTGGTGACGGGCGCGTGCTGGATGCCAGTGATTTTTTTGTAAAGCAGGCGCTGCTCACCGGCGAACCGTACCCGATCGAAAAATTTCCGCGCGATCTGGAGGAGGCCGGGCAGGATACGGCTGATGCAATGAACTCCGTATTCATGGGCACGTCCGTAGTAAGCGGGTCTGCCAGCGTGCTTATCTGCCGTACCGGACCGAGTACCGCTCTTGGCGAAATTTCGGACACACTCACATCGAAAGCTCCTCCCACCGCCTTCGAGCAAGGCACCCAGCGCTTCGGCCTTTTGATCATGCGGTTCACTATCCTGCTGGTGCTCTTCGTCGTGCTGGTGAACGCATTCTTCCACCGGCCGTGGCTCGACTCATTTCTTTTTGCCGTCGCACTGGCCGTAGGGCTGACGCCTGAACTTCTTCCCATGATCGTGTCCGTGACCCTGGCGCGCGGCGCCATGCGTATGGCGAAGAAAAAAGTCATTGTCAAACGGCTGGAATCAATCCATAACCTCGGCAGCATGGATGTGCTGTGTACGGATAAAACCGGGACCCTGACCGAGGCCCGCATCCATCTGGAACGCCACGTGAACGCCCTTGGCAGGGACAGCGGGCGGGTGCTCGAGTTGGCGTATTTGAACAGTTATTTCGAAACAGGGCTGCGGAGTCCGATGGACGACGCCATTCTCGAACACAGGGAGATCGGGATAAGCGCATGGAAAAAAGTCGATGAGGTCCCGTTCGATTTCGAGCGTCGCCGAGTTTCGGTGATCGTCGACAACGGTGAGCAGAGATTGCTTGTCGTCAAAGGCGCTGCCGAAGACATTCTGCGGCTTTCCACCCAGTACGAGGAGGAGGGTGAGGCCGGGTTGAAACCACTGGATCCCGCTGCTCTGACGCAGATCCGCCGGCTGGCGGAATCATTCGGCCGCGACGGTTTCCGCGTGCTCGGCGTCGCGTGGAAGCGGATGCAGGAAACGGAACATCATGCGGTGATCGATGATGAAACAGAGCTGGTCTTTTCGGGTTTTGCAGCGTTGCTTGATCCGCCGAAAAAAAGCGCACAGGAAGCATTGCAAAAGCTCGTTGCCGCAGGGGTTGCCGTCAAAGTCGTGACCGGCGACAATGAACTCGTGACGCATCATATTTGCGATCAGCTCGGACTGGCGGTAACCGGTGTGTTGACCGGCGCGGAAATTCAGGGTATGGATGATCATACGCTCGCTGCCCGCGTCGAGAGTGCAAACCTGTTTTGCCGCGTCAACCCCGGTCAGAAGAACCGCATTATTCTGGCCCTCAAACAGCGGGGCCGGGTCGTCGGGTATATGGGGGATGGCATCAATGACGCACCCTCGCTCCACTCCGCAGATGTAGGCATCTCCGTGGACGGCGCCGTTGATGTGGCGAAGAGCGCCGCTGAGATGATCCTGCTGGAGCAGGATCTGAACGTGCTGTACGAAGGGGTCATTGAAGGCAGGCGCACGTTTGGCAACATCATGAAGTATATTATGATGGGGACCAGCTCCAACTTCGGGAATATGTTCAGCATGGCCGGGGCAACCCTGTTTCTTTCCTTCCTGCCGATGCTGCCTGTCCAGATCCTCCTGAACAACCTCTTGTATGATGTTTCGGAAATCCCGATACCCCTCGACAGCGTTGATGAGGAATATCTCGCCCGGCCCCACCACTGGAACATGGGCTTTATCAGAAACTTTATGACATTTCTCGGGCCCGTGAGTTCGCTCTTTGATTTTGCAACCTTTGCAGTCATGCTCGCTGTATTTCATGCCGGGGAAGAGTTTTTTCATACAGGCTGGTTTCTAGAATCCATGGCCACACAGGTGCTCGTGATTTTTGTCATCCGCACCCGGCGAAATCCGTTCAAGAGCCGGCCGGACAGGTGGTTGACGATGTGTTCGCTGTCAGTCGTGCTCATAGCCGCGGCCTTTCCGTTTACACCGCTGGGCGGATATTTCGGATTTATAGCCCTCCCTCCTTCTTTTTATTTGATCCTCGCCGGTCTCGTTTTGCTTTATCTGCTCACGGTGGAAGTTATAAAACAATGGTTCTTCCGGCATTATTCCGAAGCAACGGCAGGATAGGACGGAGCGAGAATCCAAGGCAGCAGCATGTACCGCAGTAATTGACTTCCTCGCCGGTCTTCATGATTACAAACAATGCAGTGTTCTGACTAGATTAAAAATCATCGCGCCTTCACAGGCAAAAGGATAACCATGAGAAATTGATTTGCCTAAAGAAACGATCAGAACGAGTACCTTACTCCTAAAGATGCTATGTAGCGAGGCGTGAGCTGCACGCCATTAACATCCTGATACAAGGGCAATTGTATAAAACCGTAGACTGAAATCTGAGGATTGACCGACGCCGAGATCCCCGGGCTGACGTAAAGTAAAGTGCCGCCGGTGCTGACCTGGTCGGCGTTTTGACCTTCGTCTCTCAGTATATATCGATAGTTCACCTGGAGTTGAGGCGAGACAGTGGAAAATCCAGCGTAACGACATCCAAGATTCACGTTATAGCTGTCTCCCGGTTTATATTGATTTCTCGAGTTGAGCGCCCGCTGGAAAAGCACTTGAGTGAAGTAATCCCAATTTTGGCCGATGCCGTTGGAATAGTATGCGCCCACGAGAACGTCTGTAGTTCCGGTCCCGGGCTGAAGCCCTCGATCTATGGGTGACGAGCCCCCGGGCGCTGCAGGGTCAGTGGATGTTCCGGTTTCTGTATAGCTGCCGGTCGGCAATTTCACCCCGTAAAGAACTCCAAAATTGGCCTGCGGCGTGAAACCCTGATATCTGCCGATGATCTTGATGTCACCGAGATTGCGCGTGTGCGAGTCGTAAGCGCCGTCTGCAGGGGTCGATCCATCTGACCCGGTTCCGAGGGTGCTGTGTTGACGGTCGATATAAGGTACTTGAACATTCATGCCCCAATCGCGGCTCGCGCTGTAATCGACACCAAGCGTCACATAGTTATTCTTTGTATACTTTTCCACTTCCTGCGGATTGCCGTTGTTCACGACCTGGCTTGCTGCTTGGGGCGAAATTGTTTTACTGCCGCTCCTGAGTTGATCCTGATTCAGATAGTCATAACGAACATCGATTTTGAAACCTGGTGTATAAGAAAACTGCTCGCTTGCCCAGTCAGAGCTTAATGTGCCGCCGCAGCTTGCACAGGCAATCACGTCCGGCAAGTGCAGGGTCATAGAGAATACGGTCAAGCTGAATGCAACGGAAATGGATCGAAGGTACGGTGAACGTTGACAGGCGTAAAGACGCTTGATAAAGCAGGTTGTTGGTTTCATGAGTGAGCCACCTTTCAAATTAAGAAAATTTACGGTTGTTTGAGCAATTCTGCGATTTCTTTGTCAAAGAGGGGGAGCTGTTCTTTGCCGAAACTCATGTGTACGTAGCGGATTATCCCATCTTTCCCGATGATAAATGCCGTGGGCAAGGTCCTGAAGCGGTACGCCCTTCTCATCGCACCTTTTAAATCCATGACGACCGTGAAGTTAACAGACGTTTTTTGGAGAAATTCCGCTACAAGTTTTTTTGAAGAATCAATATCTACACCAATAACCACGAGCCCGTCGTTTTTATATTTATTGAAGAGGGCATCGAAAGCAGGCAGTTCCTCCCGGCACTGGTCGCACCATGGCGCCCAGAAGTCAAGGACCACGACACGGCCTTTCAAGTGCTGAAGTGTAACGATATTGCCGTTCAGATCAGGGATGCTGAATGGCGGTGCCATCGCCCCGACCTGGTCAGCCTCTGCAGATGCCGGAAGTACGCAAAACAGCAGCAGCGTTACCGCGATAAAAGGCTGTAAACGCATTGCTATCACCTTCATTTCAGAGATAATGGATATGCCGGGCACCTTGTTATGAAGCACAAGAGCTCACTCACACACAGCAGCTTATGCGACGTCTCTTCCTGCAAGGGGGGCGGTTGTTATATTTTAGGCGGATGTTCTACATAAAAAGATGGAGATGAATTCATGAGAGAGGGCTCTGCTTTCTCGAAGACTGCACTCGTGAGAGGATGGAATGAGTTGTAAAACGGCTCGCACACACATGGCGTTTCATGACCTGCTGACAGGGCAGAGGATCCTGCGTGGCACACATCGAAGCTCTGAATAGAAAATGCATGCCCGCTCGCAATAGTTGCATGGAGGGAGATGGGCGCAAAAATGCTTAATACTATTGCGATAAGAACAACGAGTGATTTTACCCGCATGGAATGAATATAAACTAAAAAGAACCCATGTCAACGTAAAGTTCTAATTTTGCGTTCGTGGGCAGTGTGGTGAGGAGCTCGCTAATTGGGGATGCTATTTGTAAATCCAGGGAGCATTCAGCGGTATATAGTCAGCGGAATATAAAACAGGAAGGTGATTACGGTAGTTCTTCCAATGCTTTCCGGGAGCAATCGTTTTGAATACCATGCAGCAGAACAGATTGAAGCCTGCAGTTTCAGCCGCTCACTCGCACATCACATCTTCGGGAAGCTTTTCGTAATCCATGGGTGTTTGGATACCACGCCCATATCAGAGGATGGTTCCTCCCAGCTGCCCCATGGTCAAGCCCCTGGTAATCTCCTTCGTAATGATAGATTTGATTGTTGCCTGATCATCCGGATCGATGCGAACGAACCTGACCCCCATGCCGGGGGTCTTCAGCGGCCCGTCAGTGCGACTAAAACTGTACAGCACCAGCCCATCGACCTTGATGCGCACATCTTCAAAAAAAATCGTTATGGGAATTTCCGTATCAACCGGCCTGGGCTTCAAGGTGCTTACGAACATACCCTGCTCGGAAAGGGCTGTTACGTAGTCGTCTATCAGGGAATTTGC
>DATHDE010000249.1:0-20573 GCA_035490495.1 Nitrospirota bacterium
AAACCGAGGTCGAGCAGATCCTTGATAACGAACCGGAACATGACCGGCGGACCGCACACGAATGCGACCGTATTGTCCACGGGAATCTGCGTGGCCGGCGCTTTGAACAGGCTTCCTACGACGCCGATGTTTCCGGTCCAGACGTCCGTCGGGCAGGTCCTGTCCACCGTCAGTTTGCATTCGATGCCCGCCGCCTTTTCCCACTCGCGGAGGTTTGCAACATACATCAGTTCGGCAGGCGTTTTGGATCCGTAGAAAATCTGAATGCGTCCGTATTTCTCCCGGTGCTTGAGTGCATACACGATGCAGGAACGCAGGGGAATAAGGCCGATGCCGCCAGCAACGAAAACAAGGTTCTTTCCCTGGTAGGATTCCATGGGAAATCCGTTCCCATAGGGTCCGCGAACGCCGAATTTGTCCCCGGGTTTGAGCCGGTGCAGCGCCGACGTACAGCTTCCCACGCTGCGCACCGTGAAGAATGTCTCCTCTTCCGTAGGGCTCGGCGGAAGCGACGTCGGGAACTCTCCCACGCCGAAGAGCGACACCTGGGCGAACTGCCCGGGGCGGAACCGCTTGAACGCCTGCTGCTCCGCATCATCTTCAAAATGCCAGAAGAACGTCTTTACTTCCGCGATCTCGTCAACCACGCGGTCGAGCACGGCGGTCTTCGGCAGGTAGATGTTCTCACCGTGCTTCATGTTTCTCGATCTCCGTTGTCGCACGCCTGATCATCTCGACGACGCTCGGCATGCCCACGTCCCCGTGGCACACCGCGGCGCACCGTCCGCAGCCCACGCACGCCATGGTGAGCTCACGCTGGATGAAGTAATGTGCAAGCTTGCGGAAGAACCTGCGGTTCCTGCGGTCATGCACGGCTTTGCGCGGGTTGTGGCCCCCGGCCATGCGCGTGAACCCCGCAAGGGCGCAGGCGTCCCATATCCGCACGCGTTCGATCTCGCCGGTTCCCGTCTCGTGATCGGAGACGGTGAAGCACGTGCAGGCGGGACAGACAAAGGTGCAGCCGCCGCATTCGAGGCACCGGTTGCCGATCTCCTCCCACGTTTTTTCGAGTATCTTTCCCTGGGATACGTACCGGACCGTGGCCGAAAACCAGCTCGTCGTGTTCTTAAAATGCGTGCGCACGCTGTTCAGGATCGCCGTTCGGCGCTCCTGGTGCGCTGCGGTCCCCTTCTTGAAAATCCCGTCCGCGAACAACGCTTCGCCGGCGGGCGTGCCGGCAACAGCCATGACCTCGTCTCCCAGATCCATGAGCTGCAGGTCGAAGGAGTCGCGCGCTGCGGGGCCCGTGTCCGCGCACATGCAGAAGCACTCGTTGTTGATGTCCTGACCCGGATCGGTGCACACCATGTTCACCAGGAAGAGGTTCCTGCGCCGCTTTTCGTAATAGATGTCGCGGTAATCGCGCCCCAGGTAGAACCGGTCAAGGTGCCGGAGGCCCGCAATATCGCAGGAACGGATGCCGAACAGCGCACGCTTCGGCTCGCGGTACGTCGGCTCGATCAGGAGGTCGCCGTTCTTCCTCCGCACGGTGAGCATATGTTCAATGTGCGGAAACACGAAGCGCTTCGGCGAATAATACGGATTGGGGAGGTGCAGTTCAAAGCGGTCGTAGTTGGCATGCGCGAGCGTGTCGAAATACGTGTCGCGGCCGCGGCCCCGGAAGGGGGCGATCACTTCGTACCCCTGTTCGCTCAGGAGGTCCGCGATCTTCAGAACGTCCGCGCGTTCCACGATGCGCGCTTTCATGCGGCCTCCTTTTCAATGGAGACCGGCAGAAGCTGCACGCCGCGCTCCTCCACGCCCTGCAGCTGCCGGAGAACCTGGCTCACGAAATAGGGTACGTACACGGTCCCGCACAGCACCTCCCGCGTCACCCGGGCAGCCGTAACCGAGGCGCCCCGGGCGGTGCGCAGCCGGATCCGCTCCCCGTCCCGGATGTTCAGCGTCTTTGCATCGCTCACGCTGATTTCCACGAACCCGTCGGGGTAGTCAAGCAGCAGCATGCGGTACTCGCGCTTGAGGGTCTCGCTGTGCTTGATCAGCACATTCTGGTGCCAGTAGTAGAGCGAGTGGCCGAACACGAGCGTAAAAGGGTATTCGTCGCTCGTGAGCACGGGCTGAGGCTTGTTCTCAATGCCGGCAAAAAAGAAAGTCTGCTTCGGGTGACCCTGCGCAAAGAGGTACTGCGTGCCCATGGGATGCTCGGAGGTGCACGGCCACTGCCTTCCATATTCGCGCGAGAGGTTGTCGTAGTTCGCACCGCTGTAGAAGGTAACGGCTTTGCCGATTTCCTCCATAATATCGGCGGAGGCAGGGTAATGCCAGCCCGCTCCGAGCGCATTGGCAACGCGCACAATCTGCCGCCATGCCGGCTCGACTCCTGCCGGCGGATCGATCACCTTTTCCGCGATCTGGATGCGGCGCTCGGCGTTCGTGAAGGTGACACGCTCCTCCCCGAACACGGTGATGAGCAGGATCACGTGTGCATACTTCGCGGACTCGGTGAGAAACAGATGCTGGGCAATCACCAGGTCACACTGCCGGAGCGATTCGGCAGCTTCGGTGATGAATGCCGTGCTCACGGGATCATACCTGCAGAGCCAGACCGCCCGCAGCTTCCCTTTGCCGCGGTGCGCCAGCGCCCATTTCGCCGTCATCCCGCGGTGCACCGGAATATTCGTCCCCCAGAGATGTTCGAGCCGGGTGCGTGCATGGTCGTTCGTAAGCGCGCCGTAGCCCGGCAGCCGGTCGGGCAACACACCCATGTCGCATACGCCCTGGAGATTGTTGTGTTCCGTGAGGCTGTAGATGCCCGCGCCTTCCTTGCCGAGCTGGCCGCACAGCAGACAGAGGTTCACCATGGCCTGCACCGACTCGGCGTCGCCGGCCTCGATCCCGGTGGAATAGAGGATGGCCGCGGCATGAGCCCGGCCGTAGGACAGCGCTGCAGCTTCGATCGTTTCCTCGGGAACGCCGCAGATGTCGGATGCGGCCGACAGATCGTAGGTTTCCGACGCGGCAAGAAAAGCTTCGTACTCCCGGCAGCGCTCCTTGATGAACGGGAGGTTCATCAGGCCGTGGTCGATGATCACCTTTGCCATGGCGCCGTAGAGCGTCGTCTCGGTGCCGGGGTTGTGCTGCAGGAACAGGTCCGCGTTCTCCGCTACGCGGTGGCGCCGCGTGTCCACGACGATGAGCTTCGCACCCTTGAGCTTCGCCCGGATGACCGCGCCGCCGATCGTGGGAAGCTGTTTGCCCAGATCCACGCCGTCTACGATGATGACATCGCTCGACCCCAGTTCGCGGATGGAGTTCGTCGTCGCCGGGACACCGATCATCTTGAGCAGCACGTTCATCGAATAATTGCTGTACACGCCCGCGCCATGGTCTATGTTGTTGGTCTTGATCACGCCGCGGGCGAGTTTCTGGAACAGGTAGGACTCTTCATTGGAACAGCGGGGGGAATTCAGGAAGGCGATTGCGTCGGGGCCGTGCTTGTCGCAGAGGTGCTTCAGGTTCGCAACAATGTACTCATATGCTTCCTCCCAGGATGTTTCCCGGAGCGCACCCCGCTTCCGGATCATGGGTTTGGTGAGCCGGTCCGGCGCATTGATGATCTCGTGCACATGCCATCCGCGCACGCAGATCTTTCCCTCGTTCACGGGGTGCGACATACTGGGCGAAACACCCACGACGCGGTTCCCTGTCGTTTCGAGATAGAGACCGCAGCCGGTGCCGCAAAACGTACAGGTCGTAAGTTGATGGGCCATATTTTTTATAAACGAACTTGACTCATTTCCCCATACTCCTGCTGAATTGAAAACATTTCCTCGAGCGGCACACCCATAATATAGCATAAAATAATCCGGTTCACGCCCGAGTGGCCTGCGATGGCGATATCACCGGAAGAAGAAGCTACAACGGTGCGAAACGCAGCAAGAACGCGATCGCGGCAGTCGCTGAAGCTCTCGCCTCCCGGCACCCGGTAATGCACGATGTCCGCCCCCCGTTGTTTGAATTCCTCCGGACATCGTGTTTGAATGTCGCTGAACGTACATCCTTCCCATTCTCCAAGATCAATTTCCCTCAGGGACTTCAGCACAAAGATCCGAATGTCATGACCTTCCGAAATAATTTCGGCTGTGTGCCGGGAACGGATGAGATCACTGCAATATATAGCCTCGATGCCTGATCCCGTAAGCTGGTCCTTCAAGCGGTTGGCCTGGTATATGCCGGTTTCATCCAACGGCATATCGATCTGGCCCACGAAGCGCTGCTCAGCGTTGGGCAGCCATATTTTTCCGTGCCTGATGAGATAGAGTGTTCTGGATTGCATACGTTTTTCCCAGTTCCTGAATCGTCCTTTTCATGGGTTGCGGGGCCTCGGGATCAGGTGTCGCGAAAACTGATAGTGAAACGTTGAGCGCCCCGTTTCTTTGTTCGTTCGCTATACTATCGATCGTGCCTACTGCTTGATACAGCACTTTTTTCATTGCAGCATCGGTGCGTCCGATCACTGTTACGCCGAGCTCAAGCATGGCTGTGCTTGACCGGGAATCCACTGCTGCACGATAGTCGACCACCCGATCAACGGCGAACACCGCTTCATCCAGATCGCCAAGGGTGAACGACTTCCCTCCCCGAAGTATAACACGGTTTCCCTGCCTGGCAGCCACGGGCGCCATCCTTCGCAGAAGCGTGCCGCACGGACAGGGATCTGGCAGCAGCCGTGAGAAATCACCGGTGCGATAACGGATAAGCGGCATGCCGCGCCGGGTGAGCGTTGTCACGACGATCTCGCCCCTTTCGCCCTCAGGAAGGATCTCCCCTGTTTCCGGATCGATGATCTCGAAGTACAGATCCCCCTCCCGCAGGTGATATCCCGCATGGGCTTTGCAGTCCACGCCTCCTCCCAGCCCCATTTCCGACATGCCGTAGTGCTCGAACACGTCGCAGCTCCAGAGCTTTCTGAGCTCGCGCACGACCGCCTGCGGAACGTAGTCCGTACTCAGAAGCGCGCTCTTGAGGCGCAGCTGCTTCCCCTGGACGGTATCCGCATACCGGGCAAGGGCGAGCGCCTGGATCGGTATGCCCACAAGAGAATTCACGCCCGTCTGCTCCATGACCTCGATGGTCCCGGAGAGGCTGCGGACGACGCCGTGCGGAACCGGTTCGGCGCCGAGTCTGATGAGCGCCTTGCCGAGCAGGTCACCGACGCTCCCGTCCCGCTCGCCGGGCAGGAGGATCAGGACGCGGTCCCCTGCTTCGACGAGCGTCGACATGCCGTGGTGAAAAAAGTCGACGGTCAATTCCTGATCATCGGGCGTAAAGTGCATGCGTTTCACCGGGCCCGTCGTTCCCGAACTCTCAAGCGTCTTGACGCGGCTGATCTCGCTCTGCGACACGCACAAAAACTGCAGACCCTGTTGCCGGATGTCTTCGGCTGTCGTGAAAGGTACGCGGGCAAAATCATCGAGCGTCGTCACGGGAGCGCTATCGAACCGCCTGAGCAGGACGCGATAGAAAGGGCTGGCGTGGCGGGCGCGTTCGAGGACCTGTTGCAGTTTGTGTGCCTGATAGTCCTGTATGTGCCGGCGCGTAAGACCGTTCCCGTCCACACCGATCTTGCGCGCTATCCAGGATTCGAGCGGCGTTTTTTCCATGCTTGCGCGATTCATGCCGTCATCCGCACGCCTGCCGTCCCCGATACAGCCCGGCGCCGTCAATGTTCGTGATATTGTACGCGCAGAAGGGGATGATCCTGTTGTCCGCGCTCACGACATGGATGAAGCATTCCCGCAGCCGCTCGAGGTCCAGGGTCCAGGCGTCCTGGAACGCCATGCCGGACACGCAGAAGGAGAAGCGATCCACGCGGTCCAGGAATGCATCCAGGGATGATACGTCCACGCCGCCGCGGGGCGGCGTAAGAGAAGCGCCTGCGTTCCGCGGTTTCGGCGCGGACCATTTCGCGGCAACGAATTGCCGGGCCTGCCTCGCGCCCCGTTCCGCGGTCGCGGGGGTGCAGCAGCGTGTCGATTCCTTTTTCCATGGGCGGAGTTCGCCGTTTTCCATCAGTACGAAATTCCCGTGGAAGGAGCAGTATGCGTTCTCTGCATGGGGAGGCGAAAAATGAGCGGCCTGCATCAAACCCGCAGTCTGCTGTTCGATGCTGCTGATGACCTCCGGGATCGTGATCCGGTCTTCATCCGACGGAGGGGCGGGATACCTGCCGAAATAGCTGATCGGCTGGAAATGCACGCCGCGAACCGCGGGCATCCTCGCGACAGCAAAGGACAGGATGCTTCCTATAGTGTGTATATTCACGCGCGGGATGAGCGTAGGAACGAGGACCACGCCGAGGCCTGTTTCCCCGCACCGGTCGATTGCTTTCCTTTTCGAAGCGAACAGTCTGGCTCCGCGGATTGTTTGATACACGGAGTCATCGGTCCCGTCGAACTGCAGAAAGACGCAGGAGAGGCCTGCGTCTTTCAGGCGCCGGACGTAAACAGGATCGTCTCCAAGACGAAGTCCGTTTGTATTGAGCTGGAAGAATTCAAATCCGAGCGACCTGCCGAGCGAAATAATCTCCGGCAGATCGTCTCTCAGCGTGGGCTCGCCGCCGGAGAGCTGGATATTGCAGGGTCCGCCGCTTGCAAGCAGCATGCGAAACCAGCGTCCTATCGCCGGGAGATCCGGATCGCGGTCGTCGGGTACGGACGACGCGAAGCAGACAGGACAGGCGAGGTTGCAGCGCCGGGTCACTTCAAGCAGGACGCAGCAGGAATGCTGCCGGTGCTCCGGGCAAAGGCCGCAGTCGAAGGGACATCCTTTGTCGACGCTTGCGGCGCAGGCGGGGGGCTGCGACGGCAGCCGGGATACCGACCAGGATGCGTACGCCGGCGCGCCACGCCAGATGACGGTGCGGTA
Source organism: Nitrospirota bacterium (assembly GCA_035490495.1). Lineage (GTDB taxonomy): Bacteria > Nitrospirota > UBA9217 > UBA9217 > UBA9217 > JAJYKN01. Next base: position 6,949 of record DATHDE010000249.1, read on the forward strand.
ATGACCATGCTCGGGGCAGGTCTTGTCCAGGTACACGTCGCTGCCGGCCGTAATCCGTGCAGCAGGGATCCGTTGCATGCACACGGGGCAGATGCTTTCAGTCGTTCCTACAACCGTTTCTTGCATAAGCACGAACACGTACCGTCAAAAGGACCATTCCGGAAGACGGCTGGAATCATCTCGGGACGCGGATGAACACGAACGCCTGCGCATGCTGATCCCTGGTTGCCGGGGTTCATCGCAACACGCCGCTCTGTACTCCCTGTTCTCACATGGCCTTTTCAGAACCGCTCACCGGCGTGACGGAGAATTTTGCATGCTTCGCGAGAACGTGCTCCAGATCCATGCCAAGCACGCGTTCGACGGCGTCCGCGATGGCCCGCGCGTTCACGAGGCGTTGCCTGACCTCGGGAATCGGTTCTCCGTTCCGGGTGAACTTTTCAAGGGCTCCCTGAAACCGTTCGTCGATCGTGACCACTTCTTCGCCTTTCACCAGCTTGTCCGCAAGGTGCACCACGGCCGCCTCGTTCAGCGGCCGGCCCTCGTCGAACTCGATGTCACGGTGAACGGCGACGATTGCCGCCACATCGCAGTAGCCCATGGCATCGAGCATCCGCGCACCCGTCCGTTCATGCCGGGGTCTCCCCTTTGCCAGATCGTGAAGCAGACCGGCGGCAGCGACGAGTCCGATATCCAGCTTCATCCCCGCCTCATTCAATCGTTCGGCCAGGGTCCGTGCAACCGCGGCTACTTTGTTTCCGTGCCGCTCGGCGGTCGCGGGCGCCTTCACGAGCGAGAGAATAGCCCCGCATTCGCGGGAAGTCGGAATATCACGGCGCCGGAACCTCTTCGCTATCGCTTCGTAGTCTTCCCGCGTATCAATGTCGAGCAGGATGCCTTCATCGGCCGTTTCAACCTCGCAGGACTCCGCTTCGAAGAGCGCAAGCAGCGATCTCAATCCCTCCGGCTGTGACCACGACCGGATTGCCGGACAGCATGCCGCTGAAATGAGCGGCGGATGGCCGCGCTCCCCCCGGAATACGGGATAAATCACCTTTGCCGGACGCCGCCGAAATGTTCTGCGCAGGGTACGGATCGTATGGCAGCGGACAAGCGGCAGGTCAACGGGCATGAGGAAGAATGCTTCCGTTCGCGGGGAAAGTGCGTTCACACCCGCGACGATGGAGGAAAACATCCCTTTTTCGAAGCTTCTGTTGTAAACGGCACGGACATCGAGGAGAGCAAGTTCCCTGCGCATCTCCTCCGCCCGGTTGCCGATGACCACGACGATGTCGTCAATGCCCCCGCGGCAGAGGTTTCCGATCGTTGCTTCTATAACTGTGCCGCGGCCCAGGGGCAACAGCGGCTTGAATCCCGGCGCGCGCGTCGAGAAGCCGGCAGCGAGCACGATCGCGGATATGTTTTTATCTGTGCCCAGGAGAACCCCTCCCGTGTTCCGTTCTGACGGGATGAACCGTTCCCGTCTTCCGTGAAATAGTTGCGGCGCAGGCATACTGAACGTAGAGCGAGTAGAATGACGGCGTCCTGAGCATTTCCCTCCACGTGAGGTCATTCGGGGCAGCGGCTTTGGATGTTATCTCTGGAGCGCTCCACCGGCGGCATCGTTGCCACCTCCCGCGGCCTTCGGCGTGAGGCGGGGGCTTGCACATCACGGGATTCGCTGCCGCACGCCTCCGCCATCCGCTTTTATCCGATTTTTATCAGATTCGATCTGCGTCGGATGCCATTTCTCTATCCCTGCGCACGCTCCCGCCCGGCGCGCACCTTGATCAGTTCGCCCACGATGCTTACTGCTATTTCTTCGGGCGTCTCCGCGCCGATTTCCGTGCCTATGGGAGAATAGACGCGTTGCAGGTCGCTTTGCGCGAATCCGCCCGCCAGCAGGGCTTCGTAGATCTTATCGCGCTTTCTCCGGCTGCCGATCATGCCGATATACGCGGCGTTTGTCCTGAGCGCCTGCTCCAGCACGGCTTTGTCGTGCAGGTGGCCCCTCGTCACGATGACGATATAGCTGCCCCCGTCGATGTCCAGCGCCGGCAGGGGGGAGAAAGAAGACAGGAGCATGATTTCTGTGGGTTCTGCGAACCGCGCGCGGCTTGCAAATTCCGCGCGGTCGTCCAGAACCACGGTCCTGAATCCAACGGTCTCGGCCAGAGGGGCGATCTTTTGAGAGACATGGCCCGCACCGAAAATGAATACGGTGCCGCCGTGTCTGATCGGCTCCATGAGATAACGCCGGTCCCCCTGCATTTCTGCATGGATGCTGAGTTTGCCGGGGCCTGAAAGGAGCTTTGTCACGAATCCCGGGTCACCGTCGATTTTCCCGAGCACCGTGCCGTCCTGCCTGACGAGGCACTGCTGGCGAGCGGGCAGCGAGGTTTCTGCGGGGTCTCCCAGCGCCGTGATGAGCCACGCCTTGCCCCCTTTGTCCAGGACCGCGGCAGCCTCACGATAGAGTGCTGCATTGGACTCTTCACGCGCGTCGACGAAATCCAGCAGCATTTCTCCCTGTCCGCCGCAGATCATGGCCATACCGGCCGCGTCCTCGCCCGTCAGGTTGAACGAGTGAATGAGCGGGCTTCTGCTGCGGAACACATCGGTAGCCCGCGTGATCGCATCTGCTTCGAGACGGCCGCCGCCGATCGTGCCGATGATCGATCCGTCGGCACGAATCGCCATCTTCGATCCGGCGGACCGTGGAGCGGAACCGGTCTTGTCGAATATCGTGGCCGCCACGAAGCTCTCGCCGTTCAGCAGGAGCTCCGCCATTTCACGGAGCAGTCGTTTCATCGTACAGCACCTTTCAAAAGAAATCGAATTTGGAACCACAGATAAATACAGATGGACGCAGATAAATGCTCCGGATTACTGACCGGGCCGAATGACAAGTAAATAACTCATCTGAGCTGATCTGAGTTCATCCGTGGTTCCCGCCGCCTGATCATCAAATGATTGTGCTTTCATCTGTACTAAGCGGAGTCCATCTGTAGTGTCACAATCATTGCGCCCCGCTGAAATCGAACCCGTTTCTTTCCAATATTTCCTTCGCCTTCTCGAAGGTCGCGAGCACAAGCTGCGGACACCGCGTCAAGATGTTGGGAGCGTCATCCTGCAGGATGTCGGCGCAATTGATCCCGGTGTTGAACCGGGCAGTGCATTCCTGCTCGAACCATTCCACCAGTTCGGTGATCATCGGCTTCATGCGGCTGTCTCCCTGTTCCCCGGGTGTTCCTTTCCCCGCATAGAGTGCAAGCAGGCAGGCGCCGCCGGTCAGCGTGCCGCATATTTTTCCGCAACCGCCTATGCCGCTGGCCAGGCCTGTCATGGTTCTGACGAGGTCGGGATTGCTTTTTCCCTGGGCCTCCAGGGCAAGAATGATCAGGATCTGGCTGCAATAAAATCCCTGAGAGCTGAGTTCGACCATTCGCATCGCAACGTCATCCATACCCTGTCCCTTCTTTGAACATCAAGTTACCTTAGACGCAACAAGCACAAAATATCCGGGAGATGTCCGCTTCAGCATGCGGATACTCTCGTGCCAGGAATGTTCTCCCTGCCCGGAGCATGTTCCGCCAAAAATTGACCCGCATTCTCCCATGATCGCCTGGATCAGATAGTCCTTGAGCAACGGAGAATGATCCTCCCAGCATGTCGGAGAAAAACCCTGACGTCCCATCATGGCCGTCAATGAGACACGCGTCATGATTCCGGCCATACAGAAGGGAAAACGGATATCGCGGATTGCATCCAACCCGTCAGCGCTCCGGGCGTATACGTCGGTAATTGCCAGCTTGCCCTCGGGACGCAGTACCCTGCAAAATTCGGCAAGCGCCTGCTCCTTGTTGACTATCACCGACAGGCTGCATTCCGCCACGACGCCGTCGAGCGTTCCTGACTCAAACGGCAGCTCCTCTGCATATCCGGCAGCGAGCGGCAGGCTGGGATTGCGCTGCAGGGCCTTTTCCAGTGAAGCCGCTGCCGGGTCGATGCCCCATGCATCAATCCCATGAGAACCGCGAAGATACTCAACGGTCGCCCCGAACCCGCACCCGATATCCGCCACCCGATCGCCTGCCTTGAATGCACAGAGCTGAAGCACACGGTCGGTCAGGGTGAATCCGCCGGGCCGAAGGACGTCGAGCTTTCCAGCAGTAGGGTTGGTACTGAACCTTCGGGGTTCAAGAATCATGGTTCTCCTTGCCTGGTGTATCACAAAAAAATGTCACCCTGGGCGAAGCGAAAAGTCCGGCACGTTGAAAGCACCCTGTGTCAAGCTGCTTGAAATATCATTGTATTGCAGACAGGCCACATTTTTCAACCGCTATCGCTTCTTCAGAGTGACAACGTTGTACGATCGTCATTGCAGATACGAAGTACTCACTTGTCTTCCAGCGCCTGCTCCACCTGCAGCATTTTACCCAGGGCCAGGTCCTCCGGCACGTAGACCATGCCGCAGACCGGACACCTGACGAGTTCGATGGGGAATTCACTCCCCAGGTACGAAGCCTTGACCTTGCCCGTTTTCATCTCCACATTGCACTTCGCGCAGAGCAGGGAGGATTCAGCCGTGTTTTGTCCTTCACTCATTGCCCTTCTCCGAAAACTTCCATGCGGTGGCTGTAGGCATTGTGAATCACGATTCCGGAATCACCGATCGAGTATTCGACCCAATAGGTCACACTCACCGGCCGGTAGCGGGCGAGGATGCGGCCGGTCTTGAGGTTTTTAATCTTTTCGCCGGTCTTTTCGGCATGGCGCACGACCTGCTGCAGGTCTTCTTCCAGGATCATCCTCCTTTCCAGGATGGCCTGGATTTCAGGAGAAATGATGAGCTTGATGCCGGGTCCGTCCATTGCCGTTTCTTCCCCCCAAAGCTCGCGAAGGAGCCCCGCCTTGAGCATAGCACGGTTTTCGCGGCGCTGCGACCAGCCCGGCCCTTTTTGCGCTGCAGTATCGCTGCTCGATCCGAACAACAGATCCAGAATGTGCTGCACGCGCTTTCCGTATTTTGCAAAATTATCGCGGCACATCGCGCAGTATACCAGGTAGTCAAGCTCGCTCTCGCTGATCCTGCGCTTGACGACCTTGTCCGTCACTTCGGGATTGGCGAAGGACATGAGCCCGCCGTAGCCGCAGCATGGCGTCATATCATAACTGTCTTTCAATTCCCTGATTTCCACGCCGAGGCTGTCCGCGATGCGCCGGATGCTCCGCTGTATGTCGTTCTCATGACGGGCAGTGCACGGGTCGTGGATGGTCATCGTACGGCGGCCCGTGCCTTTCACGGCAGGCGGTAAGCCGGCTGCGTCAAGCACGGTCCAGAGCGATTCCACGGGCACTCCGGGCAGGTTGTCCTTGAACAGGCGATAGCAGCTTGAGCATGCCGTGATCACGCGAGGGCCTCCCAGTCGCTGCCACTCCTGCATGAATGCATCAAGGGTCCTGTGGAAGAGGTCCTCCTGCCCTGCCCAGCGTGCGGGGGCACCGCAGCACCCCAGCATGAGTCCCACGCCGTTCTTGACCACGCGGCGCAGGTGTTCATACGTACGCGAGACGTGGCGGGGCAGAGACGCGCTGAGCTGGCACCCGGGGTAGAACACGGCGCTGCTCGATGTACAGCCCGGCTCGTGGCGTGCCAGGGAGAATGACGGCCCCATGCTGAACTGCATGTCGCGAATGGCGAAATCGTGGACCGAGGGCGGCATTTTGCCTCTTGCGACCATGCTCTGCCGCGCATCGAGGCACACGTCGGCCATGTTCAGGTCCGTGGGGCAGACTTCCTTGCACAGGCCGCAGAGGCTGCACGAGTTCACCATGCGGTTCGCAAGGTGTGCACCCATAATGATCGAGTCGTTGTTGTAGATCTCCCGGACATAGCGCTTGGGATAGGAACCGTAATGGGCCAGGTACTCACAGACCTTCACGCATTCGAGACACTGGCAATTGAGGCAGCGCCGTGCCTCGCTTCGTGCTTCTTCCCGGGAATAGCCCTGGGCTTTGATGGTCATGGGCACGGCCTGCAGGGACTCGATGCCCTTGGTGTTCGTGTAGAGACTCGTTACGAGCGGGCCGTCCTGCTCGCGCCGGGCAGTGAGAGATGCCTTCTGGAGATATCGGTCGATGGAAGCAGCAGCCAGTCTCCCGTCGAGGAGCGACGTGATGGGTGAATATTCCTGATGATGATACCGCTGGCTGCCGCCGGAAAATACTTTCTCCATGCTGGTCTGGAAGGAAACGGGCGCGGTCCGGATGCGGTTGTCGGAGGTAAGATCGAGATCGAGGTTCAGATGGTCTACAGCATGGGGGCCCGGGCCGATATACACTGCATCAAAAGACGAGAGCAGCTCTTTGCATGACGCCCCCCCGCCGCTACCATTCGTGACGGCGACATTCCGGTGGATGACAACGGTCCGTTCCTCCAGGGCGAAGAGGTCGTCGTCAATGACCTGTTCCGGCAGCCGCTGGGAATCAAATTCTCTGATGCGGCCTCCCAGCAGATGGCCCGCCTCAAAAATTTCAACATGGTATCCCTTTGATGAAAGATCGAACGCCGCAGTCAGCCCGCTCAGGCCCGAGCCGATCACCGCAACCTTTGTATCCTTTCGTGACAAGAAGAGGGATTTCCTCGCTCCCCTGCCGTACTCCACGCTGGCGCGCTCCAGGGCGTTGATCCTGATTGCGGCCCCGGCCTCGTTGCGCTTGCACCTGTGCTCGCAGGGGTGATCGCATATTCTTCCGATGATGCCCGGAAAGGGTATGGTACGATTGAATATTGAAAAGGCTGCGTTGAAGTCGTTCTTGGCCACGGCAGCGATCATGCCGCGTGCGTCAACATGAACCGGGCATGCCGCCGTGCACTCCGGAGGCTGTTCCTGGATACACTGAAATTCCTTTTCCCGTGCTTTTTCGTGGTCCATATGCCGGTTATTTCAGCTGTGACAAATAATGAAGAATATAATAATAGAGAGAAGGAAAAGAAAAATCAAATTCCGGTCTCTCACGAAGATACGACGACATAAAAATGAAGTTATTCACTTGTTGAACTCAGGGTCTTGCTTCGTGGCTTTGTGGCTTCATGAGAAAATCGTTTTTTAACCTGACCACGAATACAATATCTCGCAAACCAATTCAACTGCAAAAAAGGGGGGCCCGGAGCGAACCGGTTAGTTCTTCCGCCGGTCCGCTCCAGGCTGCTCTGGGGAAGCTTTTCATTTACACCTGGCTGCTGGCTGCATGCTTCTGGACTCTATTTATTCTACTTCTTTTTCATCGCTGCCAGTACGACCTCAGGCCGTGCAGGCACTCTGGTCACGCGGGCGCCGCAGGCATTGTAGATGGCGTTCAGGACCGCCGGGTGCGGTGCCGTAAGCGGGGCTTCGCCGACGCCTGCCGCGCCATAGGGGCCGAGGGGACGCGGAGTCACGTTGTAGATGATCTGGATATCATCCGGAATGTCCTTGGTGTACGGCAGGCCGCAGCCCATGAGGCTCGTGTGCTTCTTCAGGTCCTCGAAGTCCTCTGACAGCGCGAGGCCGATGCCCTGTGCCAGACCGCCGTAGATCTGGCCGTCTACCGTGGCCTTGTTCACGATCGTGCCGAGGTCCGCGATGGTCGTAAATTTCACGACCTTTGCCTTGCCCGTCTTCACTTCGACTTCCACCTCGGGCATGAACAATTCGTACATGTAGACCGGGAATGGATTGCCCTGACCCGTTACAGAGTCGCAGGCCGTGCAGGCTGAAGCAGCCCATTTGCCGTTGTATTTGAGCGGTATCTTCTCCGCTACCATTTCATCGTACGTACGGTACGAACCGTTCGGTTTGCGCATTGCATTCAGCAGCATGTCGCACGCGACCTTAAGCGCGTTGCCGATCATGACGTTCGATCGGCTGCCGCCCGACGGACCGCTGTTGGGGCAGTTCGCCGTATCGTTCATATAGAGCTTCACCTGGCCCGGCTTGAGGCCCAGCGGCTTCAGAGATTCATGCACAAAGGTCAGCGTCCCGAGGTCCGCGCCCTGGCCGTGGTCCTGCCACGTGTCATAGGCGATGACGCCGTCCTTGGCCAGTTCGACCGCCGTTTCTGCGCCGTCCGGTCCGTCAAGGCCGCATCCGTAGATGCCCACCGAAAGACCGACGCCGCGCTTCACCTCGGCGGTCGACATGCTCTTGCACCGTTTCTTTGCCTCTTCATAGAGCGGCCGCAGCTTGTCGAACATCTGAACGAGGCAATACACATCGGGCTTGCACCCGTTCGGCGTGGTGTCGCCTTCGCGGTAGATGTTGCGATAGCGCAGTTCGAAGGGATCGATTCCCATCTTCTCGGCCAGTTCGTCCATCAGGATTTCCGACGCCAGGAAGGACTGCGGCGATCCATAAGCGCGGAAAGCGGATCCCCATGCATGGTTTGTGCAGACCGTCCGGCCCTTGCCGCGGATGTTCGGGATGCCGTAGCCCGCGCCGATGAACTGAGCCTGCCGCACGGTCAGGAGGTCGCCGAACTCGGAATACGGACCGTGATCGATGGTCCAGTCGCTCTCCATGGCGATGATCTTGCCGTTCTTGTCCGCGCCGTATTTCAGCTTCACAAACCCGGGTGAACGTTTGCCTGTGTAGGTGATGTGCTGGTACATGGAGTATTTCATGGACACCGGCTTGCCGGTCGCCATACAGGCCACACCCAGGAGCGCTTCCATGGTGGGGCTGAATTTGTACCCGAAGGTTCCGCCCGTGGGATTCTGGATGATGCGCAGTTTTGCCGGATCGATGCCGAGCCCCGGGCAGATCATGGCATGGTGCAGGTTGATGCCGATGCTCTTCGAATGGATCGTCAGCCGTCCTTCGTCGTCAAAGTAGGCGCTGCCGCAGTCCGGCTCGATGGTGAGGTGCGGCTGGCGGCTGCAGTAAAACTCATCCTCCACCGTGAAGGCCGCTTTCTCCATGAGCGGCTTCGTGTCTTCACCTTTCACGATGCCCTGTTCATAGTACACATTCGGCGTTCCGGGATGGATCTCGATGGCGTCCGGAGCCATGGCAGCGGGCGCGCTCATATAAGCGGGCAGCACTTCGAGGTCGACCTTGACCTTCGCTGCCGCGGCCTTGGCATGCTCTTCCGTGTCCGCAGCCACGATGGCGATGGCGTCGCCGAACTGGAACACCTTGTCTTTGCACAGGATGGGACGGTCCCAGCCGTCTCCCTTGTTCGTCGGGAACGTGATGAGGCCCGTGATGGCGTTCTTGCCTTTCACGTCCTTGTGCGTCACGACCTGGTACACGCCCGGCATCTTCTCAGCTTCCGTGGTGTCGATCTTCCTGATGTTGGCGTGCGACACTTCGGCCTGCACCAGTGCGAGTCGCAGCGTATCCGGCGGCATCTGGAGTCCGACGTCAGCGCCGAAATCCCAGGTGCCCGTGACCTTGGCCAGCGCCGAGGGGCGGTGATAGGTCGTGCCGAGGATGCTGCCGTCCTTGGCCGGTTTCGCCAGCAGATCCTCCTTCTTCATTTCGCCGCGAAGCACTTTCGCTGCGTCCATGACTGCGTCCACGAGGGGCTTGTACCCTGTGCAGCGGCAGGCGTTCCTGTGCGCCTGAAACCATTCGCGAACATCATCACGCGTCGGCTTGTTGTTTGTGTCGAGCAGTGCCTTGGCGGACATGATGAATCCGGTAGTGCAGAACCCGCACTGCGCCCCGCCAGTGGCCATCCAGGCGACCTGCAGCGGATGCAGGTTATCCGCGGTTCCGAGACCTTCGATGGTCATGACCTCGGCGTTGTCCTGCACCGCCTTCATCTTCAGCACGCAGGACCTCGTCAGCTTCCCGTTCAGGATCACGGAACAGGCCCCGCACTGCCCCTGCCCGCATCCCACTTTGCATCCCGTCAGAAGCAGCTGCTCCCGCAGCGTCTCGGCCAGAGATTTCTCCGGATCCACGATGAACGAGCGGGCAATGCCGTTGACCTTTAAAATCTTTCTTTGCATAGCGTTCCTCCTTTGGTTAGAAATGATAATTCAACGCCGCAAAACCTCAGGCATCATGAAATTTGCAACCATGGCCTGTATCCGCGCTTTGCACTCATGAACACTGGCCACCGGCTGACAAGCACAGAGAGACACGCAATAAGAGACAGCGCGGTGTTTAAAAATTTTCTGAGTTCAATAGTGGGTCCGGCTCAGCCGGACCCGTGGTTGTTTAACGTACATCATGCGCTCTTCCCGAATGAGCATTCAGGATACCTGCACGGTTTGCATGACTCACACAGGCCTCCCTGGCCGAGGCGGGTTATATCTTTGCGCGTGATTTCATCACCGGCCAGGATGCGCGGAAGCAGGAGATCGAAAATGGTTGTCTTGTTGTACATCACACATCCGGGGAGCCCGAGCACGGGAATAGTACCGATGGAGGCCAGCATGAACATGGAACCCGGAAGCACCGGCGCACCATAGGCAACGACCTTGCCGCCTGCCGCGCGGATGCCGGCGGGCGTTACGTCATCAGGGTCCACGGACATGCCGCCCGAGACCAGGATCATCTCTGCTCCTTCAGCGAGCAGTGTTTTGACCGCGTCAACGATCATCTCGATGCTGTCGGACACGAAAATCTGTCGCATCACCGTGCTGCCCAGGCCCCGGATCTTTTCACTCAGAACGGGGCCGAACTTGTCCTGAATGCGGCCATGGTATACTTCGCTGCCGGTGGTGATGATCCCGACGTTCAGCGGCATAAGTGGTCGTACTTCGAAGAGAGGAAATGCAGAAGCGCAGATTCTTTCCACCTGCTCGATCTTTTCAGCTTCGATCACGAGCGGCACGACCCGGCAGCCTGCGAGCGTCTTGCCCGCAGCCACCACGCGGTTTGTGTGAAGCGAGGCAAACACAATCTGTTCGATGTCGTTGATCTCGTCCAGCATGGCGCCCTTGATCTTCAGAAGGCCGTCGATCTGGGCCTTCAGCTCGACCTTGCCTTCGCTCGGTTCGGTGAGGCAAATGCCCGGGCCGGCAGCAGCAGCGGCCATCCTCATGGCGGCTTCGTTCTCATGAAGCCTTTTCTCGTTCACTTCCATGACATAGAGGTGTTCCTTGCCCAGATCGAGCAGTCTGGGAATATCCGCCCGCTGCACTATGTGCCCCTTCTTGAACGCACGGCCTTTGAATTTGCCGGGCACAATTTCCGTGATGTCATGGCACAGGACCATTCCTTCCGCTTCGAGAACCGAAACTGTTTTCATGAAAAGATCCCTTTCTTGATACTCGAACCAGAATGACAACAGCAGTATTGATGAACAGACTGAATTACTTGGGATTAAATATACTTAGGTATTCTTTCTCAATGCCGCGTCATAGGCGTACAAAAAAAATGCGAAGAAGACTGTTGGGAAACAATTTCAAGCTGAAGTGAATATGACAGAAAAAGCAAATATGATACCAATGAAAATGAAATTCCCCACGACGATTCAATTCATATTTGTCCAGAGACTAACTTCTTTAATATTTAAATGAATCATCTCGGATATAGTCATAGTGAAAATACAAGGTACTCTTATTCTAGAATTTAAAATTATTCAATAGCATAATATATGTAACAAATATGTTACCTTTATGTGTAAATAGAAGCACATCGTATACAATAAGGTTACAATAATTCCGTCTTTATTTACCCCTATTCTTTTTTATAAAAAACATTACTTGAATGAGGAGCAACAACTTGCATAGATCGCTAGCAGGGCTAAGATGGAGGCTTTCCAGGAAAAAAACTATCTCCGGGAAATAAGGCGAAAACGGAGTTCCTGAATATCAATGCCAGGGATGGCTGAAAATTCGAGGGGACAGAGATGGATGAAATACTTTGTCCGGGACTTCACAAATCATCCGGCGTGATGATCGGCCCGGCGCAGCAGGAATCAGGGAAGGGATTAAGCCGAGCGAAATGCATTCATGCTTAATTCTCAATTTCGTACAGCCGCATCTTGTTGTACAGGGTTTTTCGTGAAACGGTCATTTCTCTCGCAACCTTGCTGACGTTCCCTCCATGCTTGTCAAGAAGCTCGATGATTCTCGCTCTTTCCGATTCACGGATGGTTTTCTGCCGCTGAGCCCGCGTGAGCATGCGGGGCGGTTTCTGCTGAGCACCGGGATCAGGCACGAACCCAGGCTGCACAAAGGAGACGGGTGAATACAGCTCAACCGGCAGCTGCCTCAGGGACAGAACGCCGTTTTCCGCCAGGCTTGCCGCGCGTTCGACAACGTTCTGCAGTTCGCGTACATTTCCCGGCCAGACGTACTCGGCAAGGTAATCGTAGACGTCGAGATTCACCTGGAATTTGGTTCCCCGGTCGCGGCCGATCTTCTCGAGAAAGTGGTTGAACAGGAGAGGGATGTCCGTTCTGCGCTCCCGCAGCGGCGGAATGGTGATCGACATGACGTTCAGACGGTAGTAGAGGTCGTGCCGGAATGCACCCCGCTCGACCTCCTTCAGCAGGTTCTTGTTCGAGGCGCAGATGAGCCGCACGTTCACTGCGATCATCTTTTCGCTGCCGATCCGGGCGACCTTCTTTTCCTGGATTACGCGCAGCAGCGAACTCTGCTGCTCCAGGGGCATGTCGCCGATCTCGTCCAGGAACAAGGTGCCGCCCGAGGCCAGTTCGAACTTGCCCGGCTTCCCGCCGCGTTTGGCGCCCGTGAAGGAGCCCTCCTCGTAGCCGAAGAGTTCGCTCCCAATCAGTTCGCGCGGAATGGCGCCGCAGTTCAGGGCGATGAACGGCCCGTTGTGCTGGTTGCTCCGGTTGTGAATCGCCTGGGCGAAGATCTCCTTCCCCGTTCCGCTCTCGCCTTCGAGGAGGACGTTCGAAGTGGTCGTGGCTGTGAGCTTTGCAAGCCGGACGGCCTCGCGGATTCCCTCGCTCTCGCCGATCAGGTCCTCGAACTGCAGGGAAGCGTAATATCCGCTGAACCGGTGTACGAGGTTCTGCACCTGCTGGATGGGGCGCAGGATGACGAGGCCTCCCGTGATTTCACCGTGCTCGTTCAGAATCGGCTCGCCGGAGGCGAGGCAGTGGCAGGCGCCGTCAAGCGAATCCATCATGATCTCGACATCGGAAAAGGCCTCGCGCGTGGGCTGCAGCCCCCGTTTCGGCGAGGTCCGCTGATCGACGAGGGAGCTGAACGTGATACCCATTACGTCCTGCGCCCTCTTGCCGAGTATGCCCCTCGCAGCAGGGTTGAGTTCGATAATCCTTTCCTGGCGGTCGACGATCATGACCCCGTCGGACACGGCGTTGAAGAAGTTGGTGAGCCGCTTGTTGACGAACGCCAGTTCTTCATTCTTCTTTTTGAGCTCTGCATTCAGCGCACGGACGGCTTCTTCAGCCTTGCGCTCCTGTTCCAGCGCCTTCTCCATTCCCGCGTACAAGGTATGGTTTTCGAGCGCGGTCGAAAGCAGCCCCGCCAGATTGCCGATGCCGAGCAGCGCATCATCGCCGTCGATGATGCGCCGGTGAAACGCCGCGTTCTCCGCGGAATTGCCGACGATTAAAAGCGCCAGCGGCTGCGTGAGCGAGCCCAGCGGATAAACGAGGTATTCGCCAAGCATCAGCGTTTCCCGGTAGGC
>DATHDE010000250.1:0-23114 GCA_035490495.1 Nitrospirota bacterium
TGACGACTTGCCTGAGCCCGCCGAAGGCCCCGGGCTTCGAATTGATCTTCCATCGCACCACAACTCCTCCGCCGTCATTCGGTTCAGCGTCAAGGTCCCCGTTTTATCAGTGCAGATGCAGGTGATCGAACCCAGGGTTTCCACGGCAGGGAGCTTTCGGATCAACGCGTGCTGTCTCACCATTTTACGCGCCCCCAGGGCGAGCGAGATGGTCACGACCGCGGGCAGAGCTTCGGGGATGGCTGCGACAGCAAGGCTCACGGCCACGAGAAACATGGTGACCGGTTCTTCACGCCGGAACAGGCCGGCGATAAATACAACGGCGCAGATCACCAGCACCGCGTACCCCAGTTTTTGTCCAAACAGGGAAAGCCTCTTCTGGAGCGGAGTTCTGACCTCCTCTCCCTCCTGGATCATGGACGCGATCCTGCCCAGCTCCGTGTTCATGCCGATGCTGGTCACGACTGCGCTGGCGCGGCCGCGGGTGACGAATGTGCCTTTGTAGAGCATATTCCCGCGCTCCTGCAGGGGAAGGGAGCTGTCCGGCAGCGGCCGGCCGTGTTTGTCAACAGGAACGGATTCGCCGGTCAGCGCGGATTCATCAGCGGAGAGATGCACTGCTTCGATGATCCTGAGGTCAGCGGGCACGATGTTGCCTGCTTCGAGCAGGACGATGTCCCCGGGGACGAGGTCCGCCGCGGCGACCACGGCAGGAACGCTCCCGCGCAGGACGGTTGCGGAAGCCGCTGCCATTTTTTTAAGCGCTGCAATGGCCCGCTCTGCCCTGTATTCCTGGATGAATCCGAGGACCGCGTTCAGGATGACGATTGCGACGATGGCTATCGTATCGGAAAGTTCGCCGATGATGCCGGAGATGACTGCTGCCGCAATCAGGACCAGGATCATAAAGTCCCTGAACTGATCGAGAAACATCCGAAGGGCGGACTTTTTCTTCTTCTCTGCCAGTTCGTTGGCGCCGAAGCGCGCCTGCCGTTCCCGCGCCTCCTGCGGCGTAAGGCCCGAGCGCAGCGTTTTGAGTTCACTGAGGACGGTGTCTATGTCCTGCTCATGCGGCTGCATGCACACTCCTCATAAACGAAAAGACATTTACCTTGTCGCCGCGTATGCCGGGGATATCAGGCCTCTGAATGACTTTTGATAGGATCGGTTCAAAACCCGCTCGAAATTCCGGAGAACGCTTTCCTTTGCATTCATGATGAAGATGCTGTCACCGACGGCAAAGAGTTCCCGCTCGACGTGCTCCACGTTCAGTGCCGCCCGCCGCCGTCGCAGTTCCTCCTCGAACAGGGGAACGATTTTGTCCTTCATGCGAAGCTCCGTGTCAACGAAGAACACCGACAGGTCGGGCGCGAGATCGGTTATCCTGTCCAGGAACGCAGTGATCTCACTGGAGAAGATTTGCTTGGGAGGCGATGATTTCACCTCCACATAGAGAAGTGCTTCCCCCATTTTCGCGATCACGTCGTAATCACCGCCGACCCGCGGCCTCCTGAACTTGACGCCCCAGACGGCCTCGCAGCCGAACTCCCGCTTGAACATCTCCGCGATATACCATTCCAGCGTTTCCCCGAAGCTCGTGATACGGCGGTGCGTCAGCAGGCAGGCGTTCGCTTTTTTCTTTGCCAGTCCGATGGAGCGGAGGTAGTCGATGTAGTCACCGGCAACGCGGAGTCCCGCGTACCGCGATACGTCTTCGATCGTGAACAGATCCCGGTGGCGGATCGCGTCGCGCAGGAAGAGGCGGAAGGAGTATTTATGGAGCATCCGGTAGAAGCCGGTCCTGCGACGCGGTTGAGGAATGAGGATCTTGTCGGCTGGTTCCTTCTTGTAGACGGTGAAACCCCTTCGCCTGAGCAGCAGGTCGAGGCCGGGCGGCCGCCGGTTCAGCGCGGTGCGCAGCAGCCTGACCTCCCGGCGCAACACACCGAGTTCGTCCGAACAGCGTGCGTCATCCATCGTGGCCTCGATTATGCGGGCGGCAGGGTGCGATAGCGAACGGGCGGCACGGGATGCCGTCAGGCAAGAATCACGCGCGCATCCAGCGCCGCTGCTCCATGCTCATACACGCGCACGGGGTTCAGCTCAAGCTCCCTGATCTCCGGGTGGTCATCGACGAGTTTCGTAAGATTTGCGATGATCAGGTGGAGGGCTTCCTCATCGAACGGCGGCGTGCCGCGGAAGCCCTTCAGGAACAGGGCTGCGCGCGTCTGGGCGATCATATCGGATATTTCCTCATGCGTCATGGGCAGAATGCCGAAGGCGACATCCTTGATAGCCTCCACCCATATGCCGCCGAGACCAAACGAAACGGACGGCCCGAACTGGCTGTCGCGCACAACGCCGATAAGCACTTCGAGGCCCAGGGGCAGCATTTTTTCAAGCAGAAAGGCGTGGATCTCGGCGCCGGGAGCCTGCGCTGCAATGATTCGCTTCATGCTCTGGATGGCATCGGTCAAGGCCTCGCTCGTCGTGATGTTCACCATGACGGCGCCTGCTTCGGTTTTATGCACAATAGCAGGGGAGACCGCCTTCAGCACCAGGGGGAAACCGAGCTTTTCGCCGGCCGTGACCACGGCCCGTTCATCGTCGGGAACAACGACAACATGGCGCGGAACAACGACGCCCGCCGTGTGAACGAGGGCTTTTGCCTCGTGCTCGAACAGGATCTTTCGGCCTTCCTGAAGGGCCTTTTCTATGATACTCCGGGCGTTCGTCATACCGGTCGTCTACGGGCACCTGTTTTTTCTGCGCACAGCGTTCCTGAGCGCGGCCAGCGCACGCACCGCCCGCTCGGGCGACGGATACGCGGGAATCCCCTGCTTGAAAAGCGTCTGCTTGGCCTCTTCCGTGTAGCCGATGCCCTGGAGGATGCAGCAGGCAATGGGTTTTTTTATTTCATGGTAGACTTCTGCGATCATCGTTGTCGCTTCCTCGGTCACGGTGGTTGATCCCATGAGTACGATGACGAGGGCGGCATCGAAAAAGGGGAGTGCTTCTTTGAGCGCGGTGCGGAAATCCTCGTTTTTTGCGCTGCCCGTCAGATCCACAGGATTGTTCTTGATGAAGAAGGGGGGGAAGACCGCTTCGAGCTTCGTTCTCGCTTCTTCGGGCAGCCGCGGCATGAGAAACCCTTCCTTCTGCGCCTGATCGGACGCGGCCACTGCCATGCCGCCGCCGTTGGTCACGACCAACAGCCTGTTCCCCAGGCAGGAGTAATCCGTAAGCGCGACTGCCTCCGCTGCATCGATAACGTGTTCGAATCCAGAGGTCTCGATGACCCCTGCCTGGCGAAATGCGGCCTGATACAACCCGTACGTCCCGGCGAGCGTTGCCGTGTGCGAGGCCACGGCTGCAGCGCCGAGCTCGTGTTTCCCTGCTTTCCATATGACGAGCGGTTTTTTGTCGGCAAACGCCTTTGCCGCGCGCAGAAACTTCCGTCCGTCGCCGACGGACTCCATGTACATTGCCACGGCGGCAGTGCGCGGATCCTCACACAAATAGTCGAGCGCATCGGCATCGTCGATGTCGATCCGGTTGCCGTAATTGACCGCTTTCGCGATACCGATGCCGTCGCGGGTGAACGCCTCCATGAGGATGACCGTGATCGCGCCGCTCTGGGAAACGACGGACAGTCGCCCCGGAAGGGGCCGCGATACGCGTTCGCGGGAAACGAAAAAGCTGTCGAAGCCGTTCTCCGTGTTATACATGCCGAGTGCATTGGGGCCCACGACCCGGATTCCATATCTCTTTGTCGCGCCGGCAATCTGTTGCTGTATCTGCACGCCGGCGTCGCCCGCCTCGGCAAATCCTGAACTGATGATGATTGCCCGGCGTACGCCTTTTTCATGCAGGTGCTCAATTTCCTGCAGGACTAGCGGCGCGGGAAGAGCAATGATGGCGACATCGATGCCGCCGGGGATCGCCGCAAGGGAGGGATAGCAGCGGTGGCCGAGGAGTGTTTCATGTTTCGGATTAACGGGGTAGACGGCGCCTTTAAATAAGGACAGGTTCTCCAGGATCGCGCGAGCGGGTTTGCCCGGCTTGTCTGTTGCGCCAATGATCGCTGCCGATTTCGGATAAAAAAAATCGTGGAGGTCGTGAGACATACTACATAAATAGCACAGTCGGTGAGAAATTGTAAGAAGTTTTTCCTCATCAGCCGTTTTTTTGCAGCGCGATGAAAAATTATCCAATATGAGCGCCGTCATATGACGGAACCGGGAAAAAGGTGTAGTATTGCAGCATGAATAATTCCCCAGGATACCTGCGGCCCCTGCGATATGCAATACAAGCGGCGTTCCTCGCCGTCACGATATTTGCAGGCTTTCGTTTTTATCAGTTCGTCCAGCATTTCATCAACCCGGCGCGGCCCTTTGTCGAACGTCCTTCATCGGTCGACGGATTCCTTCCCATCGGCGGCCTGATGGCGTTTAAATTTTTTCTTTTCACCGGCATGGTCGAACCAACTCATCCTGCCGGGTTCGTGCTCTTTACGGCCATTCTTACGGTGTCACTCTTCGTGAAAAAGGGATTTTGCAGCTGGATCTGCCCCGTCGGCACGATATCGCAATATGCCTGGATGGCAGGCGAGAAGGCATTGGGAAGGAATTTTCGCATCGTCAAACCCGCAGACTGGGCGCTCCGGTCGCTCAAGTACCTGCTCATGGCGGCGTTTCTGGCCGTGATCGGCATTGCCATGGCGCCGAACATGCTGGTGCTTTTTTTCATCACGGATTACTACAAGATCGCGGATGTGCGCATGTTGAAATTGTTTACCGATATGTCCGTGCTCACGTTCTGGGTCCTGGTCGGGCTGGTGCTCCTGTCGGTGCTGTATAAGAATTTCTGGTGCCGCTATCTCTGCCCCTATGGGGCGCTGCTCGGTCTGCTGAGCAGGTTGAGCCCGTTCAAGGTACGGCGGCATGAGGAAAACTGCTCGCATTGCCGCGCCTGTTCGCAGCATTGCCCGTCTCTGATCGATGTGGAGAAGAAAGAACTGATTAAGTCGGAAGAGTGTTTCGGCTGCCTCACCTGCGTAAGTCGCTGTCCGTCCGCAGGGGCGCTCGAGCTTTCCTATCGAATCGGAAAAAAACGAGGCGCCCTCCGGCCGTATCTGTTCCCCGCGGTGCTTGTTGTGCTGTTCTATCTGGTTATTGCGATCGGGATGGCGACGGGCAACTGGAAGTCAAAGATCCCCTCCGAGGAGTATCAGCGCCTGGTGCCTGAAGTGGAAAAAGAGTATTCACTGCGGTGAATTGCGATCATTCCTTATTTTTAACCGCCGACTGCTCCGCCGCACACGGCCGGGCATGAATGCCTCCCCTGCATCTCTCCGCGTTTTCCGCATTGCCTCGACACTTTTCAATTTGTCATCCCCGAATGTTTCTATCGGGGATCTGGTTCCCCGATAACAACATTCGAGGACAAGTTAAACACCAGATTCCCGATGAAAGCCTCGGGAATGACGGCTCGGTATGTCGTTTCTCTTTTGTGACCATGAAGAATGGTTAAGCCAGATCCGCCGCAGCAAAGGTGATCTCGTCGCGGAACGTCTTGATAAGGTAAACCGCTTTCATTACGATGGCGTCCTTCACATCAACCAGTGCGGCACTGAGTCCGGCCCCTGCCATATACGAGAGATAGGAAGAAGCCACCAGCGGTTTCAGATTCCTGGGCAAGCCTGTCGTTACGTTCGAAAGCCAGATAATCGTATTGAGCGGCGGCTCCACCATTTCGTTCAGCACGATAATGGCCTCGTGAGCGTTCAGCAGGTGCTCCTGTCCGCTGCCTTTCCCGATGTGCACAACAGACGGATCCGCGAAAATCCGTTCGTTCGGGATATCTGCCGCATTGGCTTTTTCCAGGTGCTCTTCGATGAGCAGCAGCTTGGCTTCGAGCGTCGTCGGCACGGTGCCCTTGAGCGCCCGGATAACCAGGCTTGACTTTGTTCTGCTGACGAGGGAAAGAATCTCGTCGCTGTTCTTATCATCCGCCGAGACATAATTCACGATGGGCGGCTCCTGGCAGAACGGAATTGCTTTTGACAGGGCTTTCACATTCCGCGAATCCAGACTCATGGGAATGCCGCCGCCTCGCTGAACCGCCTCAACGGCAAACGGCAGGGCATCTTCGTCATCAGTTCCATCAGTAGAAACCTGCACGTTGATGAGGTCGGCACCCGCTGCAGCAAGCTCCTTTGCCATGGCCTCCACGGCCTTCCTGTCTTTGTTTTTGAGCGCGGCCTGGTATTCTTTATTCCGAGTATTCAGATTGTCAGCAATGATAAGCATATCATTCTCCTTGGAGGTGAGATGGTACATCGAAGAGTGCATTCTAAGTATAGCATGCAGGAATTGCCGGTGCAAATTGCAGGCTGTCCGCCGCACATCGATGCCCTTGACAAAATCAGAGCATCCTATATTATGGGTTGTATGGTGATTGAACGGCTGGGCCTGGAGCACCGGGAACTGCTGACCCCGTTACTCAAGCTTGCGAAGGCGGGACTCTCGGAGTATACGTTTGCCAACCTCTATCTTTTCCGTTTGAATCACAACTACGAGGTTCTGACGGACGGAGACCGGCAGGTCTACATAAAGGGAAGATCCTACGACGGCCGCACCTATCTCATGCCAACGGTTCATGCCGGGACGCTCAACAAGGCGCGGGTAAACGAACTGCTCCGGACCGTCGACTTCCTGTTCCCCATTCCCGAGGCGTGGCTGACGGATTTTCCCGAGACCGAGTTCGATATTCAGTTCAAGGAAGGCGACCGCGACTACGTGTACACGGTTGAAAAAATGAGCACGTATAAAGGAAGAAACCTGCACAAAAAAAGAAACCTTTTGAAACAGTTCCGCGAACTGTACCGGCACGATGCGAAGCCTTTGACGAACAACTTCCTCGATGAAGCGCGCTTCATTCTTCAAGACTGGCAGACCACGTCGAATATGGACCGAACGGAAACGGACTATACACCCTGCCTGGAGGCGCTCGACCGGTATGAAGAACTGGTGTTGTGCGGCGGCATCTATTATGCGGACGGGGAGCCGGCCGGCTTCCTTCTCGGCGAGGAGATCAATGACGAGACCTTTGTCCTGCATTTTGCCAAAGGCCGCACGAAGTTCAAGGGCGTGTATCAATTCATGTTCAACAACTTCGCCCAGGTCCTGCCCCCCAAGTATAAGTACCTGAACCTCGAACAGGACCTCGACCGCGAGAACCTGCGCGTATTCAAATCTTCCTACGTGCCCGACCTCATGCTGCGAAAGGCGCGTGTCCGCTTGAAAGAATAATAGTTGCGTTTCCTTTTGTTCACACATATAATGGCACCTGTCCACAGGTAACGTTCGAGGGGGGGTGCAATGAGTCTCAGCGAGACCGAGCTGAAGCGCTATACGCGCCAGATGATGATCGAGGGTTGGGGCGAGGAAACGCAGAAAAAGCTCAAGGCGTCCACCGTATTTATTGCCGGAGCAGGGGGGCTCGGTTCGCCGGTTTCCATCTATCTTGCAGTTGCCGGCGTCGGGTCCATCCGCATCTGCGACTTCGACTCCCCCGACTGGTCCAACCTGAACCGCCAGATTCTGCATGACAACACGCGGATCGGCATCAACAAGGCAGTGTCCGCCAAGATGACGCTGGAGCGTCTCAATCCCGAAATTTCCGTCACGGCCATTCCTGACAAGATCGTTGAGGACAATGTTGACCGGATCGTGGGCAACGCGGACATCATCCTCGACTGCATGGACAACTTTCCAACACGCTACCTGCTGAATGAATGCGCGATCAGAAAGAAGATACCGCTCGTGTACGGGAGCATATGGGGGATGGACGGCAGGCTTTCGTTCATCCATTCGCCGGAAACACCCTGCCTGAAATGCATCTTTCCGGAGGCCCCTCCGAAGGAGGTTTTTCCCGTGCTCGGTGCGACGCCCGCCGTCATCGGTTCGCTCCAGGCGCTCGAAACGCTGAAATTCCTGTCCGGAACGGGCAGGAACCTGAAAGGCCACCTGCTTGTCTGGGAAGGCGGAACCGTGGATTTCCAGAAATTCAAAGTCAAGAAGGACCCTGATTGCCCCGTCTGCGGAGGGAACCGGTGATAGCGTGACGCAGACTGGAGGCCGGTCTGCCCCGTTTTTTGCCGCCCTATCCATTATTGCTCTGAGGGACATTCTCTATGCGAAGAGTCGGCTTTGTTCATGACGAGTTTTTTTTCTGCCATCTGCCGCCACCCTGGCATCCCGATTCGCCGGACCGCATTATCAACATCATGGTGACGCTCAAAGCAGCAGGCCTCTGGCATGATCTGACGATACTGCCCCCGCGCGCTGCGCAGGACGAGGATATTGCCCGCGTGCATACGCGTGCGTATCTGGACAAAATAAAAAATTTCGGCGAAGGCGAACTCGACCCCGACACGTACCTGTCCCCCGGAAGCGCAGATGCGGCGCTTCACGCGGCAGGCGCCGTCCTCGAAGCGATTGACCGCTGCAGAAGCGGAAAGCTGACCCGCGCATTTCTGGCTGTGCGTCCTCCCGGCCACCACGCAGAGGCGGACCAGGGGATGGGTTTCTGCATTTTCAATAATGTCGCGGTCGGCGCCCGGTATGCCCAGTCCGTCGGCTATGGCCGTATTTTCATCGTCGATTTCGACGCTCACCACGGCAACGGCACGCAGCACATCTTCGAAGAAGACGACAGCGTCTTCTATTTCAGCACACACCAGTATCCCTACTATCCCGATACGGGCAGGGACATGGAGCGCGGCAAGGGCAAGGGGCTCGGCTGCACCTACAACGTCCCGATCATGGCCGGGTCCGGCGACAAGGAGTATATCCAGGTGTATCAGGACATCCTGCCGGGGATCGTCGATCGCTTCAATCCGGACCTTGTTCTCGTTTCAGCCGGATACGACATCCATGTGAAGGACCCCCATGCCAACATCCGCGTGACCCATGAGGGCGTCTATGACATCGTAAAAAGTATTCTCCAGTGCTGCTCGGAGCGGCCGGTCATTTTCGTGCTCGAAGGCGGCTACGATCTCCCCTCGCTCTGCGACTCGGTGAAGATCACGATCGAGGAAATGCTCAAGAGCTGAACAGCGGGGCTGGCGGAATATGCGCGGAGAGACAAAGACCCTCCGGCTCGGTGTGGACGACGCAGCAAACTGGGCGATGCACAAGCCTGCTGCAGGGATGCGCAGCAATCGCACACGAGCAAGTTGCAACAGGCATGCGAGCGCATCTTCGCGGCCGCGATGTTCCCTCAATCCGTTACCAGCATCCTTCATAAGGCATTCACCCGAGGAGACATGCGTTGAGGAAGCGAACCGTTTTATCATGCCTTGCCGTGGTGCTCATCCTCGGCGGATGCGTATCCAAAGCGCTCCCGCCCGTTCAGGTCAGGATCCCGACGCGGCCCATTGACTACCTTGCTGAAGTGAAACCCCTGCTCGACAAACGCTGCGCCGTATGCCATTCCTGCTACAATTCTCCCTGCCAGCTGAAGCTCGATTCGTTTGAAGGACTGGACCGGGGCGCGACGAAGCAGGCCGTATACGACGGCTCGCGCCTGCGAACGATGGACCCGACACGGCTGTTCGTCGATGCGCGATCAACGGATGAATGGCGCAAAAAGAAATTTTCCAGCGTGACCGAGAGCAGTGTCGCAAGCGGCTGGAACGACTCGATCATGCTCCAGCTCCTGTCCCACAAAATGAAGCATCCGAAGAGTGCGGGAGAGTACGAGCCGGAAACGGACGATCTTACCTGCCCGGAAAATCGCAGCGAACTCGGCGGATATCTCGAAAAGCACCCCAACCGCGGCATGCCCTACGGGTTCCCGCCGCTCAAGCAGGACGAATTCGAACTTATTGCAGGCTGGCTGGCACAGGGTGCAAAGGGGCCCGCAGAGTCCCGGCAGGCCGAGTTGACTACACCGAAGCCGGCCGATGCGCGCGCGATCGCGCAGTGGGAGTCGTTCCTGAACCAGGAGGACGCCAAACACGCAGTCACGGCGCGCTATCTCTACGAACACCTCTTTCTCGCACACCTGAAGTTCGGGACGCAGACGAACGAATTTTATGAACTCGTCCGGTCGAGGACCTCGCCCGGCCAGCCCATCGACATCATCCCCACCGTGCGGCCGTACGACGATCCGGGCGTCGGGCGGGTCTACTACCGATTCAGGAAGATCCATTCCACCATCGTCGTCAAGACGCATATGGTCTTTGATCTCGATGATGCGCAACTGCAGCGTTTCGAGGAGCTCTTCATCAGGCCGGAGTGGCTGCAGCCCCCCCACCGGCTCGGCTACGACGCGAAGCTGAGTGCAAACCCCTTTGCGGCATTTGAACAGATCCCGCCGCGATCGCGCTATCAGTTCCTGCTCGACAACGCGCAGTACATGATCATGACCTTCATCCACGGACCGGTCTGCAAGGGCCAGATCGCACTGAACGTGATCGACGACCATTTCTGGATCATATTCCTGGACCCGGACCATGACCTCACGGTCATGCACCCCGGATTCCTGAAACTGCACGTGGACAAACTCAGAATGCCGATCGAGAAGGGAAGCAACCAGGCGTTCATATCGGCCGTGTTCGATGAACACCGCAAAGCCGCAGTCACGTTCTATCAGGCGCGTCAGGACCTCTATGCGTCGCACAACTATGCAGGTCTGGGCTACGATTTCATCTGGAAAGGCAGCCGCCCCTCCGATGCGCCGTTGCTCACGGTCTACCGCCACTTCGACAGCGCCTCGGTGCACAAGGGGGCGCTCGGAAATCTTCCGAAGACGATGTGGGTCCTTGATTATCCCCTGCTTGAGCGTATTTATTATGCGCTCGTGGCCGGGTTCGACGTCTACGGTGCGGTAGGGCATCAGCTCGCGGTACGCCTCTATATGGATGAACTGCGGGAGGAAGGGGAGAGCTACTTCCTCGACTTCCTGCCGCAGGAAAAGCGGCAGGAGCTCATGCAGTCCTGGTACCGGGGCGTCGAACTCAAGAAGACACACTACTATCCCGCGGCCATGCCTGCGAAGATCCAGTTCACCACCGCCGATCCCATGCGGGAATTTGTCGAGCACCTCGTGAACGAGCACCTGCTGCCCGGCACGGGGATCCTGTTCGATCCCGTCAACTACCTGCCTGCCGGCATCCCCTATCCCGCGATGCCGGAGAAATATGACACGAGGGAGGATTATCTGCGGGCGTTCACCTCGCTGTCCCAGCCGGGCACGCCGTTTTTTGCACTCATGAACGGGCACAATGCCAACCTTGCGTTTCTGCGGATCCGCCTGAAGGACGGGAAGAATATCGCGGCCACGGTTGTGGTGAACCGCTGGCACGACAATGTCGCATTCGTGCTGCGCGAGGACGGCAGGCTCGACCCGTCAAAGGACAGCGCTGATTTCATCCAGGGCCTCATCGGCTCCTATCCGAATTACTTTGTTGATGTGCGGGAAGAGGACCTGCCGGATTTCATCGACCTTCTTGCACATTTCAAGAAAACTCCGCAGGACTTCGAGCGCCTGGCCAAGTACGGCATCAACCGCTCCGATGACAGGTTCTGGGACGAGTATGACTGGTTCCAGAAGCGTTTCTTGGAGGACGAGCCCGTGCACGGCGGTTTGTTCGACCTGAACCGGTATTACTATCACGCGCAATAAGAACGATAGTTCCAATCATTGCCATGCAGGGCGCTGATGGACGTCTGAATAAGAAACGTTCTCTCAATGCGACCTCTGTGGTAAAAGATGTTTCAGTACGAACCCATTATCCGAAGGAGGCTACCATGAAAGGCGAATTTCTGGCGTTCTTGAAGCAGTACGGGGTTATCGGTTTGGCAATTGCAGTCGTGATAGGCGGCAAAGTCAACACGCTTGTCACATCGGTCGTGGACGGCATCATGATGCCGATCGTCACGTTCTTCATCCCGGGCGGCGGCTGGCGATCGGCGACGCTCGATGTGGGGTCCGTGCACTTCCTGCTCGGGCCCGTGCTCGGAGCGGCGATCGATTTCCTCATCGTAGCGTGGATGGTGTTCTGGTTTTCGAAGAAGGTGCTCCAGGAAGAGACGGTTACAAAAAAATAGTCTGGCCTGTTGTGTCTCACGCAAAGCGCATGCGCGGAGCGGCGAGTCCTGCGCCGCTCCGCGCACGGTATCCACTTCAGAACCCCGCCGCTTTTTTCTTTTACTGTTGACACCCAGCTGCGATCCAGTGTACAAAAGAGCCTACCAAACAACAGGAGGAACAGAATACACCCATGGCTGAACCGAACAAAGTCATCTACTCCATGGTGGGAGTGGGCAAGTTTTATGATAAAAAGCCGGTCTTGAAGGACATCTATCTGTCCTACTTCTACGGGGCCAAGATCGGGGTGCTGGGTCTGAATGGATCAGGCAAAAGCTCGCTCCTCAAGATCATGGCGGGAGTGGACAAGGAACACGTGGGTGAGGCGGTCCTGTCGCCCGGATACACGGTGGGCTACCTTGAACAGGAGCCCAAGCTCGACCCGGATAAAACCGTCCGCCAGGTCGTGGAGGAAGGGGTCCAGGAGATCGTGGACCTCGTGAACGAGTACAACAGGATCAACGAGAGTTTTGCGAACCCCCTGTCGGACGACGAGATGCAGAAACTCATCGCGAAGCAGGGCGAGGTGCAGGAAAAGCTCGACCACGCGGGCGCCTGGGACCTGGACAGCAGGCTCGAGATGGCCATGGACGCACTCCGCTGCCCCGAAGGCAACACAAAAATTTCCGTGCTCTCGGGCGGCGAGAAGCGGCGCGTGGCGCTCTGCAGGCTGCTCCTTCAAAAGCCGGATATTCTTCTCCTGGATGAGCCCACGAACCACCTTGATGCGGAGACCGTCGCCTGGCTGGAGCATCATCTCCAGAATTATGAGGGCACGGTGATCGCCGTGACCCATGACCGCTACTTCCTCGATAACGTCGCGGGCTGGATCCTCGAACTCGACCGGGGGCAGGGAATTCCGTGGAAAGGGAACTACTCGTCCTGGCTTGAACAGAAGCGGGAGCGGCTGCGCCAGGAGGAGAAATCCGAGTCCGACCGCCAGAAGACACTCCAGCGAGAGCTCGAATGGATCAGGATGTCGCCCAAGGGCAGGCACGCGAAATCGAAGGCGCGCATCAGCTCCTACGAGCAGATGCTCAATCAGCAAGGTGAAAAACGCGACAAGGAGCTCGAAATCTATATCCCTGCCGGACCGAGGCTCGGCAAGGTCGTGATCGAGTCCGAGAGCGTGTCCAAAGCCTATGGAGACAATATCCTCGTCGAGAACATGACCTTCATGCTGCCGCCCGGGGGCATCGTGGGCGTTATCGGGCCGAACGGCGCCGGCAAGACCACGCTTTTCCGCATGATCACGGGCCAGGAAAAGCCTGACAGGGGATCCATCCACATCGGCGATACCGTGAAGCTCGGCTATGTGGACCAGAGCCGCGACGCACTCGATCCGAACAAGACCATCTGGCAGGTGATCACGGATGGACAGGAGCAGGTGCAGCTCGGCAAGGCGCTCGTGAACTCGCGCGCCTATGTGTCGCGGTTCAACTTCTCGGGTACGGACCAGCAGAAGAAGGTCGGCGTGCTCTCGGGCGGGGAACGGAACCGCGTGCACCTGGCGCGGATACTCAAAGAGGGCGCGAACGTGCTGCTCCTGGACGAACCGACGAATGATCTTGATGTGAACACCATGCGGGCGCTCGAAGAAGGGCTCGAGAACTTTGCGGGCTGCGCCGTGGTGATCAGCCACGACCGGTGGTTCCTCGACAGGATCGCCACGCACATCCTCGCATTCGAAGGCGACAGCAACGTGGTCTTCTTCGACGGAAACTATACGGAATACGAAGAGGACCGCAAAAAGCGCCTCGGCACGGATGCGGACCAGCCGCATCGGATCAAGTACCGGCATCTGACGAGGTGAGCAGTTGACCGGTTAACGTATTCGCATTTCCTGTCCTGATGACCACCTGTGCGTGATGCTTTGATGACTCCACCGGCTGTACGATAACTCAATTCTCGGGCACTCAGTACACATTCCTTTCTGATGCAAGCCTTCTGTTCTGTCGTTCTGCATTTCAGCTCCCTAAAGATCTCTTCCGCTGCAGCAATCCCATAAAGAATTTGTAAGAGAACGTTAAAGAAAAATAGCAAGTTACCCGATAAATATGAACAGGGAGGCTACCTATGCTGATGTTGCTACGATTGATAATATTCTGTTTATCAATGGTTTTTATGCTTGATAAGCTGCAAGGCAGCCCAGCTCAGGCGGAAGAAAGTGCTGCCTCCGACGGAAATCTTGAGGATGCAATGCTTTTTCAGGATGTCCCCCTGGTTTACGGGGCATCAAAGTATGAGCAGAAAGTAACGGAAGCCCCCTCTTCCGTAAGCGTCATAACTGCTTCAGATATAAGAACGTACGGTTATCGCACGCTCGCGGATATTCTTAAGAGCATCAGGAGCTTTTATGTGACCTACGATAGAAATTACAGTTACGTAGGAGTGCGGGGTTTTGGGCCGCCAGGCGATTACAACAGTGGAATCCTGCTTCTTGTAGACGGGCATCGTGTAAATAACAATATTTATGATTCGGCATATATAGGTACGGAAGCCATCATCGATGTGGACCTCATCGACCATGTTGAGGTTATTCGCGGTCCTGGTTCATCGCTCTACGGGAGCAATGCCTTTTTTGCAGTTGTGAATGTAATTACCAAAAGAGGGCGTGATTGGAAAGGTTATGAAGTATCGGGAGAGGCGGGCAGTTATGACACCTATAAAGGCAGGCTCAGCTACGGACAACGATTTACAAGCGGACTTGAGACCGTGATTTCGGCATCTGGTTATGACAGCAAGGGACAGCGGCTCTATTTCGGTCAATACGATCCTGCAAATCCGAACCACGACACGCGTGCTGCAAACGGAGGGTATGCGGACAATGCTGATTATGACCGTTCACGCACTATTTTCTTCAAAAGTACGTACTCTGATTTTACTGCTGCCGGGGCCTACGTTTCAAGAACCAAGGGCATCCCGACGGGTTCATTCGGCACGGATTTTAATAACAGATCGAGCAAAACGGAGGATGAACATATCTTCGCCGACTTGAAGTACGACCACGCGATAACCCCGAAAACCGATCTATCGCTCAGGTTGTTTTATGACTACTACCATTATGACGGGATATATGCGTATTACCAGGATCCGACGCTTAATACTATGCAGTCGGATTGGTCCTATGGTACGTGGTGGGGCGGAGAGGCCCGTCTGACATCCAACATGAATGGACACCGAGTCATTGTGGGGGCCGAGTATCAGGGAAATCTGAGACAGGATCAGGGCGACGACTATGCCGGTCTTCCTTCAGACTCCTGGCGTGATTTGAGGCGGTCGGAAAACTGGGCGTTCTATGTGCAGGATGAGGTCCGACTTTCCAAGAAAATGCTGTTCAACGCGGGACTGCGATATGATCATTATACGACATTCGGTGATACGACAAATCCACGGCTGGCGTTGATCTATAATCCGACGGATGAAGTTGCCGTTAAGCTGCTGTATGGTACCGCGTTTCAGACGCCTAATGTATACGATCTTTACTATTCCTTCATGGGAATACAATTACCCAATCCCGGTCTTAAGCCGGAAAATATCACGACATACGAACTCGTGTATGAGCAGTTTTTGGGGAAAGAATTCACGGTTTCCGTTTCGGGCTATCATTATCGGATTACTGACCTGATAGCACAGATAAATGTCGGGACAGCATCCACTATGTACAAGAACGTGAGCGCTGTATCCGCAACAGGCGTAGAGTTTGAGCTGCATAAGAAGTGGGCGAACAGTACAGACGTGCGAGCAAGCTATTCGACACAGCGGGCGGAGGATGAAATGACAGGAGAACCTTTGACAAATTCGCCCGAGCATCTGGCAAAGTTGAATATTTCCGCACCGCTTTTAGGACAGAAAACGTATGTCGGCGCCGAGGAGCAATATACAAGCAGGAGCAAGGCCCAGGACGGCGGTTTTCTCGGTGGTTATTTTATAACGAACGTCACACTATTTTCGCAAAAATATATGAGAAGCTTTGACGTGTCGGCAAGCATCTATAACCTTTTTGATAAATCATACAGCTATCCTGTCTCCGCCAATTTGCTGCCGCTCAACGCAGTCCGGCAGGACGGCCGAACATATCGTTTTAAGATCACCTATGCATTTTAAATCTGATGGCCGCTTTACTATCGATGTTTGCACGATCGTGTGATTGAGGCTAAGGAAGCCCAGTGATATCTCGCATACTTTTAACCATCATTGCAGTCAGTTTGCTCTGCACATCTGTACCTGCAGGAGAAGCCGGAGCACATGAGCGGGTTGCCGTGATTCTGAGTCTGAGCGAAGCCCCTTTCCGCGAAGTCGTTGCGGGATTAAAAGCCAGGATTGAGAGGGAAGGCTTTGCGCCTGTTTATGACATTTTCGAGCTTGACGGCGCAACTGCCAACGCAGGGCCCGCTTTTGCCAAGATAAGAAACGGCAACTATGCCGCCGTCATCACCCTGGGTGCGCTCGCCACGGATCTCGCGGTCAAGGAAGTCCCGGACGCGCCGCTCATAGCCGGTCTCATTCTCCGCCCCGACATCCTGAAAAGGGCCAGGAATGCAACAGGGGTGACGCTCGAATTCACCGGCGAACAGCAGCTTCAGTGGATCCGCAAAATGCTGCCCGAAGCGAAGACCGTCGGGGTTTTGTACAGCAAAGAAAACAGGAATGCAGTCGAACTTGCCGATAGGATTGCCGCGACGCTCGGCCTCGAGATCGTGAAGCAGGAGATTGAGACGCCCGAGGGGGTCCCGGCAGCGCTCAACCGGATAGCGCAGCGGGCGGATGTTTTATGGGGGATTCCGGATTCGCTCGTTTTGTCCGCACAGCTGGCCAAACCCATTCTTCTTTTTTCATTTCACAACAAGATACCCTTTGTCGGACCTTCCGCTCCCTGGGTGAAGGCAGGGGCACTCTATGCACTTGACTGGGACTACAAGGATCTGGGGAGCCAGTGCGGGGAAAAAGCGATACAAGTTTTCAACGGCGCAGCGCCTGGTTCGTTGCCGCCGGCTGTACCGAGAAAAGTTCTGTATTCCATCAATGTGAATACATCGAAGACGATGAAAATCCAGATTTCAGATCAGCTTCTCAAAGGGGCGCGAACCACCTACTGAGGGATGGGCAGGGGATATGAAAATTCAAAAAAGAATCAGCCTTGCAACAAAAGTCTCTATGCTCAGCATCATTATGATTCTGGTAACGGCAATCGGCATCTGTCTGTTCGTCGTGCGAATCGGAAGTACCATTTACTATCAGGAACTGCTGAATCACGGCAAGGCAATTGCCGACACAACGGCAAAAAACTGCGAGTATGGGCTCTATACGGCAAATCAGGCAGCACTCATCACCGTGGTGGACAGTTTGTCGGTCGACAGCACGATTGCCTATGTATCAGTTGAAAACCGCAAGCATCAGGAGCTGGCCGGCCGAACCTTCGGGAACCTCAGCTCTCTTCCCAACTCAAATTTGCATGACGGGGCCCTTGAAAGCGTATACGTGCATGACGTGACTGATGCGCTGAGCGGGAAGAACTATATCGAAATATACTGGCCGGTGCACAGTACGGAGAACAACTTTATCAGCGATATCTTTAGCAATAAAGAAACGCTCCAGAACAAACCCCAGATTATCGGGCACCTCCGGCTCGGTCTCTCCGAGGAGGGGCTCAAAAAACGGAGCCGTGAACTTCTCATTTCCATTTCGATTTTCACGTCGATTCTGGTCCTCTGCGGCAGCGGGCTGTCCATTCCGCTCTCGCGACGCCTTACGTCCCCGCTCGAGCAACTGCGGGCGGCAACCCGCGATGTGGCGGAAGGAAAATTTGACTCGCCCATCGAGGTGCGCACGTACGATGAGATCGCCGATTTGGCAAGATCGTTCGATCATATGCGGCACCGCCTGGGCGAGTACCACGATCAGGTGCAACAACATACGGACGAGCTGGTCTCATCGAACAAAAAGCTCACTGCGGAAATCGACGCTCGGAAAACCATGGAGAAGCAGCTCCAGCACGATGCGTTGCACGATGCACTGACCGGCCTTCCCAACCGCACCCTGTTTGCCGACCGTCTGAATCATGCCATGCATCTTCTCGGACGGAACAAGAAATATGTCTACGCAGTTCTGTTTCTCGATCTGGACCGTTTTAAAGTGATTAATGACAGCCTCGGCCACCTCATCGGCGACAAGCTTTTGATCGCCTTCGGCCAGCGTCTTACTTCCTGTCTCCGGCCGCACGATACCGTCGCCCGCCTGGGCGGGGATGAATTCGCGGTGCTCCTGGAGGATATCGGCGGACTTTCGAATGCCACCTACATTGCCGAACGGATCGGCACGGCACTGCGCTCATCCTTCATGATTGGCGAGCAGGAGGTGTTCACTTCGTCGAGCATCGGCATCGCGCTGGGGTCCTCTGTCTATACGCAGCCGGAACAGATTCTTCGCGATGCCGACACGGCCATGTACGAAGCCAAATCCGGAGGGCGTGCGCGTTTTGCCATTTTCGAGCCGGGTATGCATGCGGATGCTCTCGCCCGGATGAAACTGGAGACAGAGCTCCGGCGCGCAACCGAACGCGGGGAGTTTGTATCGTACTACCAGCCGATTTATTCCCTGTCGTCAAATCGCCTTGCCGGATTTGAGGCCCTGGCCCGCTGGAACCACCCTGAGCAGGGTATCATCAATCCCGGAACGTTCGTGAAAATGGCAGAGGAAACGGGGCTCATTGTGGCGATCGATCGCCTGGTGCTGCAAGAGGCGTGCAGGCAGATGGTGGAATTGCTGAAGCTCTCTCCGGGAAATTCACTGGATTTTATCAGTGTCAACCTGTCGAACAAACAAATGGTGCAGCCCGATCTGGTCGATTATGTGAAGAAGGTACTCGGGGAAACGGGACTTGCCGCCGGAGCGCTGAAGCTCGAAATCACGGAGAACGTCATCATTGAAAACCCCGAGCAAACGCTCCACATGCTGTCCCGTCTCAAGGCGCTGGGGGTGCAGCTGTATATTGATGATTTCGGTACCGGCTACTCTTCTCTCAGCTACCTGCATCGCCTGCCCATTGACGGCCTTAAGATTGACCGTTCGTTTATCAGCGACATGGGGGAAAACGGGGAGAATCAGCAGATCGTGAGGACCATCATTCTGCTTGCCCACGACATGAAAATCGACGTCATTGCCGAGGGGGTTGAAACACCCATACAACTGGCCCAGATCAAAATGCTTGACTGCGAGTACGCCCAGGGATATCTTTTCTCAAAGCCGGTTGTGAGCGGCAAAGCGGCAGAGCTGGTGAAGCAAGGTTACCATAAAGCAGTTGACGCGAAAAAGCCGGTTTCCGTTTAGAGCCGGAGAACTACCGAGATCTCGTTTTTTTGGGGCTGATGCTCAGGCACACATGACTGCAACGAGGGTTTCCGAAAAAGGGCCCTCGTTTTTTTATTCAGCGGTTGAATGATATCGAGATCGTATGCCCGCCGACCGCCTGCATTGAAGCAGCATGACGCGGAGACACGCCGGTTCGGCTCTCCGCAAAACTAATATATTGACAAAACAGTGCCAGTTTACATATACTCAAACGCCGTGATGCAGCCGCGTAAAAAGAAAACGGAGCGGTCGGGGAAACGCACGTGCCCCATCCGGCCGGCAGTCCGCCGCAATCTGCCTGCAAGAAGGAGTCAGCATGTCGGAATTTAAAAATGTAACCGTCGTACGAGAAGCGAACATTTATTTTGACGGAAAGGTGACGAGCAGGACCATCCTGTTTCCGGACGGGTCCAGGAAAACACTCGGTGTAATGCAGCAGGGCGAGTTTGAGTTCGGGACCGGGGACAAGGAGTTGATGGAGATTCTCGCGGGCGAGCTGGACGTGCTTCTTCCCGGCGATTCATCGTGGAAGAGCATCAAAACCGGTCAATCCTTTGAAGTCGCGCCGAATTCCAAATTCAAGCTCAAGGTCATGAAGCTGACGGACTACTGCTGTTCCTTCATCAAGGAATAACGCGTACAAAATGCTGACCGGGGCTCGAATCTCGAAACGATATTATGCAAGGGAGGTAATTATGAAGAAGATCGTCAGCATCGCAGTTGCACTGCTCATCGTGGCTGGTGCGGCGTGCGACAGAAGCAAGGAAGATAAAAAGCAGGTTGTCTATGCTCCGGTCGCAGCACCAGCTGACATGGAGATCAAGCGGTTGCAGGAGGCGGCGAAAGCTGCGCCCAACAAGAAGGAGATATGGATCGAACTCGGCAATGCGTCGATGGATGCCCAGCGCTTCAACGATGCCATCGAAGCGTATGAAAAGGCGCTTAGCCTGGACCCGAAGAACGTTCCCGTTCGCGTCGATCTCGGGACCTGCTACCGCGGCGTGCAGAAGTACGACCGGGCTGTGGAGGAATACCGCAAGGCGATAAAAATAGATCCCGCATTTCCGAACGCGCATCGCAACCTGGGCGTGGTGCTGGCAACAGACCTGCACCAAAATGCGGAGGCAGCAAAAGAACTCCGGAGGTATCTGGATGTTGCGCCCACTGCACCTGACGCGCCAGATATCAGGACGATGATCCAGCAGCTGTCGACGGCAAAATAGTCAAGACAACAGAACGGGGCGCGGAGAGGAGCAGCGGTGGCCGAAGACGGGAAGCGTGCGCGGGCGTTGGCATGGGCGGCATGGGCTGCCCTGTTCGGTATCACGGCAGCCATCATCATGTGCGGCAGCAGCCGGTCCGTGGTCCCTTCGTACCGTCTGGCCGCGCTCTCCTGGATCGCGGGACAGAATCTCTATGACGGCACGGGTTTCGGCGGCTTTGTCTACTTTCCCCAGTCTGCGATCCTTTTTGTGCCCATTGCGCTCCTCAAGCCGGTTGCAGGCGAGGTTGTGTGGCGGTTCGTGAATATCGGCGTGTTTGCCGCCGGGCTCCGGGTCTTCTCGCGGCTCCGCACCCCGGCTCCGGGGAAGGATCTCTTTCCCCTCATGACGGTTGTGGCGATCCCGCTGGCATGGGACTGCGCGCGCAACGGCCAGGCAACACTCATCATGACAGGACTGATGCTGCTGGCTGTATCCGATGTGTTCAGGGGACGATGGTGGAGAGCCGTCGCATGGCTGTGCCTCGGCGTCGCCTTCAAGCCGCTCGTCATGGTTCTCGTCCTCCTCATTATGGCGGTCAACCGGCCCATGACCGTGCGTCTCGCGATCGGCGTGGCGGTTGTGGCCCTGCTGCCGTTCCTTGCCCAGAGCCCGGCTTATGCCGCCCGGCAGTACGCCGCGTGTTTTACCAACATGTCCACGGCTGCCCATGTCGGCGTCGTCGCCATCGGATGGACCACGCCGTTCACCGCGCTCCGGGTCGCGGGCATTGACATACCTGAGCGTGTCCAGACCGTCACTCGTCTGCTTGCCGCTGCAGCGACGCTGGTTTTGTGCTTCATAGCATTCCGCAGGCTCGCAGGTGAGCGTTATGCGTTTTATCTGTTCTCCCTGTGTGCCTTGTATGTGATGCTGTTCAGCCCGCGAACGGAGAACAACACCTATGTGATGCTTGCTCCGGCGTTCGGCCTGTTCCTTGCTTCCGCGTTCCGGGTCGACAAGCGTACCGGGGAAGGCATTTTTCTTTCGATCCTCGTCCTCATCCTGCTCAGCAGCCGGCCGATATCGAAGCTCGTGGCCCCGCATGCCGAACAGATATGGATCCCGCCGCTCATCGGCGTGTGTTTCTGCGGCTATGTGCTCTACCGGTTTTTTACGGAACCGATGGCGACGGCGAAAGCATGATTTTTGACAGGGTACGACATGAAGATCGTTATCATACTGCCCACCTATAATGAGAGCGGAAACATCCTGCCGTTGATCAGCGCACTTCAGAAGCAGTTCCCGAAGATTCCGCACGATATGAACATCCTCGTGGTGGATGACGAATCGCCGGACGGAACGGGTGAACTCGTCAGGACCGCCGCACAATCGACTCTCAACCTCTTCCTCCTGACCGGCCGCAAGCAGGGTCTCGGCGCAGCCTACATCAGGGGGATGATGCATGCGATCAATGAACTGCATGCCGATGCGGTCATGGAGATGGACGCAGATTTTTCGCACAAGCCCGAGGACGTGCCGCGGCTGATCGCGGAGCTCGGCCATGGCGCTGACTTCGTGATCGGAAGCAGGTATGTTCCCGGCGGGAGCATTCCTGCGGACTGGGGCCTGCTGCGCAGAATGATCTCGCGGTGGGGAAATGTGTTTGCCCGCTACGTGGCGGGCATGCGCAAAGTGAAGGATTGCACTGCCGGGTTCCGCGCCATACAAGCATCGCTCATAAGAAGGATTGACCTCTCGCAGCTCAAAGTCAAGGGATATGCGTTCCAGATATCCCTGCTGCACGAGGCGCTCATGAATCACGCCCGGGTGAGCGAAGTGCCCGTCGAATTCGTGGACCGTACGCGCGGTCAGACAAAACTCGGCGTGTCCGACATCATCGAGTTCATGATAAATGCCTGGTGGATTCGATTCGAGCGGAGCAAGACGTTTATAAGGTTCCTGGTGGTTGGTGCAAGCGGCGTTGTCGTCAATCTGGCTTCGTTTACCATGCTCCTGCACACCGGGATGAACAAGTACCTGGCATCACCCATCGCCATCGAGCTGTCCATTATCTCGAATTTCCTGCTGAACAATTATTGGACGTTCGCCCACCGGGATAACGACGACAGCATGCACATCCGCGGGCTGAAGTTCAATGTGGTGTCCTTTATTGCTCTTGGCGTGAGTTACGGCACCTTCCTGTTTCTTGCAAGGCTCGATCCCGCCGGCATGCCGCAGCTTCACCAGTTTATCGGCATCATTCCTGCAACGCTCATAAATTATTTCCTGAACTCCTACTGGACGTTCAAGGAATGATCCAACCAGCGAGTCTCGACTCACACGAGGGAGCAGTTCCGTCCGAGGAGGGATATCACGTGATCAAGCACACCATTCTCTGGA
>DATHDE010000251.1:0-3778 GCA_035490495.1 Nitrospirota bacterium
CATGGCGGATACGAGGTTTGCCCAGAAGATCTCGCAACTCCCCGGAGTCGGGCTCGTGAGCCTCTCCGGAGGGCAACGGCCTGCGGTCCGTATCCACGCAAACCCCACGACCCTTGCTTCCTACGGCCTGACCCTCGAGGACGTGCGCAGCGCAGTCACCGCGGCCAATGTGAACCAGGCAAAGGGCGGTTTCGACGGTCCTCGCCAGGCGTATATCATCGGCGCGAATGACCAGCTTTTTACGAGCAAGGACTACCGCTCGCTCATTATCGCGTACCGGGGCAATGCGCCCGTCAGACTGTCCGACGTTGCAGACGTAATCGACGACGCAGAGAACGTAAACCAGGCTGCCTGGGTAGACACTGCTCCGGCTGTGATCGTGAATATCCAGCGCCAGCCGGGCGCAAACGTCATCGAGGTCGTTGACAGGATCAAGAAGCTCCTGCCGCAGCTCCAGACAGCGCTGCCCTCGTCCATCAAAGTCAAGATCCTGACCGACCGCACCACTACCATACGTGCGTCCGTCGAGGACGTCCAGTATGAACTGCTGCTTGCCGTCGTCCTCGTGGTGCTGGTTATTTTTCTGTTTCTGCGAAACCTGCCCGCTACCGCGATTCCGAGCGTCGCCGTTCCGCTCTCTCTCGTGGGGACGTTCGGGGTCATGTACCTCATGGGCTTCAGCCTGAACAACCTTTCACTCATGGCGCTTACCATCTCGACGGGTTTCGTTGTTGATGATGCCATCGTCATGATCGAGAATATCGCACGATTTGTAGAAGAGGGCGATACGCCCATGGAGGCCGCACTCAAGGGCGCGAAGCAGATCGGGTTCACCATCCTGTCGCTCACCGTGTCCCTTATCGCCGTGCTCATTCCGCTGCTTTTCATGGGCGATGTCGTGGGGCGGCTTTTCCGGGAGTTCGCCGTGACCCTGGGTGTCACGATCCTGATCTCCGCAGTCGTATCATTGACCCTCACTCCCATGATGTGTGCGAGGATATTGAAACACGTCCCTGAGGAAAAACAGGGGAAGTTTTACCACGCTTCACAGCTGTACTTTGACAGGATCATCGCGTTCTACGGACGGACTCTCACCTGGGTGCTGAAACATCAGACTGCGACGCTCTTTGTCGCAGCCGGGACGCTGGTGCTTACGGTCCTGCTCTACATTATTGTGCCGAAAGGCTTTTTCCCGGTGCAGGACACCGGGGCGATTCAGGGTACATCGGAAGCGCCGCAATCCATATCCTTTCCCGCCATGGCGGAGCGGCAGCAGGCCCTTGCCCGGATTATCCTGAAGGACCCGGCTGTTGAAAGTCTTTCCTCCTTCATCGGCGTCGACGGAACAAACACGACATTGAACAGCGGCAGGATCCTGATCAACCTCAAGCCGCTCGGCAAGCGGGACGCGAGTGCTACCGAGGTCATCCGCCGGCTCCAGCCGGAGCTCGCCAGAGTGGATGGCATCACGCTCTATATGCAGCCCGTTCAGGACCTGACCGTGGACGCGCGGGTGAGCCGGACCCAGTTCCAGTACACGCTCGATGATCCGAATATCAATGAACTGAATGCCCTCGCCCCGAAAGTGATCGATACCCTGCGGACGCTGCCGGAGTTGAACGACGTGAGCAGCGACCAGCAGGACAAAGCGCCCCGCGTGGAACTCGCAATCGACAGGTCCACAGCCGCGCGGCTGGGCATCACACCGCAAAATATCGACGATGCGCTGTACGACGCCTTTGGGCAGCGTCAGGTGTCGACCATCTTTACGGAGCTGAACCAGTACCGCGTGGTGCTCGCCGTGCAGCAGGAATTCCAGCAGAATCCAGCCGGCCTGCAATCGGTGTATCTCCGCTCCTCTTCCGGAGGCCAGGTGCCGCTTTCAGCGGTCACGCGCATTTCGGAGTCTACAGGACAGCTCGTTGTGAACCGGCAGGGGCAGTTCCCCGCGGTGACCATGTCGTTTAATCTTGCTCCGCGTTCATCACTCGGTGAAGCCGTGGATGCGGTCGAGCAGGCCGTCGGCGGGCTGAACCTGCCGGCAAGCATCCGCGGTACTTTTCAGGGAACAGCAGAAGCTTTCCGCGCATCGCTCACAAATGAGCCGCTTTTAATTCTCGCCGCTCTGATAACAGTTTACATCGTCCTCGGTGTGCTGTACGAAAGCTATATCCATCCGGTTACGATCCTGTCGACGCTTCCGTCAGCAGGCGTGGGGGCCGTGCTTTCGCTCATGCTTTTTCGTGCCGACCTTTCGGTTATCGCGATCATCGGCATCATCCTCTTGATCGGCATCGTGAAGAAGAACGGCATCATGATGATCGACTTCGCGCTCGAAGCGGAGCGGAAAGAAGGCAAGCGTCCCGAAGAAGCGATCTACCAGGCATGTCTTCTGCGCTTCCGCCCGATCATGATGACTACCATGGCTGCGCTTTTGGGTGCCCTGCCGCTTGCGCTCGGGCACGGCGTGGGGTCCGAACTCCGCAGGCCGCTCGGCATTTCGATCGTGGGCGGGCTGGTGATCAGCCAGGTCCTGACGCTCTACACCACGCCGGTTATTTACCTCTGGTTCGACCGGCTGGCACGGAGAACGAAACAGGAAAAAGATATCTGACACGGATCAGGGCGGAAAAACAACGAATGAAATCAAAAACAGCATCTGTGCCAATTCAGTGAACTCTTTAAAAGTATTACTCCGCCTTAACCGATTATCATCAGTTTGATCTGTGTCCACTGTAATTGTTCAACCAGATTTTCATCGACGTATAAACGGTTCTTCCGTGACCAAATGCATTACAGACGTTTCCTGAGTCAATGAAACGAACATGAACTTCTCATCCACCTTCATCAAACGGCCGGTTGCGACAACGCTGCTCACCGTAGGGCTGGTGCTGTCCGGCATAATTTCCTTTCGCATGCTGCCTGTGTCGCCACTTCCCCAGGTGGACTATCCAACGATTTCGGTGCAAGCAGCGCTTCCCGGCGCTGATCCTGAAACCATGGCCACCTCGGTCGCGGCGCCGCTTGAACGCCAGTTCAGCCGCATCGCCGGTGTTGCTGAAATGACTTCAACGAACTACCGCGGCACGACAAGCATAACGCTCCAGTTCGATCTGAACCGGGACATCAATGGAGCTGCCCGCGACGTGCAGGCTGCTATCAACGCGGCGCGCGGGTTCCTGCCAGCCAACCTCCCCGCGAACCCGACTTACCGGAAGGTCAACCCCTCGGATGCACCGATTCTTATTATCGCGCTCACCTCGGATACCATGGACACGGCCCAGATGTATGATGCAGCGTCGTCCATCCTGCAGCAGAAACTGTCGCAGGTGGATGGCGTGGGACAGGTGTTCGTGGGGGGAAGTTCGCTGCCTGCTGTTCGTGTCGACGTGAACCCCCTGGCTCTATCGAAATACGGCATCAGCCTCGAAAGCGTGCGCGGCGTGCTTTCAGCCACGAATGTCAACAGGCCCAAAGGACAGCTCCTTCGAGGCGATACCACCTGGGAGATCAGGACCAACGACCAGCTGTTGAAAGCGGAGCAGTATCTGCCCCTGGTCGTGGCCTACCGCTCCGGCACCGCTGTACGGCTCCGGGATGTAGCCAATGTTCAGGATTCGGTAGAGGATTTGCGCGCAGCAGGGTTCGTAAACGGGAAGCCGGCGATTTCAGTGATTGTGTTCCGTCAGCCCGGAGCGAACATCATCGAGACGGTGGACAATGTACGTGCGCTGCTTCCGCAGCTGGAAGCAGCCATGCCGGGTGCAATCAATCTGTC
>DATHDE010000252.1:0-34866 GCA_035490495.1 Nitrospirota bacterium
GGGCCGGTCGGTAGAAGCTTTTCTGCCTGCATGCGCGAGCTGGATGCCTGCTGCGGCGCCCTGCCCGCGGATAAACTGCGTTATCGGCTTGAATGCCTCGGCATGATTGTCGCTCCAAATGCCGCTGTCGTCCGGACTGATTCGGCCCTGGGGAGCGACTGCCGTGGCCTCGACCACGACCAGTCCCGCGCCGCCCACGGCGCGGCTGCCGAGATGAACAAGGTGCCAGGCAGTCGGCATTCCATCGATGCTCGAATACTGGCACATGGGTGATACAAAAATGCGGTTTCGGAAAGTCAGATTGCGCAGTTGGAGGGAAGAAAATAATCGGCTCATGGCAAGCTCCTATCGATTTTTTCAGGGTGCGGCAACCCGGGTACTTCTACTATTATAGCTGCTACGGTTCTGAAGGATATATAATATTTCAAGTATCCGGCTGACAACCGGAGGTATAAGAGGTATATTAATTATATTCGGTCAGAGGTGGATAATGACCAGTTGCAGCCGATAACATGGCGATGCACGAATAAGGATATATGGCCACGATGCGGATTCGTCAACTCGTTGCTATTGCGGTTCTTACACTGGTGTTCGGTTTCCTGTGGGTTCTCCCGGGCGTCGCCCGGGAGGAGGAGGCAGCTCCTCCAGCCCGGGGCATGTTCCTTGTTGCCGACCGGGAGATGAGAGACCCGCGTTTTACCGAGAGTGTGATCCTGCTGCTCAGCGCGGATCAAACCGGCGCTATGGGACTCATCATCAACAAACCAACTGGTTCACGGCTTTCCGAAATTCTGCCGGAGAGCTGGAACGCGGTCAGGCAGAACGACCGGCTGTACTACGGCGGGCCCGTAGGCTCCTACCAGCTGTTGCTGCTGCTGCGATCGGCATCGGCAGTCAAAGATGCCGTACGCATAACGCAGGAGGTCATGGTATCATCCGACCGCGACGTCTTGCAGGATGCAGTCCTGCACAAAAAGGCAGGCGAAGAGTATCGCGTGTTCGCGGGGTACGCAGGCTGGGCGGCCGGGCAGCTTGAACTTGAGCTCAAGATCGGACAGTGGAGGGTTATCTCGGCAGACGTGGAAATGGTTTTTCACAAAGACGCATCGAAGGTCTGGCCCGCCCTCATCAGAAAGAGCGAAGAGATCATGGTCCGGGAAAAGGGGAATGTAAGCACTGTTTTCCGTGCGGCAGCCCTGCAAAGACCGTAGGTCCCTTCTTTCGCTGTATCGCCGTGTCCCCCCTCCTCTCGATTGTATCAGGCAGTACTTGCCAAATTCGTTCATTTATAGTACTGTTGAGAGCATCCTTTCCCAAGGAGGCCCGCATGCAGCACGCTTCTGTTTCTTTTTTTCTCACCGCACTCCTTTCGTGGTACAGTATCCCGTGCAGTGCGCAACAACAGACGCCGCAGACGGACCGGGACAAGGTTGCCGTAGAAGACGTGATTCCTCTAACGATGGGGAATCTCCGCGGACACGCGATGCTCTACAACGAAGGCTGGTTCGTGGTGACATCGAGCAAAAAAGCCTTTGCCTTTGCCGAAGCGAAAGCGCTACGGTCCTCGAAGGAAGCAATCCGGGATGTTGTCGTTAAAACCTCGCAGAACACGAAGGAATATTTGCACGAGATAACGGCCGATGTTCGCGATTCTGAACAGACAGGGAAAAAGGTTGTGGCAGGGGGCACGAAGCGAACCGGAGAAATCATCGCGACGACGCATGCGCGCGGCAAGGCGGAGCTGGCCTTTGCAAAGGCATCATTTCAAAAAGCTGCAGATGTGTTCGTACAGGGAAACCTCTCGATCGCAAAGCGTACCGAAGCGGACCGGCAGGAGCTGGCGAGCGTGCCGGGTGATTACTTCAGGAATCTGAACAGCGATTGCAGCAACCTTTTTGATCTCACCAACAGGGTCCGGGAGCGCTTTTCCGGACGGATCGAGCCGCAGTGGGAAAAGTCCTTTCAAAAAGCGAGCAGGGAATTTCAGGCCGAGTACGAAGAATCGGGGAAAAAACATAATTCGCTGGCTGCCCTGGGCCCGATCCTGTACGGCTATCTCAAATCCTTCTACCACGGTCTTGCAGCTCCTGCGTCGAAAACGATCGTGAAGACCACTATCGCAGGCACGACCTATGTCGTATTTCTTCCGGTTTCAGCCACGTCCGTTGTGGCAGGCCGCACCGTGCAGTCCGTGGGCCTGACCGTGTTTTACGCTGGCACGACCGGTGTTAAGATCCTTTCTCCCACGATCGAGGGCGGGCTCCTGTCCGGGTTGTCGCTTCTTTCACTCACCGCGGCCCCGCTAACCTATACCGCGGGCGGCACTCTCGGCGCGCTGAACCAGGTGGCGTTTGCTGTTGCCGGCCCAGCTGCAGGCACTGCCCAGGGCGT
This sequence comes from Nitrospirota bacterium, assembly GCA_035490495.1. Classification (GTDB taxonomy): domain Bacteria; phylum Nitrospirota; class UBA9217; order UBA9217; family UBA9217; genus JAJYKN01. Next base: position 2,392 of record DATHDE010000252.1, read on the forward strand.
TGCCGAGACAGGCCTGCATACCGCTTCGTATGTTGGATTTCTCACATACGATGCCGCGGTCGGGACCACCAAGGTTGTGATCAACCAGGCTGCTTCGGGTGTGGTGCTCGGATACAATGCGCTGACTGCGCTTCCCACACATACCCTGCTCGGCGTGACCGACGCGGCGATTTTTCTTGCCTGGGACGGGCCGCGGCTCGTAATCGCCCGCGCGCAGGGCAGGATCAAACCCGCAAAGCAGGCCGATCCCGCTGAATCGGCTTCCCTTGGCGATTTGCCCGTGGGGACGGTCGTTGATCTCCGGAAGCTCGAACAGGCGGAAGGAGTGAAGGTGGAGATCCTTTCCTCGGATCCTGCTGTTATCAAGGACGTGCTCGAAAAAATTCCCGATGATGCGAGGGCGGTTGATGAAATGGTCAAATAAGAACATCCCTGTAGTGTTGTGCTGGTATCTGTGTCTGCTCCTTATCAGTTGCGCAAGCACGGGCGGAACCAACAACGATCCTCTGAAGAACACGAAAAAGCTTGCCGCTGAAGGGCATGTGTCCCTGTATAAAAACGGGGCGTTTCAGGTCCCGAACACCTCGATCAGCCTCATTCCGCCGGGACCGAGCACGCTCCAGCTGGTGAGGGAACTTTCGGGTATCCGCGCGCGCCAGTCCTTTGAGGAAGCGGTAACCCGTGCAGCCGAATCAGTGTACATTGTGTCCGAAGGCACAAAACTCACGTATCGGTGGGCGAACAACATCAGAACGGGCAGCAATGAGGCCGCCGACAAGATCAGGAAATCTTCACGCGAAAACAGCATGCTCCTTGTCTATCGCTCCACGGACCTGGGCAAGAGCATCGTCGGAAAATCTTGGGATCTTTCCGGAACCGTACTCGCTTCGCGGGGGAAGGCAGGGGATGCCATTGTGCGCGCTTCGCGCGAGGCAGGTGCACGAACCAGCGAATCGGGTTCGGAGCAGGGAGTGCGGCTGGCACAGGGGTCGCTCAAAACCGCCAAAGGCATGTCGGACCGGAGCAGGGAGCGGAGCGCAGGAGCGCTCGAGTACGCAAAGGATTCGTTCGTGAACGGCTACATCGCTGTGCCGGCGCGCTTGAAAAAGCGGGCGGCTGCGGTCGGCGATAGCCTGAAGGACGCGAAGTTCGGAAGTATTGCTGTGTCGGAAAACGAGCGGCGCAGGGAGTGGTCGCAGAGGTCCGTGGAACTCGTGACCGACACGGTCAAAGGCTACGGCAGCGGCGTTTCGGAGAGCTTCGGCAAGGCTGGTCAGGAGCTCGACGGTGCATACCGGACAACGGGCCTGAGCTTCGCGATCGTGAAGTCCCTGCGCTGGGTGCTGCAGGGAATCCTGTGGGATGCGACCGTCAAGCCGGTTACGAAGATGACCGCCGCATCTCTCGGTTACATCGGTGTGAATGCGGTTGCCTTCCCGTCGCTCGTTATGATTCGCGAAGGCGCTGCCACGACTGAGGTGGCGGTCGAGGTGTCGTGGAACACTGCAGCGGCGACCTATGACCTCGTCGCGCCGACGGGGATTGCCGCAGTGGCAGGGGTGTACGGACTCCTCGACTTTACGGGATCCCATACAGCCGCAGCAACGGCAGCGGCCGCAGGCAATGTACTGGGCTACGGCGGAGCGGGTTTGAGCAAGACCGCGGGCGTGGCCGTCATCGGCGCCGGATATGCTGCGGGGAAAACGGTCGAGTACATCGGTGTCCCCCTTGCCAGCGCAGGCATCGCCCTGGGCGGCGGCACGATAGGCACGGCCGTGGGCGGCGTTGGTGCGATAACGGGCGGTGCGGTGCGTGTAGCCGGGGAAGCAGGCTCCACGGGTACGCAGGCATTCGGCAATGTCATCGCAGGAACAACGCTTGTGGGCGGGACCGCAGTGTCCGCTGCAGGCGGAGCTGCATACGGCGTGTATGAGCTTTCCAAGGCCGTGGTCGTGCCGAGCGGGTATGAGCTTTCGAGCGGTATCGTGCTGAGCTATGGAACCCTTTCGCATCTGGGAGCCCAGTCGATTCTCGCTGTTTCCGACTGCGCCTACATGGTGCTCTCGCTCGAAGGACCGCGATGGGTTCTGTATGCCGTACGGGGCAAGCGGGAGAACAACGATCCCACAGCAGGTGCGGTCGTTGATCTCAAGAAGATGCAGGAAGCAGGCGAGGAAATCGTCAATCTCCCCGTGACCGACAAAGAGATGAGCGCAGTGGTTGAATCGGTCTACGATACGCTGCCGACGGTCGAATCAGGATCGACCGGAACGTCCGAGCGGCCTTAAAAAAACAGCAGGACAACCACCACAAAGAACGCAAAGGACTGATGGGCCAATGACCATGCCGCCGAATATTTCTCTGGCTCTCAGCGGTTCATGAAACGATACAAGCTATCATCGAATTGCCTCATGCAACCTTTTTTTGCATAAACAGCGGTACAAACACGTCATCGCAGAACGACTCAATCGAAGTCGGCGTGGTGTTGTCCCTGGATCTGGCCTCCGGTTTTACCCTGCCTTCATTGAATGCCCTGCTCATTTCGACATAGCGTTTGCTCATGTCAGGAGACAGCCCCATGCTGGTAAGCCCCTTTTCCGCTTCGTCGTAGGGGAACATGAGGTAGGGAAGCCCGGGTTTGCCAATTTTTCTCCCGATGATCTCCGTTGCTTCGATCAGGCTGAGATCGCGCTCGCCCGCAAGATAATGAACGGTATGACCCTTGAAGTCCTTTTTCATGAGCCGCTCGGCGATATACGTTGCGATGTCCCTTGAAGCGATCATGGGGAACTTGATATCACCCCGGATCGCAGTTCCCGCAATCCCCTTTGACTTGATCAAGTCGACGTTCCCGAGCAGATTCTCCATGAAATAGGCTGCACGCACATGCAGGATGTGCGTGTCCTTGATGCGGTTCAAACGTTCTTCCTGCCGGTGGAGACCCACGATCGGGCCGGTTCCCTCACTGAGTTCGGCGCCTATGCTCGAGAGGTTGACGACAAATGGCACCTTCGCAAGCTCGATCGCTTTGCCTATACTGGCGCCGACCCCGTCTGCGTACGACAGGAAATTCTTCGTTGTGAGATCCGGCGGGATGAGCGTATACACCGCATCAGAACCCTTGAGTGCTTTTGCCAGAAATTCCGTGTCATTGATGTCGCCCGCCATGACCTCAACATGCTTTTTCACACGCGGCTTCAGTGCGTCGACGTGCCGCGCCACGAGCCTGACCGCTATATCCTTTTTTATCAGAATATCGGCTATTTTCCCGCCGATATGACCGGACGCGCCCAGAATGGTAATCATGAGATGCTCCTTTCCGCTTCCTTTTTTGCGGAAGTCCAGTGAATGTTCCTCCTGATAGTTTAAGCGTATCACTCAGCGCATAGAGCGTCAACAGGCTGCTCCTATCGAGATCGCGAGAGAAGGGAAAGTACAACCATACAACCAAGATGCCGTTTCCCGTGTCCAGGGCAGGCGACAATGTGAGAATTGCTGTCCCGGAGAGGCGGAAGCAGATTGGAATGAAAAAGGCGGCCCGAAGGCCGCCTTCTTGTCAGGGAATGACTTTATTCAGGGGATACTCCACGATTCCCGAGGCCCCGCGCCGCTTGAGCCGCGGGATCAGTTCGCGCGACTGCTTCTCATCGAGGATCACCTCGAGGCTCACCCATGCGGGGTCCGTCTGGTGCGAGATCGTGGGCGCATGCATCGAGGGGAGGAGGTTGCAAATCTCCTTCAGACTCTCCTTGGGCGCGTTCATCTTGAGCCCCACCTTTTCCTCCGCAGCCAGGGCGCCCTGGAGCAGCATGGCCATATTCTCGATCTTTTTCCGCTTCCAGGGATCACGCCATGCTTTCTTATTTGCGATGAGCCGTGTCGTGGACTCGAGCATGACTTCCACGATCCTGAGTTTGTTCGCGCGGAGCGAACTGCCGGTTTCGGTCAACTCAACGATCGCATCGGCCAGGCGCGGTGGCTTTACCTCCGTGGCGCCCCAGGAGAACTCGACCTCGGCATTGACGCCCTGCACCTTGAGATAGCGCTTGGTGTAGCCCACGAGTTCGGTTGCCACGCGTTTGCCCTTCAAGTCCTTGACTGTCTTGATGGGCGAGTCTTCGGGAACGGCCACGACCCAGCGCACCGGGTTCAGACCTCCCTTGGCATACCTGAGCTCCGCGACCTCGACGACATCGGCGTTCTGCTCCAGAATCCAGTCCTTGCCGGTGAGCCCGACGTCGAAGATGCCCTGATCGACATAGCGGGCCATCTCCTGCGCGCGGACCAGGACGCAGTCGATCTGCGGGTCGTCGATGGTGGGGTAGTAGCTGCGCGAACTTACCTGAATGCGGTAGCCCGCCTTGTCGAAGAGCTTGATTGTGGATTCCTGCAGACTCCCCTTGGGAAGGCCCAGCTTGAGCTTCTGGCCCCCGGACGGAATGTCCTCGTCTGCTGATTTTTTTGTTTTCTTCGTCATAGCGTCTCCTTTTTCAAAAATAAAACCGCCTGAAACCGCAGGTGCCGCCCGGGAACACATACCGAGGAAGCATCACGCATCAATCGTTTTTTACCACATGCAGCGAAGCCGTTACCGGTTATCACTCCTCGCTCTTTGCCACTCTCACTCTAATTGTATTCCCGTGCGCTTCGAGTCCCTCCACATCGGCGATCTGCATGACCGACTCAGCCACCTTGTCCAGGCCCTCGCGCGTGTAAAAGATGAGGCTCGATTTTTTCATAAAGCTGTCCGTGGAGAGGGGGGAAAAGAAACGCGCCGTGCCCCCCGTGGGGAGGACGTGGTTCGGTCCGGCGATGTAGTCCCCCACGGACTCCGGCGTGTAATGGCCGAGAAAGATCGCCCCGGCGTTCCTGATGCGTGCGAGAAGCTCGAAGGGGTTCTCCACGGCGAGTTCGAGGTGCTCCGGCGCTATGGAGTTGGCGATGTCTGCCGCTTCCCTGAGATCCTTTGTCAGGATAATGGCGCCAAACCTATCGAGGGCCTTGCGAGCGATCTCCCTGCGGGAGAGATTGGCGAGCTGCCGGTCCACTTCAGCATCTACCCTGCCGGCGAGGTCGCTCGATGCCGTTACCAGGATGGATGAGGCGAGCTCGTCGTGCTCCGCCTGAGAGAGCAGGTCTGAAGCAACAAACGCCGGGTTCGCGCTCCCGTCCGCGATTACCAGGATCTCGCTCGGTCCCGCGATCATGTCGATGTCCACCTGGCCGAACACCGCGCGTTTGGCGGTTGCGACGTAGATGTTGCCCGGTCCCACGATCTTGTCCACTTTCGGGATCGTGGCGGTCCCATAGGCCATGGCAGCGATTGCCTGGGCCCCGCCGATCCTAAAAATATCCCTCACGCCTGCGATGTCCGCTGCTACAAGGATAGAGGGGTTCAGAACGCCTCCCGGCGCGGGGGAGCACATGACAAGCTGCTCCACGCCGGCCACGTTCGCGGGGATCACGTTCATGAGCACGGACGAGGGATAGCAGGCTTTGCCCCCGGGGACATAGACGCCTGCACTCCTGATGGGCCGCGCGAGCTGCCCCAGGATCACGCCGTCGGCCTCCGGGCTCACCCAGGAGGTGATCTTCTGTTTCTCGTGAAACGCTCGAATGTTCCGGGCTGCGAGTTTAAGGGCATCGACCGTCTTCTGATCGACGGCAGCGTAGGCGCCTTGAATCTCGTCGGCGGACACACGCATATCCTTGAGCGTGAGCTTGACCTTGTCGAATTTCTCCGTGTACTCAATGACCGCGGGATCGCCTTCCTTGCGTACACGCTCCACGACGTCTTTGACCGCGGCGGCAACTTCCTCGGTCGCCGTCTCGCCGCGGTTGATGATACGCTTGAGTTCGGCATTGACGTCCTTGTGCTGTGAATCGATGATCTTCATGAATATTTCTCCTCATGCTTGCGGACGGCTGCGGGTGAACCGCTATCAGACGCGCCTGATGTCAGCGCCGAGGGCCGAGAGCTTCTGCTCGATGTTTTCATAGCCCCGGTCCAGATGATAAATGCGCGAAACCACGGTCTGGCCTTCGGCAGCAAGGCCTGCGAGGATGAGCGACGCGCTCGCGCGCAGATCCGTTGCCATGACCGGCGCCGCGGAAAGCCGGGGGATGCCTTTCACGATTGCGGTGCGGCCGTCGGTCTCGATGTCCGCTCCCATGCGCCTGAGTTCCGCCACATGAGTGAAGCGGTTCTCAAAAATGGTTTCGTTGATCACGCTGGTGCCTTTGGCCAGCGTCATGAGGCTCATGATCTGCGCCTGCATATCCGTGGGGAACCCGGGGTATTCGAGGGTTTTCACGTTTACCGGCCTGATGTCCGGATAGCCCTGGACCGAAATCGTTTCTTCACCGAGTGCGATCCCGGCCCCCGCCTCGCTCACCTTTGCGAGCACGGCTTCGAGATGGCCCGGGAAGCAGTTTTTAATGAGAACCGAACCCGCGGTGATGGCCGCGGCAATGACGAAGGTGCCGGTTTCGATCCGGTCCGGCATGACGCTATACTCCATGGGCCGGAGTTCCGTTACTCCCTGGATCCTGATGATGTCCGTGCCCGCCCCTTCGATCTTCGCGCCCATCCGGATAAGGGCGTTCGCGAGGTCCGCGACCTCGGGTTCGCGCGCGGCATTTTCCAAAACGGTCTCGCCGTCGGCAAGGACGGCGGCCATCATGATGTTCTCCGTGCCGGTGACCGTGGCGGTATCGAAATAGATCCGCGCCCCGCGAAGCCGCCTGGCTTTCGCGACGACATAGCCGTGCTCGATCCGTATGTCAGCCCCCAGTTTCTCCAACCCCATGAGATGAAGGTTGATCGGTCGGGCGCCGATGGCACACCCGCCGGGAAGGGAAACCCGCGCCGTTCCCATGCGTGCGACGAGGGGGCCAAGCACAAGTACGGAGGCCCGCATGGTTCGTACGAGGTCGTAGGGCGCCACGGCATTTGAAATATTCGAAGCGTCGATGAGGATGTGGCCATTGTCCCGCGTGAACGCCACGCCCATGTTCTGGAGTATCCTGCCGAGCGTAGTAACATCGGCCAAGCGCGGCACGTTTGCGATGCGGTGGGTCCCCGCGCACAAGAGCCCCGCTGCGATGATCGGCAGGGCTGCATTTTTTGCGCCGCTGATGGAAACTTCGCCGCTGAGTTTGTTCCCGCCGTTGATGACGATCGTTTTCATAATTTGGGTATGGTGCAGGAGCAGGTCCGCTTCCGGGCCTGCTCCTGTCTGCTCGCCACAATGACCCGGTCGATGCCGGCAAGATCCTTCAGAACGCTGCAGCTGCGGAAATGCCTGTCCTGCTGCAGCAGCTCCACGAGAAGACGGGCCTGACCGACGCCTATCTCCATGATGAGCATCCCCGTGCTCTTCAGGTACGGCGGCGCCTCGCGGAAAATCTGCTCCTCAATCTCTGTCCCCTTCGGCCCCGCGAAAAGCGCCTGATGCGGTTCGTAGTCTCTGACTTCGGCCTGGAGCGACGGTCTGTCGGCAAGGGAAACATAGGGCGGATTGGCGACAATCATATCAATTTGACCGGCGATGTCAAGCTCTCCGAGCGGATCGAACAGGTTCCCTTCGAAAAACCTGATGCGGTCGGCCACGCCGTGCTGCTGTGCGTTCGCCCGCGCGGTTTTCAATGCGTCCGGAGAGGTGTCCGTAGCAAAGAACTGCGCTCTTCCCAATTCCCTTGCCAGGCTCACGGCAATGCAGCCCGAACCCGTGCACAGATCGATCAGCCGGATGTCGGCCGATCTGTCGGGGATGCTGCCGAGCGCGGCTTCGACAATCAATTCCGTCTCGGGCCGGGGGATGAGGACGGAAGGGTTCACAGCGAATTCCAGCCCCCAGAATTCCTGCACGCCCGTGATGTACTGGAGCGGCTCCCGTCGCGTTCTCCGTGCGATTGATTCCTCAAAAACCGTCATCGGGCCGGTTTCGACCTCCTCCCGGATGTGCGCGAGGAGCCAGGCCCGGTCCTTCTTGATGGCGCGGCAGAGCAGCACTTCGGCGTCGCGGCGGGCATTGCTAACGCCGCCTGCGGCGAGCTTCTTTTCCGCGTTGTTGATCGCTTCGATAAGGGTCACGGCAATGACTGCTGAATGGACTCGGGTGCAGGCTGTTTCAGGGATGACAGGGGGCAAGGCGGAGCGATGGGGAATATCACCAGCCTCAGTCTTGTATTTCCCGCCCGGCATCCCCGGTTCGCCTCCCGGTCAGGTTCCTGCGTGAATCCCGCGACTTGCAATCCCCCGGCTCCTGCCGGGGTTCGCGCCGTAGGCCGCGGGAGGTCGCGTTATTAAAGGAAGCCTCCGGCTCCTGCCGGAAGGGGCTCCACTACCATCAAAGATTTTTCAGGCGCTCGGCGTTGTCCGCCGCCGCGAGCGCCTCGATGAACTCATCGATGTCGCCGTCCATGACCGCGTCGATCTTGTAGAGCGAGACGCCGACGCGGTGGTCCGTCACACGGCTCTGCGGGAAATTGTACGTCCTGATCTTCTCGCTGCGGTCGCCGGTGCCGACCTGGGATTTGCGCTGGGCGGCTTCGTCTGCCTCGCGCTTTTCGCGCTCTTTTTCGAGCAGGCGGGACTTCAGGATCTTCATGGCCTTTTCGCGGTTCTTGAGCTGCGAGCGCTCGTCCTGGCATGCCACGACTTCGCCCGTGGGGATGTGCGTGATGCGTACAGCGGAATAGGTCGTGTTCACGCTCTGGCCGCCGGGGCCGGAGGAGCAGTAGGTGTCGATGCGCAGGTCCTTCTGCTCGATCTGCACGTCCACATCCTCGGCCTCGGGGATCACGGCGACGGTGACCGTGGAGGTGTGGATCCTTCCACTCGACTCCGTGGCGGGAACGCGCTGCACGCGGTGCACACCGCTTTCGTATTTGAGCCTGCTGAACACACCCTTGCCCTGTATCTGGGCAACGACTTCCTTGGCTCCGCCCACACCCGTCGTGCTCATGTCAAGGAGGGTCACTTTCCATCGCTTCTTCTCGGCATAGCGTGAGTACATGCGGAACAGCTCGGCTGCAAAGAGCCCCGCCTCGTCGCCTCCGGCGCCTGCGCGTATCTCGAGAAAGATGTTTTTCTCATCGCGCGGGTCCTTGGGCACAAGCATGAGCCTGAGCTCCCGCTCCATCTCTTCTGATCGCGGCTTCAGCTCCTTCAGCTCTTCGTCGGCCATTACCCGCAGCTCCGCATCCGCCTGCTTGTCCTGGCTCAGCTCCTGCGCCTCCTGCATCTGTTTGAGCAGGTTCTGGTAGGCGCGGTAGTGGTTGACGACTTCTTCAATGTCCGAGCGCTCCTTCGAAAACTTCTGGTACTGCTGGTGGTCGGCGGCAACGCCCGGATCGGAGAGGAGTCGCGTCAGCTCGTCATATTTTTCGGCTACAGCGTCGAGTTTGCTTAGCATGGATGAGAAAAGAGCAACCACGATAAACACGATTCGAGAAAATCTTTAAGCCGGCATCCGTGTTCATCTGTGGTTATCCGTGGTTACAGCAGTACCAGGGTTCGATTTTTTTTCAACAAAAAACCCCGCCTCAGCGGGGTTCCATTGCAAGGGCTTCTTCCAGGGATCTGATGGCCACCTCGATCTGGTCGTCCGAGGGCTCCCGCGTCGTGAGCTGCTGGAGCCAGAGCCCCGGTTTCATCAGCGCCTTGACCAGGGGATTGCCGCAGTTCTTGGCGCTGTATTTGATGAATTCATACCCCAGGCCTGCAATCAACGGCAGCAGGAGAAGACGCGACAGCCCCTTCGCCCAGAGCGGCCAGGATCCCGGGATGAGTGAGAATACGAGGATCGAAAGGGCGATCACCGCGATCAGGAAGCTTGTTCCGCACCGCGGGTGGATGCGCGAGTAGGGGCGTGCGTTCTCCACCGTAAGCGGCACGCCTGCTTCATGGGCTGCGATGGTCTTGTGCTCGGCTCCGTGGTACTCGAAGACCCGGCGGATATCCTTCATCACCGAGATGCCGGACACATATCCAAGAAAAATGGTCATGCGCAACACGCCGTCGGTCAGATTGAAAAGCACGCTGTTTTTCCCCACCTGCCCGTAATACGAGCTCAGCAGGTTCGTAATGAGCAGGGGGAGGGCCAGGAAAAGACCGAGCGAAAACGCCAGCGCCGCGGCCATTGTTGCCGCCATGGTCCAGACGCCGATTTCCTCTTTTTTCCCGTCTTCGCGTTCAAGCGCTTCGTTCGCCGAGAAATTGAGCGCTCGCATGCCGAGCCAGAGCGCTTCGAAAAGGGCAACGGATCCGCGGATGATCTTTTTTTTCAGCAGGGGGAAACGCTCGCCGATGGGAATGATCTTTTCCTTCAGAACAGCGATGTCCGCCGCGGGCTTGCCGCCCTTGCGGACCGCCACGGTAAACGCGTGAGGCGAGCGCATCATGACGCCTTCAAGCACCGCCTGCCCGCCTATGTTCAGGTTTTCCGGCAACGAAAGACACCTCGTGCGAAGATGGATCGGGCGCAGTCCGCGGCTGATGATGCTGCATGGCCGCACCGGTCTGGGCCCGTGAGCAGGTCTATACCTTTTTGTATTTTTTGCGGAATTTGTCGACGCGGCCTTCGGTGTCGATGAGCTTCTGCTTGCCGGTATAGAAGGGGTGGCAGTTCGAGCAGATGTCGAGCTTCACATTCGCCTTGGTGGAGCGGATCTGGAACGCCTCGCCGCATGCGCAGTGAATCGTCGTCACCTTGTAGTCGGGATGAATGCCTTCTTTCATGGTTCTCTTCTCCTTACAGGGGAAAAGCCGAGCCACAGCCCGGAGGCTGTGGCTCGACGGTTCAAGGCCGAAATAATATACCAAACGCCGTAAAAAAACAAGCAAAAAATTATTTGTTCATGGAGTCCAGAAAATCCCGGTTGGTCTTCGACTGCTTGAGCTTTTCGAGCAGGAACTCCATGCTTTCCACGGTCGTAAGCGGGTTCAGCACCTTGCGCAGGATCCACATGCGGTTGAGGTCGTCCTTGTCCACGAGCAGCTCTTCCTTGCGGGTTCCGGAGGCGTTGATGTCGATGGCCGGGAATACGCGTTTGTCCACGAGTTTGCGGTCGAGGTGGAGCTCCATGTTGCCCGTGCCCTTGAATTCCTCGAAAATCACGTCATCCATGCGGCTGCCCGTGTCCACAAGGGCCGTGGCCAGGATCGTGAGGCTTCCGCCGTCCTCGATGCTGCGCGCTGCGCCGAAGAAGCGCTTCGGCCGCTGGAGCGCATTCGCGTCAAGACCGCCGGAAAGCACCTTGCCCGAGGCCGGAATGATGGCGTTATGCGCACGGGCCAGGCGCGTGATACTGTCGAGCAGGATCACAACGTCCTTCTTGTGCTCCACGAGGCGCTTTGCGCGTTCGCTTACCATATCCGCCACCTGCACGTGACGTTGCGGCGGTTCATCGAACGTCGAGCTTATGATCTCCGCCTTGACCTGGCGTTGCCAGTCGGTGACTTCCTCGGGCCGCTCGTCGATGAGCAGCACAATCAGCTTGAGGTCGGGATGGTTCTTCAAAATCGCCTTGGCAATGGCCTGGAGCAGCATGGTTTTCCCGGTCCGGGGCGGAGCCACGATCATGCCGCGCTGGCCCATGCCGATGGGGGTGACCAGGTCCATGGCGCGCGTCGTGAAATCGGTCGGTGCATGTTCGAGTTTGATTTTCTTGATCGGATAGTAGGGCGTGAGGTTGTCGAAAAGGATCTTGGACCGTGATATCTCCGGGTCTTCATAGTTGATTGCGTCCACCTTGAGCAGGGCAAAATACCGTTCGCCCTCTTTCGGGGGCCGTATCTGTCCGGAGACCGTGTCGCCCGTGCGGATGTTGAATCGCCTTATCTGCGACGGGGATACGTAAATATCGTCGGGGCCGGGCAGGTAGTTGTAGTCCGGCGCGCGCAGGAAGCCGAAGCCGTCGGGAAGAATTTCGAGAACACCCTCGCCGAAGATCATGCCGTTCTTTTCGGTCTGGGCCTGGAGGATCGCGAAGATCAGCTCCTGTTTGCGCATTCCGCTGACGCCCTCGACCTTCAACTCGTCTGCCATCGTCGTGAGTTCGGCGATGTTTTTCCCTTTGAGCTCAACTAAATTCATGTGCATGCTCCTTGGCCAGCGGCCCTACAGTTCAGATACGATTGTATGAAGTGATTTTCGCATGGAGTGGGGATTTATAGTAAGCTTCTTGCATAACTCCTGAGGAGTTCTATGTTTGGCGGATACATCATTAGTTGCAGAAAAAAGATAATGACATTATATAGGTGAGCAACTTCTCAAGTCGTCGGTTTGCGTATGTAATATCGTGAGTTAGAAATCAGAGACGTAAACGACGGCGGTTCAGTGTGAGTTGTTTGGACTGATTCTTCCGGCTTTGTTTTTTCTTTAATGCCTTTATCCTGGTTGTTATCTTTGCTCGTGCTGGGATTGAACAGAACAGGGGGCTTCGGGGCCTGTATTTAATGAGACGAATGTGACTATAACGCAGAATGAAGCATTTGTCAATATTTTATTTTTCAGTTGGTTGCGCCTGCAAGTGCTTTGTGTTATTATTGCTTCAAGTAAGCTGCAGAACGGACAGTATGCCGGAATAATTCGTAAAGTTATTGATTCGTCCCCCGGCACACGCCGGATCGGCGTCTGCAGGCGAAGGCTCTATGCCCCAGTTCCACTACAAAGCGCGCGATAAGAATGGCGCCGTCCATGAAGGAACGATGGACGCGCGTGCACGTGATGCTGTCGCTGATCAGCTGTCCGGCCAGGGGCTGATTCCCGTCGTGATCGAGGAGGCGGCTCGCTCACCGTGGGACTCCGGCATCCTGGGCCGGTTCACCCGGGTAAAACATCAGGATCTCATCATATTCAGCAGGCAGCTCGCAACATTGATGAGCGCCGGCGTCCCTTTCATCCAAAGCCTCGTCACCACGGAGAAACAGACGGAAAGCCCCCGTTTGCGAGAAGCAATTGCGGACATGCGCCGCGATATCGAAGGCGGCGCCTCCTTTTCAGATGCGTTGGCGAAGCACCCCGATTTGTTCAACAAACTGTATGTGAGCATGATCCGCGCCGGTGAGACCGCCGGCATTCTCGACGACATTCTGAACAGGCTTGCCCTGCTGGCCGAGCATGATGCGGAAACGCGGGCGCGCGTCAAGACAGCGGTTCGCTACCCGTTGATTGTCGTGACAGCAATCTGCCTGGCATTCGTATTTCTCGTTACCTTCGTCATTCCGCGCTTCGCCTCGATGTTCGAGCGCTTCAAGACGGAACTACCCCTTCCCACGCGCATTCTTATCGGCATCAATACGGCAGTGCACAACTATTGGTTTGTCATCATTCTCGCAGCGGCACTGTGTCTGTGGGCTGCCAAGGCTTATATTGGGACCACGAGAGGGCGATGGCAATGGGATCGATTCAAGCTGCGGCTGCCCGTTTTTGGCGTTCTTTTTCAAAAAGTCGCGCTGTCGCGTTTTTCGCGCGTCTTCAGCGCAATGCAGACAAGCGGTTTATCCATGATGCTCACCCTCGAGATAACGGCTGAAACCGTGGGAAACGTTGTGATCGCGCGCGTTGTGCAGGAAATGCGTGACAGTATCAGAGACGGCAAGGGTCTTCGGGCTCCCATGGAGGCATCGGGCCTTTTCCCGCCGCTTGTGATCCAGATGATCGCTGTCGGAGAGGAGGTCGGTAGCATTGATGTGATGCTGAACAAAGTTTCCGACTATTACGACAGTGACGTTGAGTATGCACTGAGAAACCTTTCGACGATGATCGAACCGTTTCTGCTGCTTTTTGTCGGCGGCATCGTCCTCTTCCTGGCGTTGGGTGTTTTCCTGCCAATGTGGAACATGATCAGTCTTTTCCAGAAATAGACGGTATTTTGTTTATGCTTTGTATCATCAGGCCGGGCGATTGGTAATGAGAATGACAAGCAATGATATGCAATATATTGTTTTTTTATGGGATAAGTAAAAATCACCATTTCGCTATCTCTTTATTTATACGACTTTTTATTTGACTAGGCTCAAAGTATCTGCTACATTCAAAATGGTTATTACGGAGGCAGTGTTGCTGCCGAACAAGTGTCAAAAAGGACTCACTATTCTTGACACTATCGTGACCCTTTTTTTCGTAGGTATTCTCGTCGGGGTCGTGATACCGCAATATCAAAAAGTGGCTTTAGCAGCGCAGGAAGCCGCGCTCAAGGCGGAACTGGCGAATATCCGGACAGGGATTCAGCTTTTTCAGATCAGGTATAAGCGCAATCCTGCGAGTATCCGGGAGATGATGGAGAAAAAAATTCTTCTGCCAGCGAGAATAGGATCCGCTCCGGCCACGTGGTCCTTCTTTGAAAAGCGATTCCTGCTCAAACAGGCGGTGGACGCGGAGGGAGGCAAACTGGACGCATTCGGGAATCCGTTTTTGTATGATCCTGTCAAGGGCGAGGTGAGATCCAGCACAGGAGGTTATGCTGAGTGGTGATTCCCGTTTGTTTCAAAGGTGCACAGCAAATAAACGGTTCTTAACTGCTTTCTATATTCTAAGGAGGATATTGTGAAGAGACAAAAAGGTTTTACACTCATTGAACTGGTTATGGTCATCGTGATTCTCGGCATCCTGGCAGCGGTTGCGATTCCGCGGTATATCGATCTGCAGACCAATGCCCGTGTTGCAGCGGTGAATGGCATGCTCGGAACAGTGAATGGGGCGGCGGCGATTGTGAACGCCAGGGCGATCATCGCTGGACAGACCGGTGCCACGGGAACGGTGACGGTCGGTGCGACGACGATCAATACCGTGTACGGTTTCCCTGCGACCGCCACCGGCGGCATCGATAGTTCCATCGCCAATATGTCAGGCTTCAACTTCGTGACGGCGGTAGCGCCGGCGGCATCAACCTTCCAGCTCGTAGGTGCGCCCACGCCGGCGACCTGTTCCGTCAGTTATGCCCAGCCAACAGTAGCGGGCGCGTCGCCGGTCATCACGGCGAACACCGGCGGTTGCTGATTCAATCACAAACTGCGTGTACCAGAGTTTGCATGACGATACGCTGTGCTGCAAGTCCATGCCGCTCCCGAGGGGGGCGGCATTTTGTTTTTCCCGAACGTGAGGTTATTGACCGGCAACACGAAATACAGACGGGCGTGTGATGATGAAATCGCGAGGCTTCACCCTCATTGAGCTGATCATGGTCCTTGTGCTCATCGGCATCGTGGCCGTGTTCGCTGCGCCGCGGCTGGGTGACGTGACGACAATGAAGTCGGGCGCATTCGCAGACAAGGTGCGCGCAGATATGCGATACGCGCAAACCCTGGCCATGACAGGAAACAGGCGCACGAGGACCTATTTTAACGGCGTGGGTGCGGCGCCCGCGCAAGGGTATTCAGCAGTACGGGACAGCAGCGCGGCAGGCAACTGCGCCAGTTTTTCTGCTGTCATTGATCCTGCGTCATCCGGGAATCTGACGGTGACCGTCAATACCGGCACGTACGCTGGGATTACCCTGGCTCCCGCGATCTCCTGTCTTGAATTTGATTCCTTTGGCCGACCTTACGATTGCAGTGCGAATTTGGGAATCTGCTCTTCCTCTCCCCTGGCAGCATCAGTGAACGTTGCCGTGCTGGGAAGCGGGGTCGCGATCGGTGCGGTTACCATAACGGCGGAGACCGGGGCGGTTAATTAAACGGGCATGCATCTCAACAGGACATTTATACAAAGCAGCAGCAAAGCGGCAGCAGGCGGCTTCAGCCTTATCGAAACCATCATCACACTCGTCGTGATCTCTATTGCGGCGGTGGGTGTGATGTCCGTATTCTCCGTGGGCATGGGCGGGAGTTCAAGCCCTCTTCTTCTGTCACAGGCAACCCAACTTGCTCAGGGCGAGATGGACCAGGTGCTGGGAGAAAAAGCGGCAAGCGGTTTTGCATCGATTGCCACGGGGACCGGACTGCCCTGTGTGTCGAACATGCTTGCTGGATTCACCTGCAGCAGGTCGGCATATTATGTGAATGCAGGCGCCCTGAATACGCCTGCGGGGGTGGCGACTGATTACCTTCATGTTACGGTTACCATCACCCAGCCAACCGTCAACAGCGTGTCTCTGGACACGGTTATCGCCAAGTATAATAATTGAGGAGATCGGCGTGATGAGGATGCGTGAACACACAGGTTCCCAGGCCGACATGAACAAAGCCGGTCAGAACACCCTCTCCCGGTTCTTGTCCGCTGAAGGTTTCACGCTCGTGGAAATGATCGTCGTCATTGTCATCACAGCGATCATAGGCGGCATCGCGGCAATGATCATTTCGCAGGGCGTCGCCGGCTATTCGGCGGAAGAACAACGAAGCAACGTCCACTATCAGGCGAAACTTGCAGCAGAACGGATCGCGCGAGAAGTGCGGGTCATGAGAAGCGCCACTGCCGCGGACATTTTCGCCTGGACCGCGACGGACCTGCAGTTCTGCGATATCACCGGAAAAGCTGTTGAGTTTCAATTCACCGGCACGTCGCTCAACAGGCGTGAGAGTGCAGCGTGCAGCCCGCTGGCCTGGGGGAGCTGGAACACGCTGTCTCCCCTGATCGATACGGCAAATTCATCCTTTGCTTACTATCAACAGAACGGGACTTCGGCGCCGGCAACTGTTACTTCTCTGTGGTACGTCCAGGTTACCGTGAAATCGACGCAAGGTGCCGAATCGCTGCAGGTGCGGACACGCGTACATCCCATGAACTTCTAATGCATTCATGCCGGAGTATGGTTGCCCTCTATGTATTTAATAAATGATTCAAAAGGCGTATCGATTGTAGTTGCGATCTTTGCCATCGTCATCCTCGCATTCATGGGTGTTGTATTTTTGTCCCTTGTCAATATCTCCGGCTCCTCCTCAGTCAACGACTATCAATCAGCACAGGCTTTATATGTGGCCCAGGGCGGCATTGAGGCTGCCAAACGCCAGTTCCAGGGCGGAACAGCCTGCGGGTTGCTTGCTGCTGCAAATACGAACATTGCCTTGGGCCGGGGTACGTATACGATACTGGGAACAGCGTATAACCCTGCCAGCGTCAGTCTCACCTCGGGCATAACCGCAGCGTCCACGGTTATTCCCGTATCCGCTGTCGCGGGATTCGCGCCTCAGGGAAGAATCATGATCGAAAACGAGGCAGTCTGGTACGGCAGCATATCAGGCAACAGCTTCATCAACGTGCGGCGGGGAGCAGGCGGGACCACAGCTGCAGCGCATCCGGCCCTGGCAGCAGTGACGCAGGATCAGTGCCGCATTGCAGCTACGGGCAGCGTGGGCAGCGCAAGCAGGCTCGTCATCTCCGATGTGGCCGGCGCAGGGTCTTCTCCTTCGCTCGTGTCTGCCGGTCTGGACAGTGCTGCATCCACGCCCATCAGCAGTACCGGACTGACGAATATCGGCAGCATAACAACCTCCCTCACCGCGGGAGACAACCTGATCATCGCGGTGGTGATGCTTCAGAATACTTCGACGACTGTTGCCAATATTAATGCAGGAAATCTTCAGCTCCGGTACGGTGCCACGGTGCTCGCCTCAAATCAAAGCCTCATCCGCGTCGTGAGCAGCAGCAACCCTCCTCCGGCGGCCGGCTCCCAGTATAATACGGGCAACAGCTTTCCGCAGAAGACCTATTTTTTCCTCTATCGGCATGCGGGCGCGCCTGCGAACCCGACCTACGATATTCTGGCGCAGGCAACGGCGAACAATATCATTTCCGGCAGGGTCAAAATGGCTGCGTTCAATTTCAGCAATGTGACTACCGCCAATTCCTATTTCAGCAATGACGGAAACACAACGCTTGGAAATGTCGCCAACGGCACGGTGCTCGCCACGCATGCCACCGGGCTTGCCGGCGGTGACAATATCATTCTGGCGGCGGTGGAGCTGGACAATTATGCGGCGACAGGCCAGACGATCAATGCAACGAATCTGATCCTGAGAAAAGGCGGGGGCACGGGGACTACACTGAACTCGAACACATTCGATATCGGTTTTGAAGGCAGCGGGAACGCCAAGCGGGGCGGCTCGTATTTATTGATCGCGCGCGATGCAACGGGCGCTGCAAATCAGACCTATACTGTGACCGGCCGTGCAACAGGGAACAATGCAATCAATGGGGCCGTGCGCATGCTGGTTCTCCAGGGAATCCCCTTCGCGAACATGACTACGAATACCGTCAATCTCACATCCACGCTCACCACGCTGGGCAGCCTGGCAACAGCGTTTGTCCCCGGCGACAACATCGTCATCACCGCAACGCAATCCATGAATTACGACTGGAACAACCGCAACATTCTTGCCGATCAATTGGCCTTTGGCGGCGGAGGCGCCAGCACTTCCAATGTGGTTCCCATCTATCTCATGGGGGCGATCACGGATGATGATTACGACACCGGTCTCATCCTGTACCACAAACAGGCACCCGCTAATGCGACCTATAACTGGCAGTCGCAATCGGATGCTGTCGTCGGCCTTCAGCCGATTGAAGCCGATACCGACGTTGTCGCTCTTCATTTCAACAGGGTCATTGCCGTGCAGAATTTCGGGTGGCAATAAAAGAGTGCATTTCGCATTTGACACCGTTCGGCGCGTGTTATATGATGGCCCGACTGTAGAAAAATAAATCTAAACAGAATATATTTTCTGCCGATAAGAAGAGATGCAAGGGCGGTCATGACTATGAAAACATCCGAAGTTCTGGGAAAACTCGACATTCCCCGCCATAAATTATATTATCTTGAGCAAAAAGGCTATGTTCATCCCCGGCGCGTTCCCATGGGTGACTTGGAGACGCGTGAATACAGCGCGCAGGACTTTCTGCTCATCCAGCGCATATGGAAGTATCTCAAGCGCGGCTTCAAGCACAAGGTGGCTTATCAAATGGCGACACGAGGCCGCAGGAAAGGAATCTGAACGCAGTCTGCACTCCTATGAGCCTATTCGGTCCGAATGAGATAACCTGCGTTGATGTAGGTACCGGCGGGATCAAAGCCGTCTGTATCAAACCCGGCGGGCGGCCGCGGCTGACTGCTGCCACGCTCGTGGACTTTTCCCCTGAGGGCGGCCCGGCACAAGCAGCCTCCGGCCTCCGCACCTTGCTCTCGGGAAAAAAGATCGGCCGCAAGAACGTGTTCACCGTGATGCCGAGCAGGGCCATCACGATCCGTCCCCTGTCCCTCCCCAAAATGCCGCTTCCGGAGCTGCGGGAAGCAGTGCGCTGGGAGGCGAAACGCCATATCTCCTATGCCCTTGAAGAAGCCTTCGTGGAATACATCATCACGGGCGAACGGCAGGAAGGAGCGGTGGACAAGTACGATCTCGTGCTGGTCGCCGCCGAGCAAAGCAAGATCAGGGATCATCTCCGTCCCTTCGAGGAAGCCGGCATGAGCGTGGCGGTCGTGGACGCCAATGCGCTTGTACTGCGAAACAGCCTGTTCCTGCAGAACCGAACGGCTCCTTCTGAAATTCTCGCGATCGATATCGGCGCGGGGAATATGGAAATCAACATTTTCAAGGATGGTACCCTTCGTTTCAGCCGCTGTCTCGAGACAGGGGGCAATGATATCACCCGCCTGGTTGCTGAGCATCTGAACATAAGCATGGAAGCTGCGGAAGCGGCAAAGCGGGATCTCAGGATTGTTCCGGCTTCGCCGGATACAACCATCGCCACGGTGACGAGCCGGCTTGATGCACTTCTTATGGAGATACGGCGTTCTGCGGAGTACTATCGGACCACATGTCGCGAAAAAGGCGTCGAATATGCGGTGCTGAGCGGCGGTGCGGTGCTGATGAACGGGCTGCCGGAATATTTTTCAGCGGCGCTTGGTCTGCGGGTCGAGCTCTGGAATCCGTTCGAACCGCTGGAGCGAAATGCGGCTATCGACCGTGAACTTGGGGCCGCCGCCCCCCGGTTTTCAGCGGCCGTCGGACTGGCGCTGAGAAACGCCTGATGCTCTGAATGGATCGCCAATGAGGACACCCAAGGAATATATCAATCTGCTCCCCCGCATCGAGAGAAGTCTCGTCAGGGTCAGCAATGCCTGGATGCTGGGAGGAGGAATGCTCCTGATCGTGTGGCTTGGACTGTTCGGGATGCAGGCATGGCAGTGGTGGAGCGCCCATGAGAAACTTATGGCGCTGAAGCCGCGGCAGGCCGCCCTGGAACAGGAACTCGCAGCCCTGCGTGCGTCGCTTGGACTGGCGGGTTCGGCCGGCTCTCCGCAGGCCGCACTTGTCCAGCGGCTGGTACGAGAGCGCGTGTTGTGGTCGGAGGTGTTTTCGCAATTTTCGCGGATTGTCCCCCGCGGCGTGTGGTTTGACAGCCTGGAAGGGACTTCGGTGGGCAAACCCGAGATCAGGATCAGGGGCGGCGCATTCAATTACCGCCTCATTTCCGATTTTATGCTTTCTCTGGAGCAGACGGATTATTTCGAGAAACCCGAGCTCGTATTCGCTCAGAAAGCCGTTGTGCAAGGCCATGATGTTGCGGCATTCGAGCTTCGATGCGGAGTGAAAGCGGCGAAAGGGGCGCACTGATGGCGGCGGCTAAATTGTTCGCTGCATTCCGCCTGGACAAGCTGTCCCGGCGCGAGCGTGTACTCATGATGGCGACCGCTGCTGCCCTGGTGAGCGCGCTCATCTATCTGGCGCCGTTCCGCGCGTTGGAGCATGCGACAGCACAAGAACGGCTGCGCCTTGCAGCGGCGGAGCGTACCGTTCCGGAGCTCTCGCTCCAGCTCGCAGATCTCAAGGCGCGGGCGGAGGAAATCAAGGCGGGGGCCAAGGGATGGAGCCTCGTGGACCGGAAAGGGGTCATTCTCGTCCTGGAGGACGTTTCGAACGAGGCGCGAAAACAGGGGGTGAATATCCTGTCCGTCCATCCGACCCAGGAAGTCGAAAAAGAATCGCACCGTGAAGTTGCGTTGAACATCGATCTCAAAGGAAGATACCGCGAGCTGGCGGCGTATTTCAAGCACCTGGAGAACCAGTCGCGCCTCGTCTCCATACGAAAGATCCGCGTCGAGGCATGCCCGGATTCGTCATCATCCTGCGCCACGCAGCTCGAAGCGGTTACGTATCTCGAAAAATAGGCTGCGGCGCCACGGCGGCGCTGCAGCGGAAAGGGAAAGATGCGGGAGAAGCAGTGCTCGATAGCCATCCTCTGCGCGCTCATCGCAACAGCAGCGTTCTCCGGCGCCGTTATCGCCGCGGAAGACGCGTTTGACCGCGACCCGTTCTTTTCCGATAAACCCCGTCCTGCAGGCACCGCCCGCCCGGCACCCGGCGGCGAAGCAGCGTGGGGCGGCAGGGATCCTTTTGTGCGGCCATTTGACGATCGCGCACCTGCACGGAGTGCGTCAACACGCGAGGCCGGCAGACGACTGACCGGCATCATCTACAGTGAAGCGAACCGCATCGCCATTATCGACGGAGAGGCGGTGCGGGAAGGCGGTACGATCGGCGACCTGAAACTGATCACCATCAAGAGTCGCAGCGTCGTGCTTGCGGGCGCGTCGGGCGTGCGGGAAGAGCTGTTCCTGGAGGATTTTTCCCTGGGACAGTAGGGAGGTGACGGCACATGCTATGCTATTCCCAGTTAGGCAGAGCGGGCACGGTCCTGGCGATCGTGTGTATGTTTGTATCGGCGCTGTTTGTCCTCGACGGGGCCGCGACCGGTTCGACCGAGGTTCCCGGCACGGAAACGCCGTTTTCCATGGAATTCCGCGACGCGGACATCAAGGATGTGATCCGCGCCATGGGACAAGCCGCGGGGATGAATATCATCATCAGCGACAGCGTGTCGGGCAAGGTTACGATGAGCCTGAAGAACGTCGACCTCTGGGCCGCCTTCGAATCAATACTCAAAACCAAGGGACTCACGTATGTGCGTGAGGCCAACATGATCCGCGTGGTGTCTCTTGCGGAAGTGCATGACAGCGATCTGGAGACGCGGGTCTTCACGCTGGGCCATGTCCGAAGCCAGGATGTGCTGCCGGTGCTGGACAAGGTGAAAAGCGACCGGGCGAAAATCACGGTCGATCCGCAGTTGAACGCCGTCGTCGTCCGGGACCTCACGCTGAACCTTGACCGAATGGGCCGCCTGCTCAGGGACCTCGATGTGAAAACGCCGCAGGTGCTGATCGAGGCGAAGATCGTTGAAGTATCGACGAATTATGCCCGCGAGCTTGGCGTACAATGGGGCGGAAAGTATTCAGGAACCAGCAGCCATGGGACGACGGTCCTGACGGGCGGCACGACGGGCGCCACCAACAGCGGATCGGGGACCAGCGGAACCGCGTCCGGGACATCGACCATCCCGGCCGTCGGCAACACGACCATGTATCCGCTCTCTGGCGATATCGGGATGAGCGGCAACGCCTATGCCGTGAACCTGCCTGCTTCCGTCGGCGCGGGTTCGGGCGGGGCGCTCGGGATTTCATTCGGAAAGCTGGGAGGCGGCCTTTCACTTGATCTGCAGCTCTCGGCCATGCAGACCACGGGCAACGGCAAGATCCTGTCGAGCCCCAAGGTGATGACCGCGAACAACAAGGAAGCGAAGATATCGAGCGGCATTGAAATCCCGGTGCGGGTCGTGACCGCGACGACGGTGGGGGCCTCGGCCGAGATCAAGACCATCAATGCGAATCTTACGCTGTCCACGACCCCGACCATTGCGAGCAACAACAGGATCGCACTGGCCATCAAGGTGGAAAAGTCGGAGCCCGACTTTTCGCGGCAGGTCGACAACATCCCGACGATCATCACGCGCAATGCGAACACGGATCTTGTTGTGGCCGACGGGGAGACAGTGGTGCTCGGCGGCATTCTCATCACAAATGAATCGGAGTCGGAGTCGGCGGTGCCGTTCCTGTCCAAAATCCCGGTGCTCGGCTGGCTGTTCAAGAAAAAGACCTCCTCGAACACCAGCGACGAACTGATGATCTTCATCACGCCCTCTATCTTGAAGGAACAGTAAGGGGCGCCGCACGCACCCCGCGATACAGACCGGCGCATACCGGTTGACACTTCCCCGCCGTCGTAGTATATAAACGCATGCCCACCAGCCGCCGGGATTTTTTAAAGAAGTCGCTGTATGGCCTCCTTGCACTCCTCGGCCTCGGTTTTCTCATCCCCGCGGTGGGGGTATTATCGCCTGCGGGCGACCGCGAAAAGGAGCTTGTCTTCTATCCGCTGCTTGCCGAGGACGAGGTCCCGCGGTCGGGTGTGAGAAAAGCCGAGCTGCAGTACAGCGTGGCGGGGAAGATGCGCAAGTCGCGCGTCTTTGTGGTGTCCCGTTCGGGCGATCTCTCGGTGCTTTCCGCAACTTGCTCCCATCTGGGATGTCTTGTCAATTATCACAAGGACAAAGGCGAATTCATCTGCCCCTGCCACGGCGGAAGGTATGATCTGCAGGGGAGGAACATTGCGGGCCCGCCGCCCGCACCGCTTACACGGTTTCCCGTCGAGAACCGGGGCGGTGTCATCTACGTCGGCGTGAAAGTGTAGGCAGCGTCCGCGGCTCGGGCGGGAGGAGAGGCAGGGAGCATGGGAGTACTGGAATACCTGAATGAACGCATGGGATTCACGAGCAGGCACCGCAAGGTCATGGACAAACCCGTGCCCGCATGGATCAATTATTTCTACTGTTTCGGCGGTATAACGTTCGTGCTCTTTCTCGTGCAGGTCATAACCGGCCTGCTCCTGTCCGTGTATTATATCCCGTCGGACGCCGAAGCCTACCGGAGCATGCAGCGGCTGCACGAAACCGTTCCGCTCGGCAGGCTTCTGCGAGCCGTGCATCACTGGTCAGCCAGTCTCATGGTCGTCATGGTCGTGCTGCATATGCTCAGGGTTTTTCTGACCGGATCGTATAAAAATCCGCGGGAGCTCAACTGGATCGCCGGCGCCATGCTGCTCGTCCTGACACTCGCCTTCGGCTTCACCGGCTACCTGCTGCCCTGGGATCAGAAGGCCTACTGGGCCACGGTCGTGGGAACGAACATGCTCGGCTCGGTTCCGATCGTGGGGTCCCACCTTGCTGCGTTCATACGCGGCGGGACGGAGGTGACGGGCCAGACGCTGCTCCGGTTCTACAGCATGCATATGCTCTGGTTTCCTCTGTTCACCGCGCTCTTTTTGTGGATTCACTTCCATATCATGAGGCGCATAGGGATATCAGGGGGCAGGTGAACACACCCTCGAAGGCCGGGAACGTGAAAGAATACAGCAAGGAAAAGTTTTTCCCCCACTACTTTTTCGAGATCTGCGTGGTTGCGCTGTTTACCGTCGAGGTCGTGCTCATACTGGCAGTTCTGTTTCCGCCGGCGGTCGGGAGGGAGATCGACTTTTCGGCCCAGTACAGCCCGCGCCCCGAGTGGTATTTTCTCTTTCTCTATCAGCTGACGAAGTATTTCCCCGGCAGGTGGACGTTTGTGGGCGCAGTCCTGCTTCCCGGGCTTGCGTTCAGCGCGATTCTTCTCGCACCTTTTTTCGACGGCAGCGCCGAGACTGCGGCCGGAAAACGGAAGACCGCCATGGGCGTGGGCTTCTTCCTGCTTGCTGCCGTTATCCTCCTCACGGTTCTTTCGCTGGTATAAACGAAAATGGGAATGTCATAACAAAAATAAATAGTGCTTTACTCTCCGGCTACAAAACGTGTATTGACAGAATGATACGTTTTTGCTAAGTTACTAACCTGCCCCATAAATTTTATATCGTGCGCATTTCACCTGCATGCAGTAGAGTAAGCCGGAACCTGTTCGAGGAGGTGATGCTCCGAGAGACGCTTTAAATTGTATCGTTAGCTCTTTCCCGTATGATCAGCCCTGGTCCTACGGACAAAATCCATATAATCGCTAGGAGGAAATACCATGTCAGTCAAAACCGCATCACCTGATCAGACAATTGATACGCTCGGCAGAGTGTGTCCGTATCCGTTGCTCCTCACCAAGAAGGCGCTTGAGAAACTCGGCAGCGGCCAGACCCTCAAGGTCCTGTGCGATGCTCCCGCATCGGCAGAAGACAGCATTCCGCGTTATGCGGAGAAGCAGGGCTATGGCTTCGAAGCCGTGAAGCTGGACGACAAGGGCTACTGGGAACTCTACATCAAGAAATCGTAATATCGTCGCGGCTGGTCTTTTGTCGGCAGAGGACAGACAGCGCACAGTACTGCAGTTGAAGGGGAAAACTTTCTGGGAGGGGAAAGAATGGCTTCTACCTTGGCGTATATCATCAGCGGACTGTTGATCGGCGCTGCGTTCGGATTTGTTCTTCAGCGCGGCAGGTTCTGCATCAACTCTGCGTTCCGTGAAATCCTGTTCCAGGATTACACGATGCTTCGCGCGTATCTGCTCGCCGTGGTCGTGACCATGGTAGGCGCAAACCTGGTTGAGGACCTGGGCTGGCTTGCAAACGGAACGCTGTACCGGCAGGCGTTCGTCCCCTGGGCGAATGTGATCGGCGGATATATTTTCGGCATGGGGATCGTTCTTGCCGGCGGCTGCGGAAGCGGCATTCTGTACCGGGTCGGCGAAGGCAACCTTGCCTACGTGTTTGCGGTATTCGGTTTCTTCTTCGGGATCGCCATCACGAAGTTCGGTTTCCTGAAGCCGATTTACGATCTTCTGATCTCGACTCCCGTGTTCATCGGCCCCGACAGTGACGTCGTTCCCACGCTGGACAACGTGCTGGGCATCAACAAATGGATTGTCATCGTCATCATATCCGCGGTCATCCTGTTTTTCGTCTATCAGGGCAAGCCCTTTGTGAAGGCGAAGAAGGGATACTCCTGGTCCCTGGTCGGACTGCTCGCGGGCATTGTGGCGGTGGCGGCCTTCTGGGCGTCCGATTACTTCGGCGGACGCGCACGCGGGCTGTCCTTCACCGGGCCGGTCCGTGAATTCTTCCTGGCAGCGCTCTTCGGGAACTCGCAGGCGGCGAGTTCCGACAAAACGCTGACGCTCCTGGGAGTCACGTTCTCCTGGAGTGCGCTCTATGTTCTGGCGGTGCCGATCGGCGCGTATATCAGCGGCAAACTTCTGAACGAAGTAAAAATGAAGGTTCCGCCTGCGGACGAGCTGATCAAAGTGCTCCTGGGCGGTTTTATCATGGGCATCGGGGCGCAAATCGGGGGCGGATGCAACATCGGTCACAGCCTGACCGGCGTATCCACGCTCGCTGTGTCGAGCTGGGTAGCGAATGCCTTCATCATCCTGGGGAACTGGACCATGGTATATTTCCTGCTCATCAGGCCGATGCGGGACATGGATGTGTGATACATCGGAAACGGTACGTGCCGGGCAGGTTTGACCTGCCCGGCTTTTTTTAACTCCAAAACGTAAATCAACACGCGGGGAAGCAGGAATGCACGGTTGTGAAAGTACCGGGGGGCTTCTGAGCAATAGAGGTGAATGCATGGCAACCGATACCCTGGGCATCATGATTACGAAGAATGAAAATATCGAGCACCTGACCGGCATTGTCAAGGCGGCGCGGACGGCCGGGAAGAAAGTGACGATCTTCGTGATGGACGAAGGCGTGCGCTTCATGCGGGACCAACAATTTCTTGACTTAATCAACGTGGACGGAGTGCAGTTCACCTGCTGCGGCCACAGCTGCGAACGCGCCGGCATCCGCGAGATAGCGGAAGCTATTTTCTACGGCAGCCAGTGCAACAACGCCGGCATGCTGCACGACAGCTACCGTATACTCGTCTTCTGATGCTGATGACGACCGCCAGGAGCGGCACATGGGAGACACCAAAAAAATAGCCGTCGTCGTGAGGGACCGCCCGGCGGAAGCCTTGCGTGTTGCAGGCGGGCTGACGCTCGCGAATGATACGGTCGAGGTGTTTGTTCTCGACAGTACCCTGGATAAAACGAGCGCTGATGTGGCCCAGCCGCTGGAACTGCTGGCCGAACTCGACCTGAAGATGTTTTCCAACAATGCGGAAAACGGATATACGACCGTCACCCTTGAGGACCTCGCGAAAAAACTCCTGGAGTACGATATCGTGGTGCCGTATTAGATTTTAACGATGGCCATGCGTCGCTGCGTGACGCGGCCGAGCGGCTGCAGAAAATCCGATGCTCCTTTGGCCGGTTCGAGTTTTACAGGAGAATAAAATGAAGATTCTGCATATCTTGAAAACAGCGCCTGATGCTACGACGAAGAAAATTATAGAAGTCCATACCCTGGGCAACCAGGTGACGACGGTGGAACTGTACAGGGGCGGAGTGTCCTACGATAAGCTGGTTGCCGATGTGTTCAGCCACGACAAGGTTTTCTGCTGGTAAGAAATAGAACAATTTCCTCCGGAGTGTTGATCGGTTCGCTGTCTGCCACTCCCGACGAGCGGCCGTAATTCCTTCAACCGGTACGTTCAATGATTGCGTTCTGCTACCACCTTGTTTTATCCTGATTTTCATCGCTTGACATATCCGGTCGTTTTCATGATACTGTAATCTACAGTCGCTGGTCAATTAAAGAGGAGGAGGCACCTATGAACAAGTATATGAAGCTGCTCATTCTTGCAATCCTTGTGATATCCTTCCTGATTCCTGCCTGCTATCCGCATCATCCCGGACGGCCGCCTTTGCCGGTGCATCCGGGGCGTTTGCCGTAAGCCGGTTTAACCACCCCGTCACGCCTCTATTCTGTGCAAAAGCCGGGGCGGTTTCATTGCTCCGGCATTTCCAATTGAACTTCTGCGGATACCAAAGCCCCCTGCGAGTATGCTTTTTCCTTCCCTTGCTGTATCAAATGCGACAGCTGATTCCGCTTGCATCCGCTTATCCCACTGATTTCCCGCCGGAATGGGTCTGGCAGCATGTTTGCAAAATAGAACGCGACGCTGTACTGATGCCAGCGGATTCAATGCAAGGAGGCTATTCATGATCTGTTCTCACTGCAAAACAAACAATGAGGCTGATGCGCGCTTCTGCGGAGAGTGCGGGAGGCCGCTTGCCGACCCAATGAATCCGGTGCAGGGCCGAAAACGTTCGTACTGGCCTGCGCTTCTGCTTATTCCCGTTCTTGCTGCCGCGATCGGGCTGGGGTATTACAAGTTCTTTCTGCCGCAGGGCGTGGCTGCGGAAGTGAACGGAGAGGTGATATCTCTGTCGGAACTGGACGCAGCGACTTCCCGCGTGTCCGGGGACAAAGGCCAATTCGGCGAACAACTGAGAGGCCGCGTGCTGCAGGAGCTGATCATGGAAAAATTGCTCCTTCAGGAAGCGCATAAATCAGGCGTGAGGGTTGAGCGCGCAGAGGTGCAGGCGGCCGTTGCCGCTTATCAGGCCTCTTCAGGGCTGGAGAGAGCCGCATTCGTAAAAAATATCTCCGTCCGGTACGGCAGTGAAGATGGCTTCGAAAAAGAAGTTTCGCGCAGTCTGCTGATAGAAAAATTCCTGAACGAAAAGTTCATGACAAGGGGCGGCGACAGGCGGTCCAGCCAGATAACCTTTGATCGCTGGTTTGAAACTGTCTGGCAGAACGCCTCCGTACGGATTGCCCTGGCTTCACAGGGGGACGGCGGGTGCGGCGGATGCAACCGGAGCGAAGGCCGATCCACTCCCTGCGGCGGGGGACCGGCAGGAACATCGGCGCCCTCGGCCGGAGCTCCCAAAACAGCACAGGCGGCGGAAGCCGCCCTCGACTACTGGCATAAAACGCACGGCAACGCCAATGTCGCGGCAAAGGTGCAGGATTTCGGCTGCCACATGCAGATCGATATCGTGCAGGGACAAAAAATCATCGGATCGCTTCAGTACCGGGGCGGCCAGATTACTGAAATGGGGCGGAATTAAACCACGGTTCTTTGTCGGGGCGCCGGGGTTGACAGGATAGTTCATTGATCATTGATCCTTTTCTCCCGTCGATTCCCGACCTGAAGAAGATTGATCAACGTAAAAAGGAGAATGACATGAGTACGTGCGGTAAATGCGGAGCAGAATCAAAAGGAACGTCGAACTACTGTAAAGCCTGCGGCGCCGAATTGAAGGCCGGCGCACTGCAGGACAAGAAGGCAAGGATCATGGCCCGTGAGAGGAAGTGGGTGAAACCCGCGGTTGTCGTGGTCGCGGTTGCTGCGATCCTTGCCGGAGCGTGGTTCGGGATGAACATGTACAAAATGAAAAAGATGGCCGCCGGTCACCTGGTGCTGAGCGCGGTGCGCGACGCCTCGGCAACGGCGGTGAACGCGGGGTTTGTGAAAGCCGAGAACGGCAGCATCCGGATACCGCTTGAGTCCGTCCAGGACGGACAGGCCCACTTTTTCTCATACGCAGCCACAGCCAGGAACGTCAGGTTCTTTATAATGAAGGCCGAGGACGGCAGCATCCGCACGGCGTTCGACGCTTGCATAGCGTGCAATCACGCGAAACTGGGGTACCGGCAGGAAAAGGGAGTGGTGGTTTGCAATAACTGCGGTATGGCGTTCAGACCATCGGAAGTCGGCGTTATCACGGGCGGATGCAACCCGATCCCGATCAACAGCAGCAGGGACGGACAGATGATCGTGCTCCAGACGCGTGAACTCGAGAACGGCGTGAAATATTTTTAAGAACAGCCGGGGTACGAGCGGTCCGGCGTGAAGCAGGGGAGCTATGAAGCTACTGGACATATCATTAAACAACCTTTTGCGGAAAAAAGGCAGGACTTTTTTTCTTATCGCCGGCCTCTCGGTCGGCATCGGCGCTGCAGTGGCAATGACCACGGTGGGTGACGCCATGAACCGCGAGGTTATGCGTGCGCTCGACGAATTCGGCGCGAACATCCTTATACTGCCGGCATCGGAAGGGCTGCCGCTTTCGTATGGCGGTCTTACGGTCACGGCCGTGAGCGCGGGCGGAAGGGAACTCACGACAGCGGATCTCGGCGCAATCCGAACGATCAAGAACAAAGCCAATATCAGCACCGTTGCTCCCAAGCTGCTGGTGCAGACGTCGGTCGGCGGCAACAAGGTCCTTGTCGCGGGCGTGGATTTCAAGGCCGAACAGCGTCTCAAGCAATGGTGGCGCGTGGCAGCGGGAGCGCATCCCCAACGGGAGGACGAAGTCCTGATCGGGAAGAACGCATCAGCGCTTCTCCGACTTGTGCCGGGTGACGCATTCTCGGTTGACGGCAGCAAGCTTCGTGTTGCGGGCGTCCTTGCGGCCACGGGCTCCCAGGACGACGGGCTGATTTTTGCCGACCTCGCCTGGGTGCAGCACAGCTTCAAGCGGGGGAACGCCGTGAGTCTCATCGAACTGTCGGCCCTGTGCAGCGGCTGTCCCATCGATGACATCGTCTCGCAGATCAATTCTGCGCTGCCCGGCGCACGGGCAGTTGCGGTGAAGGAGACTGTGGAACTCAAGATGCAAGCCATGCATTATTTCCACAAATTCTCTCTCGGCATATCGGCGCTGCTCCTGATTGTGGCGGGCATGATCATATTCTTCGCCATGACCGCTTCGGTCAAGGAGCGCGTGCAGGAAATCGGGCTGTTCCGCGCCATCGGTTTCCGGACGGGCCACATTATCCGCGTGCTGCTGACCGAGGCGTTCCTGGTGAGCCTCATGGCCGGCGTTGCCGGATACGGCATCGGCGTGATCAGCCCCCGGTTTGTCGCGCCCTATCTGATGAGCGCCTATCACCTGAGCTTTGAGTTCGATCCCCTGCTTGCGGCAGGGTCGCTCGCAGCATCAGTCGTCGTCGGTCTGCTGGCAAGCATCTACCCTGCAGTG
The DNA here is from genome assembly GCA_035490495.1 of Nitrospirota bacterium. Lineage (GTDB taxonomy): Bacteria > Nitrospirota > UBA9217 > UBA9217 > UBA9217 > JAJYKN01. Next base: position 33,139 of record DATHDE010000252.1, read on the forward strand.
CGCGCAGGCAGGCTCGATCCGGTCGAAGCGTTGAAGACACTGTAGGGTATAGGACAGATATAACCCTATGCGCTCTGCACTATGCGGTTTTTACGGGAGTTCACATGGCATTCATTGAATTGTCGAAAGTAACAAAAACCTATCACGCGGGAGACGAGGAGTATCTTGCGTTGAAAGGCGTGTCGCTCGGTATCGAAACCGGGGAGTTTGTCGCCGTGATGGGGCCGTCAGGCTCCGGCAAGAGCACGCTCCTGTCGCTCATCGGCGGACTGAGCCGCGCAACCAGCGGAACCGTCCACATCGACGATATCGATCTGGGGAGCCTCGGGCCGAACCGGCTTTCGGATTTCCGGCGGGAGTATCTCGGGTTTGTCTTCCAGTCCTTTTACCTTGTGCCGTATCTGACGGCGCTTGAGAACGTCATGCTGCCGCTTGCGATCCAGCCGGGCCTGAACGGCAATGGCAAGACCATGGCGCTCGACGCGCTCATGCGCGTGGGGCTCGATGCAAAGGCAGGGCGCCTGCCATCCCAGCTCTCCGGCGGCGAACAGGAGCGGGTTGCGATCGCACGGGCGATCGTGAACAAGCCCGCCGTGGTTCTTGCGGACGAGCCTACGGGCAACCTCGATTCGAAGACCGGCCATAAAGTGTTGAGTCTGCTTGAAGGATTGCACGCAGAGGGCCGCACGATCGTCATGGTCACGCACAGCGAGGAGAACGCGAAACGCGCGGAGCGGACCATCGAGATCCGCGATGGAGAAGTGATTGATTAGTATTGCAAGATACGCGTTGCTTGCAGCGGGGTTACCGCTTACCCCCTCACCCTCAAGGGAGAGGGTAGGCGTGAGCGGTTCCTTGTCTCCCCTGCGCCCTGGCGCAGGGAGGGTTTATCAGAATTCGAAGAGAAGGCCCGCCAGGTAGCTTTTACCGCCGAGGTTGGTGGAGGAAACAACGGCGTGAGTATATCGCGCTTCGAGAATGAGGTAGGTGTGAAAGATGCCGTATTCTATAAACATGTTGCCTGAGGCCGACGGATCAAGCCCGTCCAGCAGAATCTGCAAGCCCGCCCGTGCGTGATACCCGTTCGCCGAACCTTTGATTGTTCCCTGATCCTCGATGGATTCCCGGTAGTACATCCTCGTATACCCGCCGCCCGCATACGGCACGATCCACTGATTTTCCTTCACGACTCCCCGGAAGAGAACAAAGGCATTCACGGGGTAGAGCGTGTAGGTGACCGATCCGGTGTTCAGCTGATGCGCCGGAGCCTTGGCCAGCCCCTTTGCTGAGAGATATCCCACTTCAATGCCTGCTTCAGCCTGCCTGATGAACTTGTACGCCAGTGAGGTGCCGTATTCGGTCACGTAGTTTCTCGAATAATAGCTCCTCCAATCGGGGAGGTCGGGCATGAATCTACCCGCCTTTATGTCAAAGGTCCAGTGGGGCGCCTCGAGAGCCGTGTCTTCCGCATACACAGCGGGCGCCAGCAGGAACAGCGCAATGAGCATGATCGTAAGCTTTTTCAATTCGCGCCTCCCTTGCGCATGCTGCGCCTGTAGCGAAGGTGAAGTCCTGCTAAGCAGAAAAACAGTGCGCATGCCGCGCCTGCAGCAGCCGGATGTTCCATGAACAGGAATGCCAGTCCCGCTGCTGGCAGCAGCAGCATCCGCACGGCGGGTTTGAGCCACGCATGACGGTCCAGCCATGCAGCCGCTGCCGGTGAATGGA
>DATHDE010000253.1:0-3075 GCA_035490495.1 Nitrospirota bacterium
CTTTTCGGACCGCGATTTCGTCTCGCGCGTGCAGATGCATACCGCCCGGCAGGGAAATGAAATAATATTTCAATACCGCTCTGTTGACGACCCGGCCGCACCCCGTACGGCATACATACGCGGGGAAGTGATCAACATGAAATTTATCCTTACTTCTGCCGCTGGCAGCACGAGGACGAAAGTTGACGCCGAATTTCTTTGCGACCCGAAAGGATGGATTCCGTCAATACTGGTGAATCTGTTTATCAGGGACTGGCCGAAAACCACATTCAGAAATCTGCGAAAAGAAATCATGAAACCGGGAATTGCCGCCGACCCCCGGTTTTCCCTGCCGGCCGGAGAATCAGCCAACGACCAGAACTAGGCCGTGAAAAAGGGCTGCATGCTCCTCATCAAGCGTCCCAGGGGCCCGGCGCCGCAGCCGGCTCTTTCTTGACCAGCATGATGGAGCAGGGCATTTGCCGTATGAGCTCATGGTTGCTTCTCCCGAACAGGAAATGTTCAATGTGACCTTCTTCGTGCGCCAACATGACGAGGAGGTCTATTTTTTTCTCCTTGATTGTTTTTATTATTTCACGCGTCGCTTTCCCTTCCTTGAGCATCACCTCTATAGTGGCCCCGGCCTTGCGCTCCTTTTCGGCAATCTTGTCGAGTTGCTCCCGTGTTTTTCTCAGCAATTTCTGGTAATCGCGCTCCAGGTTCGGCACGGGCAGGTTCCATCCTTCGATGCCGAAAGGATCGTGAATCACATGCATGATCGTGAGCTTTGCATCATATCTGCGCGCCAGCGAAGCGCCGATCTGGATTGCTTTCGCGTCATATTTGACCATCCTGCTCACGACAAGGATATTTTTCAGTTTTTGCATCATGTTCCCCTTTCATCAGCTGCTGTCCGGTGACAATCGCTCATTTTTCACCGTGCTGCTCTTCTAATTATATCTCCGCGTGCGCAACGGTCGGGCGCGCAAGGTTTTGCCGCTGTACGCTCGATTGCGGCCGGTGAGCAATTTCCCCGACCCCGTACGTTATTCGCAGGAGGTTGTTGAGACCATGAATAATCATCATGCTGGCTGCGCCACGCCCATAGCATAGCCATGAGAGCCGTGCGGGGACAATGCCGTCAAAGCCAACTTTTTCAACGACCTCCTAAAGATATATTTCTTTCGACCGATAAGACAGCAGAGATACGCATTGGAGGCATAAAAAATAATTCTTTCAGGGAGATATATGTATGCTGATTCGCACTAGTGCGGCTATTTGTGTTTCATTCATCCTGCTGCTGCCTTGCGTCGTTTCCGGGGGCGAGATATTGAATCTGAGCCTCAGCGACGCCGTCGAAGCTGCCATGAAAAACAACCGCATGCGGCTCGTGTCAAGCGCGTCCGTCAGGATAGCGAAGGCCCAGCATGAGCAGGCCACGTCGGGATACTGGCCGCAGCTGAAGCTGTCGGTTTCCGCTACGCGGATGGACCATGATCCGAATTTCGTGTTTCCCCAGTATACCTATGACATCGGCGCTGCAAACGCCACCCCCCTTGCCGAGGCCATCGCGGCGGCGCAGCTTTCCAAGCAGGGCATCACCCCGAGCACTCCGGGCTACAACACAATGCTCGAGCAGCTGACCGCCCAGATACTCCCCAACGTCCAAAAGACGAGCATTCCGCAGCAGGATGTGAAGCTCATGGACCGCGACAGCCTGGTGAGTACGCTGAGCCTCATCTATCCGCTCTATACGGGCGGAAAGGTTTCATCTGTTGTACGGCAGGCCGAACTGGGGATAGATGCCGCCAGGGAAGCCGCGCGCAGGACCGACCTGCAGGTCGTGGACGATGTCAAGCGCATGTACTATGCCGCGGTCCTTTCTGAGCGGCTTTACGAACTCGGCAAAGAAACGCTCGAGCGCTTTGAGGTGACGCTGGAGCTTACGGAACGGCTGTACAAGACCGGCTCCGGCAGGGTCAAAAAAACCGATTATCTTCGCACGAGCGTCGTGGTTTCGAGCATCCGTGCGATGATGGAAACCCTGAAGTCGAACCTCGAACTCTCGCGCTCCGCGCTGGCAAACGCGATCGGCCTGACGTGGTCCGACCAGGTCGTGCCCACTGACAAAGCAGAAAACATAGAGCCGGCCGTCCCCGCCCTCGACGAAGCCGTTGCCAATGCACTCAAACTGAATCCTCAGGTGAATCAGGTCCGCATAGGAGTGGACGCTGCAAAAGCAAAGATCGATGAAGCGAAATCAGGACACCTGCCGGTTCTCGTGCTCTTCGGGGATGTAAACCGCATTGACAATTCCTACCATGCCGGGCTGATGACGGACCAGAACAAGAAATCCTGGATGATCGGCCTGCGGATCGACCTGAACCTGTTCGAAGGCTTCAGGACCAGGGGCGAAGTGGCCGAGGCGCGGGCGCGGTTTGAAAAGATCAATGTCGAAGACTCGCTGCTCCGGGAAGGCGTAGCGCTGCAGGTCAAGGACGCGGTGCTGCAGGTGTCGCGGTCGAAGGGACAGATAACATCGACGCGCGAGGCTCTTGCCTCAGCCACGGAAAACCGCGAGTTGAACACCCGTGCGTATCAGCAGGAGCTGGTCGAGACCAAAGACGTCATCGAGGCGCAGCTCATGGAGCTCTTCATCCACAGCCAGTACCAGAAAGCGATATACGACTATCAATCCGGAATAGCCAGCCTGGAATTCCTTGTGGGAAGAGAAGTCGCCGAGCGCTCACAGTAGGCGCCGGACACGCCTGACCCATTGCGAACCAATGATCGGAGACCCGTTTGTCAATGCGAGCACATAGGTCAGCAACCACAATGCTTGCGCTCATAGCACTGCTTTCTCTTTCCTCGGAGGCGGTCCTCTTTGCACAGGACAACATGTTCCGCATGGGATATACCACGGGAACGTTTGTTGACGTTGACATCAAGGATGCAAACGCGGCTATGGACATGTGGGGCAAAGAGATGGCTGCGAAAGAGGGGTGGACAGGGCTGTCCGCGCTCTATGAAGACCTCGATCAGCTCGTCAGGGACTTTAACGACAAAAAAATCGATATCGCGGTCATGAGGACGAAC
>DATHDE010000254.1:0-3006 GCA_035490495.1 Nitrospirota bacterium
CCTCTTCCGCTACGCCCTGAACGCCGAAGGGTATCTCTTCCTCGGCTCGTCGGAAACCATCGGCGAACGGGTGGACCTGTATGCCGTGTCCGACAAAAAATGGAAAATCTTCCGCGCGCGCAAGCTCGATTCCGCGATCACTGCTCCCCTGGATCTGCGTCCCGCAGCCCCGGCGCTGTTCCCCGCGGGAAAGCATGAAGGCTTTCCGAAGCTCAAGAAGGCGGGCGAAGTCTCGGTCGGCGAAATGGCCGAGCGCGTTCTGCTCGATCAGTACGCCCCGCCCTGCGTCATCGTGAACGGCAAGGGCGATATCCTCTATTTTCACGGCAGGACCGGGAAGTACCTGGAGCCCGCGCCGGGCAAGGCCCAGATGAATGTCATCGAAATGGCGCGCGAAGGGCTCAGGCTCGATCTTCGCTCGTCGCTCCGGCGCGCGGCAAACACCAAAGACAGTGTGACGGTCGAGGACATACACGTCAGGACCAACGGCGGGTACCAGACCATCAACGTAACGGTGACCTATATTCAAAAACCCGAGTATCTCGAAGGCCTGCTCATGATCGTGTTCCAGGCCCTGCCTGTTCTTAAGAGCAGAAAGACCACCGAGGAGCGCAAGCATCCGCAGGAAAAGATCGATCAGCGGTCAACGGAGCTGGAGTTCGAGCTCAAGTCAACAAAAGAGCGGCTCCAGACGACCATCGAAGAGCTTGAAACATCCAACGAGGAGCTCAAGTCAGCGAACGAGGAGCTGCAGTCCGCCAACGAAGAGCTCCAGAGCACGAACGAGGAGCTCGAAACCTCGAAAGAGGAATTGCAGTCCGTGAACGAGGAGCTGGTGACCGTGAACGCGGAGCTCCAGAACAAGATCGACGAGCTCACGCAGTTGAACAACGACATGACGAATCTGCTCGCGAGCACCCAGATCGCCACAATCTTCCTCGACAGCGAACTCAGGATCAAGCGCTTCACGCCGGTCATGACGAGCGTGATCAACCTCATCCAGACCGATGTGGGCCGCCCCATCAGCGACATCGTGTCGAAACTCGAATACCCCGAACTCGACAAGGACGCCGCGGAGGTCATCCGCACGCTCGCCACGAGCGAAAAAGTGGTCCAAAGCAGGAGCGGCCAGTGGTACCTGACGCGCATCATGCCCTACCGCACCGTCGCGAACGTGATCGAGGGCGTGGTCATCACCTTCATTGACATCACAGATCAGCACCGGACGCGGGAAGAGGCCTTCCGCCTGGCCGCCGTGTGCGAAGCCTCGGCCGATGCCATCATCGGCCTTGACATCGACGGCGGGATCATCAGCTGGAACCGGGGGGCTGAGAAGATGTTCGGCTATTCCCTGGAGGAGGCCAGCGGTAAAACTTTTTTCCTGCTGTTTCCTCAGGACGCGTCTGAGGAAATCGCCGGCCTCGTCAAACGGGTGAAGTCCGGCATCAGCGTGGTCGAACACACTATCACTGGACAAAAAAGCACCGGCACGCAGGCCTCTCTTGCCCTCACGCTCACGCCGGTCAGGGGCGAACGCAGTGCGATCATCGGCTTCTCCGCCATCCTGCGGGGAAAATAAACTTGCAGCGTTTACGGAGTTCGCGGAGTTTGAAGCATTCGAACGCAACAAGGCGACGAACGTTCTTCCTGCCTTTTCGTACATTGCCATTCCTTTATGGTATGCTTAGAGCATCCGTATCAATTCATCGAGCATTTCACGCGTTTCTCCACGGACAATATCGTGAATAAACAAGGTGCTTCCGAGAAAACAGGCGGTAGGACCGGTGCTTCACGCCCCAAAAAAACGGCGCGAAAAGCCGCGCCCGTAATGGACGATCGCGAAAAATTACTCGAGGATCTTCGTCTCCATCAGGCCGAGCTGGAGGCGCAGAACGAGGAGCTGCGCGCTGCCCAGCATGCACTGGAAGCATCGCGCAGCAAGTATGCGGACTTGTTTGAGCTTGCGCCCGTCGGTTACTTCACCCTGGACGAACACGGCATGATCTGGGATGTGAACCTCATCGGCGCGGCCCAGCTCGGGCAAGCACGCTCCGCCCTCGACCGCAAGCCTTTCCGCATATTTGTCGATCCCAAATATCGCGATGCATTCAGGGTTCACCACGCCCATGTATTCACGACCGGCAAGCGCGCCACCTGCGAACTCGAATTCATCCGCCGGGACCGGACGAAATTTTTCGGCCGCCTCGACAGCGTACCCCTGGATGAAAGGGACGGCTACAAAAAATGCTTCACAGCCGTCACGAATGTCACCAATCAGAAACAGGCTGAGGAAAGCCTGCGCGAAAGCGAAGAAAAGTTCCGGCTGATCGCCGAGTTGAGCAGCGACGTCATTTTTCAGCTCAACGCGGCCGGCAAAATAACCTATGCCTCTCCCGCTGTCAACCGGTACGGCTTCAAGCCCGAGAAGCTCATCGGAACCGCATTCACCGCCTACGTCCATCCGCAGGACCTTACCAGGGCCGAGCATACCCTGCAGCAGGTTGCGTCCGGCAGGAGGATCGATATGCTCGAGTTGCAGCTCCGTTATGCGAACGGCTCGTATTATTATGCGGATATCAATGTAACACCTGTGAAGCGTCAGGGCTCGATTGCGGGGATCCAGGGAATTATGCGCGACATCACGGAGCGCAAACGGTATGAGCGGGCGATTCTGCGCAGTCTGGGACGGTTCGAGCTTCTGTCCGGCACCGCGGACACGCTTCTCTTGTCCACAGATCCGCAGACCGTCGTGGAAACGGTCTGCACGAAAGTGCTGGAACACCTCGACTGCCAGGTGTACTTCAATTTTCTTGTGGACGAAAGAGCGGGGAAACTGCACCTGAACGCATTTGCCGGCATTCCGCCGGACGAAGCAGTGAAAATCGAGTGGCTCGACTTCGGGCATGCGGTCTGCGGCTGCGCGGCGCGCGACAGGCAACGCATTGTGGCCGAATGCATCTCTACGACACCCGACGACCGCACATCACTGGTACGGTCCTACGGCGT
>DATHDE010000255.1:0-4170 GCA_035490495.1 Nitrospirota bacterium
ACGGGACGGGGCGGGCTTGGCATCATATACACATGGGCTGCGGGCAATGGAAGCCCGATCGATAACTCGAACTACGACGGCCAGGCGAACTATCGAGGTGTCATGGCAATAGGAGCGGTGAACGATCACGGCGTCAAATCGTCCTATTCCGAGCGGGGCGCGAATTTATGGGTCAGTGCGCCCGGCGGCGAGTTTTGCAGCACCCATGCGATTACCACAGTTGACAGAACGGGCAATGTCGGTTTCAACACGGCCGGTACTGCCGGTGCGTCGGATTATGCGAATCAGAACTATACAAAATGCATGAACGGGACGTCCTCGGCAACGCCCATCGCTGCAGGCGTAGCCGCCCTGGTGCTGCAGGCGAATCCGAATTTAGGCTGGCGCGATGTGCGCGTCATTCTCGCAGCATCAGCGAGAAAGAACGACCCGACGAACGTCGAGTGGAAAACAAACAGTGGCGGCTACCATTTTAACCCGAATTACGGATTTGGAGTTGTTGATGCGAGCGCCGCGGTTACGCTCGCGAAATCCTATGGCGCCAACCTGGCGACAGAAAAAACGTATTCAACATCCCTTGCAACTCCTGCTCTTGCCATTCCCGACAACGTGGTAAGTGGGGTCAGCAATACAATTACCGTAAGCGGAAGCGGCATTACGAAGATCGAATTCGTTGAGATAACCTTTAGCGCCGCAGACCATACGTATTCAGGAGACCTCAAGATCGTCCTAACGAGTCCTGCAGGTACTCCAAGCATATTGGCGGAAACGCATTTATGTGCCAGCAACAGTTGCACAGCCTATAGCGGGTGGGTGTTCGGAAGCGCCAATTTCCTCGGCGAAGCTGCTGACGGCGACTGGAAACTTACAGTCATTGACGGCGCAGCAGGGGATACAGGTACTTTCCAGTCGTGGAAGCTCAATTTTTACGGAATATAACGAACGAAGGAGAAATTCTATGAACAGGGTGAAAATCGCGTTGTGCTGCACGGTGTTTCTGATCGGGAGCATGATCAGCCTTGTATCCGCGGCTGATAAAAACATATCCGCGAAATCCGGCCAACTGCAACAGTCGTATGTCTGGTATGACGGCAGCGAGGAGCGGCAAGTATGGCTGGACCCGGGAGTGATCGCCGAACTTAATGCAAACAAAACAAAGCAGGCCCAGAGCGCGATAAAAAACATTTCTGCCGATGCTTCACCTCTTTCGACCCGGCGAAGTTCAGTCCGCGTGTGGAAGTTGGGGAAGGGCATGGATTCCACTGCAGCGCTTAAAGCTCTGAAGGATGCTGGTCACGGCGGGAATTACTCGCCCGTGTTCAGGGAGGGCAGAACATCCGCAGGCCGTATGCGCGCCTTGCCCGGAAACATCATCGTTTATCTCGATCCGTCCTGGGACGACAGCGCAGTTGCTGCGTGGGCAAAACAGAACGGGCTCTCCATAATAAAAAAGCTTGAAATCGGACCCAACATCTTTGTAATTAAAACAGCACCCGGCTTCGACGCACTGAATACAGCTAATGCGCTCTACAAATCGGGCCAGGTTGTTGCCGCATTTCCGGACTGGTGGGTGGAAGTCTCCACCCGCTGATTATCGACATCACATGCCGCCCCTGGTGTCTCCCGCAGGGGTAGTCTCGACCATGCTGGGGCAAATGCCTTCTGTCCGGCCGTCCGTAGCAGAGCAATGCCCGGTCTTTTACCGTACTTTTTGACTTCGCAGCCTGTATCTGGTATTCTGTTTTCAGAAGGTTTCTTAGTGTTGCCCAAGGATTGTAGACGTTTGTTCAAGCAGCTAGGACATAACTGTCCGCAGGAGAAAGGGGTGCAGTGTGCGTTACCGGTACATAGCCTATAAATATACACGCCGCGGCCGGCCTGATGCGGCATTTCAGAGCCTGTGGGATTCATTCGGCGCATGGCCCGGCCAATCCACCATGGTGTGGAGGCCGCCGACTGATGTTTATGAGACTCGCGGCCACTTCATCATTTTGATCGAACTGGCGGGGGTGTCCGAGGAGAACATGAGCGTCACCCTGTTCAGCGACCTGCTGGTTGTGGAAGGCAGGCGTGAGCAGCCGGCGCTGGTCGATATGAACGCCTGCCATCAGCTCGGCATCAAATACGGTGACTTCAGGGCCGAGATTATTTTGCATACACCCGTCGACCACGATCAGGTGCAGGCGGAGTATAAGAACGGCCTGCTCATGATCACGCTGGTGAAACGCTGAGACCTGCAAGGAAAATGCTTTGAAACTATTCGACTCAGTAATGAAATTCATGAAAAAAAGAACGGGGAGTGCACCTATGGACATCTCACAGGAAATGAAAGATAAAATACCGCCCGTGCCCGAAGAGCTTCCGCTGCTTCCGCTCAAGGACACCGTTGTCTATCCGCTGACGGTGTACCCGCTCGTGATCGGCAAGGAAAAATCCATCAAGCTCATCAACGACGTGACCGTGGGCGACAAGATTCTCGGACTGACCGCACAGAGAAAGGTCGATATCGAGGTCAACACCATCGGTGATATTTACTCCATCGGCACCATGGCGCGCATTCTTCAGATGGTCAAAGTGCCTGACGGCACGCTGCGCGTGCTGGTCCAGGGCATTGAACGGATCAGCATCAGCGAGTTCTCCCAGAAGGACCCGTTCATCAAGGCGCGCGTCAAGGCATTTCCGGACAAGACGGACAAGACCGTACAGCTCGAGGCTCTTATGCGCAGCGTAGCGGAGCTGTTCCAGAAACTGGTATCGCTCACGCCGAACATGCCCGAGGAGCTCTCTTCCGCGGCGGTCAATGTAGAGGACCCGCGCCAGCTCGCCTATCTCATTGCCACGAACATCAGGCTCGACCTCGTCCAGCGGCAGGAGCTGCTCGAGGCTGATCTGGTGTTCGACAAGCTGAACAAGCTGATGCAGTATCTGAACCGCGAGGTCGAGGTGCTCGAACTGGGAAGGAAAATACAGGGACAGGCGCGCGACCAGATGCAGAAAGCCGAGCGGGAGTATCTCCTGCGGCAGCAGCTCTCCGCCATACGCAAAGAATTGGGCGAGGAATCGGATGACGGGTCGGAGATCAAGAACCTCCGGGAAAAGATAGAGGAAGCGAAGCTCCCCCCGGAGGCGGAAAAGGAAGTGAAGCGGGAACTCGGCCGCATGGAGAAGCTGTCGGGCTCATCGCCTGAATATTCCGTGATCCGGACGTATCTCGAGTGGATGACCAGCCTGCCCTGGAACAAGACGTCGGCGACGGCCATCGACATTGCCAAGGCAAAAACGACACTCGATGACGACCACTACGATCTGGAGAAGGTCAAGGACCGCATTCTCGAGTATCTCTCGGTCAAAAAGCTGGGTGAAGAGCGGGGGCCCCAGGAGGGCGCCAAGACGCGCGAGCCCATCCTCTGTTTTGTCGGTCCGCCTGGAGTGGGGAAGACCTCTCTCGGCCAGTCCATCGCGCGTGCGCTCGGCAGAAAATTCATGCGCCAGTCCTTCGGCGGCCTGCACGATGAAGCGGAAATCCGGGGGCACCGCAGGACGTATATCGGCGCCATGCCCGGACGCATCATCCAGGCCCTCAAGCGCGTGGAAACGCGTGATCCCGTGATCATGCTGGACGAGGTGGACAAGATCGGCGCTGACTGGCGCGGTGATCCTTCATCGGCCCTGCTCGAGGTGCTCGACCCGGAGCAGAACAAGGACTTCAGGGACAACTACCTGGATGTGCCGTTTGATCTGTCAAAGGTCATGTTCATCACCACGGCCAATCAGCTGGAAACCATTCCACCGCCGCTCCTGGACCGCATGGAGCTGATCCAGCTGCCGGGCTACACGGAGCATGAGAAGCTCAAGATCGCCCAGAAATATCTCCTCCCGAAGGAAATCAAGGCGAATGCCCTGAAGACCGAGGAGCTCGTGATCGAGGAGGACGCGATCAGGTCGATGATCAAGGACTACACGCGCGAAGCAGGGGTCAGGAACATCGAACGCGAAATAGCGAATGTGTGCAGAAAGGTGGCCAAGGCGATCGCCGAGGGCAAACCCACGCCTATCACGGTCAAGGCGGCGGATCTGCACGACTATCTCGGAAAGCCCAGATTTTTTGCCGAGACTGCGGGAATGATCGACCGGCCGGGCGTGGTGACAGGGCTGGCCTGGACGCCCACC
>DATHDE010000256.1:0-2367 GCA_035490495.1 Nitrospirota bacterium
GTGAACAAGTCGGAAATGGGCCAGGGAGTGTATACATCGCTCCCCATGATCGTTGCGGACGAACTGGACGCGGACTGGAAGGATGTGAAGTTCGTGGCCGCGCCCGCGGGCACGCCGTGGAATGATCCGGTCCGCAATATGCAGTTCACGGGCGGCAGCAGCAGCATCCGCGATATGTACGATCCGCTTCGCAAGGCAGGCGCGGCTGCCCGCGAGATGCTCATCGTCGCCGCGGCGCGCGAATGGAATGTTGCGGTCAAGGAGTGCACCGTGGACCGCGGCAAAGTGCGCCACCTCAAGACAGGGAAAATGACCGCCTACGGCAAGCTTGTTTCTGAAGCATCCAAACTCGAGGTGCCGCAGAATCCCCAGCTCAAGACGGAAAAGCAGTTCCGGTATATCGGCAAGGAGATGGCGCGGCTCGACACGAAAGACAAAGTGAACGGCCGCACTGCATTCGGCATCGACACCTTTGTTCCCGGCATGCTCTACGCCGCGATCGCCCGGCCGCAGGCGTATGACGCGGACATCGTGACCTACGACACGGACGCAGCGCGGCGCGTGCGGGGTGTGCAGGCAATCCTGCCGATCCACAGCGGCATAGCCGTGTGCGCCGACACGCTCCATGCAGCCTGGAAAGGCAGGGACGCCCTGAAAGCTTCATGGAACGAAGGCCGCTATCCCTCGCTCAGCACCGAATCCCTTGCCGCGGACTTCCGGGCGAAACTGAGTGCGAAAGGCATCATGGCGCGAAATGACGGGAACGCTGCGGCCGTGATCGCGGCTGCGCAGAAAAAGATCGACAGCACATACCAGCTTCCCTATCTTTCGCACGCGACCATGGAACCCATGAACTGCACGGTCTCGGTACAGCCCGACCGGTGCGACGTCTGGGTGCCGACGCAGAACCAGACCGGCACGCATGCCCTTGCTGTCAAGCTCACGGGGCTCAAGCCCGAGCAGGTCCACGTACACACGACATTCCTGGGCGGCGGTTTCGGCCGCAGATTCGAACGCGACTTCGTGGAAGAAGCGCTCCTCCTGTCCCTGTCCACGGGCAAACCCGTCAAGCTCATCTGGAAGCGGGAAGAGGATCTGCAGAACGATTTCTACCGCCCCATGAACCTGAGCAGGATCCAGGGCGCGGTTGACGCCGAGGGCCGCGTCTCGGCCTGGTCTCACAAGATCGTCTGCCCGTCCATCTTTGCGCGCGTGTTCCCGTCCATGATGAAGGACGGGATTGACCGCGCAGCGGTCGAGAATCTTGAGGACATGGAATACGATATCCCGAATATTTCCGTGGAATACGTGCGCATCGACACGGCAGTGCCCGTGGGATTCTGGCGCTCCGTGGGAAGCTCGCACAACGTCTTCACATCCGAGAGCTTTGTGGACGAACTCGCGAATGCAGCGGGCAAGGATCCCCTCGAGTTCCGGCTCAGCATGCTCAAAAAACATCCCCGCGCAGCACGCGTCCTGCAGATTGCCGCGGAAAAAGGCGGCTGGGGCAAACCGCTCGTCAAAGGCCAGGCTCGCGGCATCGCCTACTCGCTTTCGTTCGGAACCTATGTCGCGGAAGTGGCGGAAGTCTCCGTGGATCAGAAGAGTGGGGCCATCAAGGTGCACAAAATCACCGTTGCCGTGGACTGCGGACCCGTGGTGAATCCCGCGATCGTCACCGCGCAGATGATAGGCGCCAGCACTATGGGTCTGTCCGCTGCGCTCGGCGAAAAAATGGAGTTTGCAAAAGGCGGGGTCAAGTCGGAGAACTTCGGGGATTACGAGCTGCTCCGCATGGCGGATTCGCCGGACGTGGATGTGCATATTGTGAAGAGCACTGACAAGCTCGGCGGCATTGGTGAGCCCGCCGTGCCGCCCATCGCGCCCGCGGTCGCGAACGCGGTGTTCAAGATCACCGGCGCGCGCGTGCGGGAGCTGCCGATGAAACCTGCGGTCGTGCTTGCGGCTATGAAGTCGTAAACTGTTCAACCCATCCGGGGCTCAGTCCAGGGCCCCGGATGGATCCTGCAAAATTCGCCTGCTTACTATCGTACAGATTCTGGTTAAAATAGGTGCACATTACAACCTGAAGCTGTAACTGCCCGATCCATATTGCCTCTCCTTTCGGCGAACAAGACCCTGATAAGGCGGAGACCGATGGAGTTATGACATGGCCGACGACCACTGGGGCTGGAGTGAATTGAAAACAAGATTCTTAAGGGAATTCACTCCTTCCGAGCAACTTTTTTTTATCAAGAACGCCAAGGAATCCGTTACGCAAAAAGGCTATCCCGTCGGTGAAGACCTGTTCAATTACTGTTATTTTCTAACACTCCGGGAGCGGCTCCGGCTCATTGATACACAAGG
>DATHDE010000257.1:0-2563 GCA_035490495.1 Nitrospirota bacterium
AAGATGGGCATTCCCTCGGGCGAGCGCCATGAGATCTGCCGGGGGCTTCATGCGGAGCAGAACGCCATCATCCAGGCTGCCAAGCATGGCACGAATATCGAGGGCTCCGTCCTGTACTGCACAAACCAGCCGTGCGGCATCTGCGCCAAGATGCTCATCAACGCAGGGGTCAGGGAAATCATCTTCGATGACGGCTACCCCGATCCCCTGGCCGCCGAAATGCTGGCCGAATCCGGCATCAAAGTAACACAGTACAAGAAGTAGACGCACTTTTACTCTGTACTTCGAACTCTGTACTCTGTACCTGGTCTTTTATGCGCTGCCCCTACTGCTCCAGCCTAGACAACAAAGTCGTGGACTCCCGGATGGGGAAGGAAGGCGAATCCATCCGCAGACGCCGGGAGTGCCTCAAGTGCGAGGGCCGGTTCACGACCTACGAACGCGTCGAGGAAGTGCTGCCGTCCGTCATCAAGAAGGACGGAAGGCGGGAGCCTTTTGACCGCATGAAGATTCTGAGCGGGCTCAAAAAAGCGTGCGAAAAGCGGCCCATCAGCATGGAAATGCTCGAACGGACCGTTGACGAAATAGAAAAATCGCTTCAGGAAAAGGGTTTCAAGGAGATCCCGAGCACGTCAGTGGGCGAAGAGGTCATGAACCGGCTGCAGAAGCTCGACGAAGTAGCCTATGTGCGGTTCGCTTCCGTCTACCGCTCCTTCCGCGATATCAACGAGTTCATGACCGAACTCAAGGACATCCTGAGCACCAAGGAAGCAAAGCCCGGAGCGGACGGGCATCCTGAAAAGCCCCAGAAAGCCGAAGAGAAGAAACAGAAGCCCGAGAAGCTGTCCTTGCCCCTTGATTCCTGATATATCCAACCTCCATGTCCGGCTCTCTTGCTGATATAGCCGTCGGCGTATCCGTTTACAAGACATTCCATTACCGCGTGCCCGGGGAACTCCGGGAACAGCTCGTGACGGGGTCGCGCGTGCTCGTGCCGTTCGGCAGCCGCCGCATGGCCGGCACGGTCGTGGGTTTTCCCGGGCAGGCGGATGTGGCGGGCCTCAAGAGCGTGATCGAGATCATCGACGCGCCGCTTCCTTCCGGCCTCCTCGCGCTTGCGCGATGGATGTCGGATTATTATCTCCATCCCCTGGGCCTGACGATCGAGACCGTGGTGCCGAAGGCCCTGTCCAAGGCAAAGCCGAAAAAGAAAAAATACCTCGAGCTTGCGCCCGGAGACCACGATGTGCTTGCGCTGCGCGGGCCGAAACAGACCGCGCTCCTGCTGCTTCTGTGCGAACGCCAGATCGCGGCACTGGATGAACTCGAAGCATTTTCCGCGTCCACCGTGAAAGCGCTCTGCAATGCGGGCATGGCGAGCATTGTGGAGAAGGAGGAGGAAGAACGGACCGGGCAGGAAGCATTCGTTCCTGCTCAGGCGCCGGTGCTGATGGCCCAGCAGGCGGAGGCCGTTCATTCCATCACGAACGATGTCCAGGCAGGCGCATTCAGCGTCTCCCTCCTGCACGGCGTGACCGGGAGCGGGAAAACGGAAGTGTACCTTCAGTGCATTCAACGGCTCGCAGGAACCGGGCGGGGGGCCATCGTGCTCGTGCCCGAGATTGCACTCACGCCGCAGCTCCTCGGCAGGTTCAGAAAACGCTTCGGCAGCCGTGTGGCGGTGCTGCACAGCGGGCTCACGGACCGGGAGCGGGCTGCCGAATACCGCCGCATCCGGACCGGCGTCGTCGACGTGGCCATCGGCGCGCGCTCGGCCGTGTTCGCTCCCTTCGAAAAACTGGGGCTCGTGATCGTGGATGAGGAGCACGAGAATTCCTACAAGCAGGACGAGGGTCTCCGCTACCACGCGCGCGATACGGCGATCATGCGCGCGAAATTCGAAAACGCCGTCGCCGTGCTCGGGTCCGCCACGCCGTCGCTCGAGAGCTTTTACAACGCGAAAAACGGCAAGTACCGCTACCTGCGCCTCGCGCACCGCGTGGACCACCGGCCCCTGCCCGGGGCGAGGATTGTGGACATCAAGACGCAGCAGAAAAACAGCTCGTATTCCCCCGCGCTCATCAACGAGATCACGAAACGGATCGAGAAGAACGAGCAGACGCTGCTGTTGCTGAACCGCAGAGGATTTTCCTCCGTTCTCATCTGCCGCGACTGCGGGACCTCCATCAAATGCCCGGGCTGCAGCGTATCGCTCACGTACCATAAAGCGGAGCGGCAGCTCAAATGCCATTACTGCGGTCATGTCACCGCGCCGCCCGCGTCCTGCCCCGCGTGCCGCGGCGTCGAGCTTGCCTTCATCGGCTCGGGCACGCAGAAAATCGAGGAAGAGGTGCAGGCGCTGTTTCCCCGTGCCCGGATCAGGCGCATGGACAGCGACATCGTCAAGGGGAGAGAAGCGTACGACAGACTCCTGCAGCAGGTGGATCGCCGGGAAGTGGATATTCTGCTCGGCACCCAGATGGTCGCAAAAGGCCATGACTTCCCCGCGGTCACGCTCGTGGGCGTTGTCGATGCGGATGTGGGGCTGAACATTCCCGATTTT
>DATHDE010000258.1:0-17804 GCA_035490495.1 Nitrospirota bacterium
GGTGTGCAGACGATATATTCCGCGCCCGCCAGCAGCCTCGAAAGAAGAGCGTCGCCCGTGTTTACCGCGACTGCCTCGATGGTCCTCTTTTCCTTCTCGCTGTAATAGCCGTCAAAGGCCCGGGCCTTCAGGTCACCGGACGGTCCAGCCGACTGGAGAATCAGGGCGCGTTCGTACTGAAGGCTGTAAATGACGTATTCCAGTGCGTACTCGAAGATCCTGCCGGTTTCAAATGTCGTCGTGAGCTTTCTGCTCAGTTCATGAAGGTCCTTGTATTCCCGCAACTGGGCGTCAAGTTTTTCCTGGAATTCGTACAGTTTGCTTTCGGACTTGATGAGCTGCTTCACCTGCTGGGCAAGGGACTGTTTTTCCTGCTGCGCTTTTGCCAGCTCTTCGGCGGATTCGCTTCGCATGCTCTGTATGCCGTGTTCCATGGGGATAAACTCGTTCTGATGTTAAAGCAGGAGCGACAGGATAACTGGGGCCTGCCGGATACCATCCGTGGCAATCATCCGGTCAATCCAGGTATCCGGTCGACGAAGTCCGGTTTTCCCGGTGCTCAGTACACCGCGGTCACGACCGCGGTGAAGTTGTGGAGACAGTTGCTTTCCCTGATCGGCCCGATCTCTCCGTAGCCGTAAAATCCGAGCCAGGGGATGTCGTCACCGATCTTGTGCTGCAGCGCCCGAATCAGCTCGATTTTTTCACTCTCCCGGAACACGACTTTGCCGCGGCCCACGCATTCAAAATGCAGAACGAACATCGGTTTCCGCCCGCCAGTCTGTTCATGAATGCGGTCGGCAATGGTCTGCAGACCGCTCCTGATCAGCTCCTTATCGCGCCGCACAATCCAGAGGTCGGTGCCTTCACGGACGTCTGATTGAATCGTGACCGATCCTGATTGATTGTTCTTCCGGTTCATATAACGGATGAGATATTCGTCATAGTATTGTTTCAAGTGTTCCGGGGTCTTGAAGCCGAGGCAGAGATTCAGTGATGTCTTGTTCCATTGTTCGGTCCAGTCTTCGCCCGAGTACTCCTTCAGCACCTCCAGGGCCGGTCCGCCGTCGATTTCGAATATTTCATTCCCCCTGCTGCGCGTCACCGTGCGTTTCGTGCCCACCGGTACGCAGCCGTGGTTGACGCCCCACGCTACAGCGCCCTGCCCCGACAGGAGCATGCACGAGATGCCGTCGGAAAAGACTTCATCGTTGTGATACTGGTAGGTTTTCTGGGATGTCCAGTTGTCGGCAGCCAGCCCGCCGAAAATGGGCAGCGGACGTGCACAGTGAAGCGCCCGCTCGAATGTCGTCAGGAACGGATCGAAGTTCAATGCCAGGCCGTCGGCAAAAAGAAAACAGGCGATGCAGGCTTCCGATGCATGGGGTTGAATAAGCTCCGCAAGGCGTTCACCCGCGCGGCCCGCACCGGCGCCGAGGTCCTTCACGCAGACGTTGTGAAATTGCAGCTCCGAGGAGGAGATGGCCATCACTGCGACGCCGAAATTCGTCTCATCGGCCATCCCCTGGGTGATGATCCCTTCGGCAGAACAGCCGCTCAGGGGGGCGTTGGCCGTTGCTTCGCGAATCGATTGAATGAGGAGCTGCTGGTTGTAGCCGACGGTGCCGAAGACGAACACGATATCGGGTTTCCCGGCACCCAGCGCGTTGAGGGCCTTCTGCGCAGCTTCTCTCCCTGCCTCGATAGGATTTCTATGTACGCTGTACCCGACGCCTGCTAATGTCCCCACGATGAAGGAAGCTCCTTCCTGACCGCTGATTCGCCGAGAAGCTTACGTGCATTGCGGCCTATTATACCTTGTTTACCCTGCTTTCGCCACTATTCATGCCAAACCGCTTCATGCTGTAATACAAAAGAAACGCTGCCAGACCGATCCATCAGCACCTCTCCGTGTCCCGTGTCAGCCTGCTCCAGCACTCAGCATGTCCCCGTGTTTTAACAGGAAAAACCACATTGACACTTTGATCATAATATGATATGAAAAGAATCGTCCCGCGTCTCACCAGTGGACAGATAAGCGCATATGAGAACATTTTTTTTCACGACGCTGCGGTTCAAGATAACCGCATCCATCATCATTCTTCTGCTGGTCTCGTCGTCCATCTATTCCCTGCTGACCCTCGACACGATGAACCGGCATCTCCTTGACGAGGTTCTGAAGCGGAGCGAATCGCTCTGCAAGAGCACGGCAGCAGTTACGGCCTACAGTATATTGTCCAATGACATGCTGGGCGTCGATAATATCGCCGCAAAAGTCAAGGAAGCAAACCCGGATGTCGACTCCGTAGCGGTCGTCGACCGGTATATGATCATCCTTGCTCATACGGACGTCTCGAGGCGGGGAATGGTGTTTCACCGGATCCATGGACAGATTCTCAAGGAAACCGAGGACGGCGCCCGTGTAGTCGAAGCAGGGAAAGCTGGGCTTCCTTTCCTCGAAATTTCCGAGCCTGTCCTGTTCAACGGAGTGCAGCTCGGCACAGTCATCATCGGCGTGAATAAATCATCGCTGCAGACCGCCCAGACGGACGCGCACAAGAAAATCTACCTTGGTCTTGCGATCGCCATTGCACTCGGCATTGCGTGCATTCTTGTGCTCTCCTCCTATCTGACGCGGCCGATCCAGGAGCTCTCCAAGGGAGTCGGCGAACTGAAAAGCGGAAAGCAGAGCAGCCTGCGGATCTACTCCCACGACGAGCTCGGACGCCTTACGGAAGGCTTTAATCAGATGGCAGAGCTGATCACGAGGCAGCGCGCATCGCTGAGCGCTTCAGCACGCGAGCTCGAGGAATCCTATGTTTCCACGGTAAAAGTTCTTGCTGCGGCAATCGACGCCCGCGATCCTTATACGCTGGGCCACTCGACGCGGGTATCGAAGCTGTCGGTGAAAATCGGCGAGGCACTGGGGCTCTCCGCGTACGAACTGGAAAACCTGGAGATCGCCAGCCTCTTTCACGATGTAGGCAAGATCAAAACCCCTGATTACGTACTGCTGAAGGGCGGATCGCTGAATCCTCTGGAGCACCAGGAAATGACGGAGCATCCGGAGCACGGCGCTGCGATTTTGAGCCGGGCGAAATCACTGCATAAATACATCCCCGCGGTCCGGCACCACCATGAATGGTTCAACGGCGAGGGGTATCCGGACGGCCTGCGGGGAGAGGACATCCCGCTTCATGCTGCCATCATCGCAGTTGCGGACGCCTACGACGCCATGACGTCGTCCCGCCCGTACAAGAACCCGCGCTCCGCCTCGGATGCCCTGCGCGAACTCAGCCGGTATTCAGGCAAACAGTTCGACCCCCGCATCGTCGCAGCGTTCGGCATCGTCCTGGATGAGAATCCCGCCCTCGCGGAACACCGAGTGGAAAAGGACTAGACCATGCATATGAGGAGATTTCCCGCTGTGCCGCTCCTGGTGCTCATGCTTTCTGTCAGCGTGCTGCCGTCCTGCGCCCTTTTCACCTCGGGCCTGAAGCCGGCTGCACGCGACAGCAGGGACAACAGGATGGTGAACGACACGGCAAAACGGGCGCAGGAACAGATCGCCCTCGGCAACTACAAGCAGGCGCTGGAAATCTATGCGCATGCTTATGACCGCCATCATCTTGCAGGCCACCGGCAGGGATTCCTCCGGCTGGGAGAGCAGATCCGCGCCGTCTCGGACAAGGCCTATCAGGATGCGCGGTACGCGGAGGCGGGTGTTACAGCGCGCAATCTTTTCGAAAGCGGCATAACCACAAGGGATTTTGCGGACAAACTCTCTTTTGACGACGACTTTCTGACGGCGCGCATCAGCGCGTGTTCACGCTCACTCATGGAACTGGGCCTCATGCGGTACCGGGAAGAAAAACTCGATGAGGCAATCGCCATCTGGAGAAGGGCGCTCGATTTCGACACGGGCAACAAGACCGTCAGGCAGGCTATCGATACCGCCACCGCCCAGCTCCAGCAGTTGAAGCACATCAAATGAATGCAACAGTATTGAACTGCAGATAACTGCGAACACCTGCGCTGAGGACATCAACGGCCTGACCGACAGGCTTCCTGCCTTTTCCAAACGGCTTGCAAAGCTTCATCTGCGTTCCTCTGTGTCCCTCTGTGGCCACATCAGCCTTCACATTCAAACCTTCCCTTCCAGATACCGTTTGCGCTTCGCTTCCGGGAACCGCTCGACTGCGTAGCGCAGCATCGTCCGCGGCATGGTGCGATAATGTTGTTTGAGAAAGCTTTCCTCCGCAGCAGGAGACCGCTTGCCGACTTCGCGCAGCATCCAGCCCACGGCCTTGTGAATCAGGTCATGCTCGTCGCGCAGAAGGGTTTTCGAAATGGTGAGCGTGTCGCTGAAGTTGTTGTTTCTGATGAAAGCAAACGTGGAGAGGATCGCAATCCGGCGTTTCCACACGTTTTTCGAACGCGCGAACTGATGGAGCCGCTTCCTGCTCTTATCGGCAAGCCAGGCGCCCATGATGTTCGGCGCGGAGAGATCCACGAGGTCCCAGTTGTTGATGCAACGGACGTTTTTGAGGTAGAGGGTGTAAATACGCTTTTTGCGCTGTTCGTTCCCCCGGAAGAATTGCTGAACCAGGATGAGCAGCGCGAGGAGGCGTTCTTCATGGTATTCGGAAGCAAGGAGGGATACAACTGCGGATTCGGGGGCATCGCGGTATTTCCCCGCAACACGGCGGATATCGGGGACCACGACTCCGAGAAAACGGTCGCCTTCCCCATACTGACCGGGGCCGGTCTTGAAGAAGCCCTGCAGTATGTGCGCCTTATCCCTGCGCGCGTGGAGGCGCAGGGCTTTTTTCATTTCAGCGGCATTCGGCGCCCCGCGAGCCATTCTTCTCCATTTCCGCGAGATAGCCGATAAACTCCTTCAGGAGATTTCTGTCTTTTTCCGTGAGATCGAGAAAGGCGACTCCGACTTCGTAACGATCGTCCTCCGGGGAAGTGCTGATCGGCGTGCACGATGCCACACGGCCGTTGAAGTGGTCCGTTTCGTCGTTGTTGAGCGACAGGGTCATGGGGATGACACTGCCTTTTTCGAGCCGTTGATCGGTTTCAATGCGGAAACCGCTCTGGCTGATTTCCTTGACCGAAAAATTCGCAGGATAGCTGAGTATCTTCGCGCCGGGCATGGTGATCTTAAAACGCACGGAGCAGCGGCGGTCCACGGCCGTGGGCAGGATTTCCTTTCTGCTGACCGTCATGGACTTGAGAAACTCGTTGATCGCCTCGGCCGTGTCCTGGCGGAACTTCATGCCCGCCGAGTAGACGGCAACCTGGGCGCCGTCGCTGCGCGTCTCGAAACCGCTCAGCGCAGACCGCACGACGACGCCGATCACCTCAATGGTTTTCCATTTGTCGCCGAGCCTGAGCACGTACTCCCTGCCGGGATTCAGCCTCCGGTCGGCTTTCAGCGCAACGCCACCCACGCTGATGTCGATGATCTCCACTTTCTCGGCCAGGCTCATCTTGCCGTTCAGATCCGTCGTCTCCAGCCGGTACCGTTTGTGCTTTCTCTTTTCCTCCATGCCAAACCCCCGTTGAAAGACCAAGCGCCCGGAACACTTTCCGCAACGAAGCCAGTATATCAGTCTCCAACCCCGATGTCCATAGACCAGGCCTTCCAGCGCCCGCTTCTGATATCATAGCATAGAAACCCGGCCTGCGTCTTCTCTGGTCCGCTGTTTCAGGTCCGGAACAGGAAGGGCGTTCCTGCTGCAGCGCAGGCGCGGGACAGGCATACGGTCCACGCCCGGCTGCAGGCGCCCCTTATTTTTTCAGCGCCTCTGCAAAGAATTTCGTCATGTCGGCCCACGACTCCTTGTCACCCTTCTCATTGTATGCAAGGGGAAGATTGAACTTCTTTCCCAGCTCTGTTGCTTCAGGGTTCGTGAAGGCATGGATCGCGCCGGGGTAGTTTATGAACTTGAAATCCGCCCCGGCATCGGTCATTTCCTTTTTGAAGGCCGCGATCATCTCAGGCTGCGTGAACTTGTCGTCCGCACCGTTGTAGACCCTGATCTTCGCCTTCACCGTGCCGCGCTCCGCCGGTTTTACGGCAGCCAGGCTTCCGTGGAAGCTTGCGACCGCTTTCAGGTCCGCGCCCTGGCGCGCCATATTCAGGACAACCCCGCCTCCGAAGCAGTAGCCAATGGCTGCAATCCTCGTCGGATCAACCACGGGCTGCTTTTTCAGGAACTCTTCGGCCGCTAGAAACCGCGGTTTGCCTTCCGTGTCGAAATGCTGCATGACCTCGGAGGAGAATTTTCCCGCTTCGGACGGATGCATCGCCTGCTTGCCGTCCCCGTACATGTCCACTGCCAACGCGGCGTATCCGAGCTCCGCCAGCATCCGCGCGCGCATCCGTGCATACTCGTTGTGGCCCCACCACTCATGCACGACCAGAACGCCCGGCCGTTTGCCCTTCTGATTTTCATCATAGGCAAGATACCCTTTCAAGGTAACTGCGCCGGACTTGTATTCCACAGCCTCGCCTTTAATCTTCGGTGCAGCCTGCACCATGCCTGCCAGGAATACGAACAACGTCAACACCCCCGCTCCCAACATAATGCTCTTCATCGTGAACCTCCTTTTTCAATCAAATTTAAATTAGGTTTTGGATTTCGGCGGATTCACTTATCCGGAGGGACTTCACGACACTTTTTCAGTCGTGTCCATCCGTGTTCATCTGTGGTTAAATGCATTTCAAGATGCTCGCTTGAGGACAGCAACAAACCGTCGGAGGAATCACTCTTAATTGTACCAGAATTGCAACCCTGTTTGCTCATTCCCGGTCAGGGAGTAACAAGACCGTCCATGCGCACGACCTCGAAGTTCGATCCCTTGACGCTCCCCAGTTCGCTCACGAGCGCATCATTATCCCACCGGGGGTCCGGCGAACCGCTGATGAACCAGTTGGAGCCGTTATCCGCTACGAACATGCCGTATGTTTTGAGCGCCTGCAGAATCGCCTTTGTTTCCGTACTGAATCCTGCAGGGATGGCGTAGCTGCTCTTCAGGCGCACGCGCATGCCCATGGGAGGGAGGTTGACGCTGGTATTGCTCGACGCCCAGTGCGTTGCTGGCGGCACGTATGCCCTGCGCGTTGAGTTGACGGTAAAGCGCAAGGCATGCCGGATCACGCCGTTTGCCGCCTCTTCATACCGTACCAGCCCCGGGAATATTGGCAGGCCAGCCGCATCAGCGCTCGTCCATCCCGGCTGTACCGTGGGTCGCACGGTATTGGAATCGAGATGGAACACCGCGCCGCAGCCTGCATTCCACGAACCGTCGCTCTGCGGATAGGCATTGGCGAGTTCATAGAGCCGGTTATCGTCCCTGTTGATCACAAGCACATGCCGGTCCCCGCCGAATGCGGATCCGTCTGCCTGCTGACCTTCGATCGGCGCGTCATGCGGCACAGGATACGGCCCGGGATCGCTCTCGTCTCCGTAAGCGGTGAATGCAATGGGGACCCCGGGCTGGCTGCTGGATACGATGACATAGGGAATGCCGATTGGCGCACCGTCGTACAGGCCCGATCCGAAATCCGGGTGCAGGCCGGTTGTGAGCCCGATGCTCGCGATGAGGTTTGCGGAGTTCGTGTCCACCGGATCGGACGAGATATCCCGGTTCCACGGGTTGTCGGAGGGGAAAGAAATTGCGCCGTTCAAGTTCCCGCCAGGGCCAAGGTCAGCGGCCTGGAGGCTGCCGTAATGAATCGCCTGGCTTCCTACTGTCACCGTCACCGAAGCAGTGGCGCTGCCCGCGCCGTTCGCGGCCGTGAGTGTATAGGTTGTGGTTGCAGATGGATTGACCGTCGCTGTCGTGCCGGTGAAGATGCTGCCGTTCAGCGATGTCGTACCGGCGTTTCGTACCGACCAGTTCAACCTGCTGCTCTGTCCCGGGGAAATGATCGTGGGTGATGCGGTGAAGTACGTAATGACCGGCGCGGCGGGGGTTGCCGAAGGAGTGTCGGAAGTTCCCGATCCATTCGAACATGCGAAAAGAAATGCAATCAATAGACACAATTCTGTGTATCGAGGCACGGAAGTCTCCGGATTATTTCTGCGGACTGAACATACCAAATGGTCCTACTACTTATTGAATCTGATACAAATATATGCTTCACAAATTAAGATGTCATTAGATCCGAAGCACAGATAGTACAGACAGTGGCTGATATTTTATTTCACGCAATACTGGGCAGCTCCCATGAGTCCAGAAAGAAGAACTTATGTATTTATATATATCGAGGAAGGACACGCAACAGAAGCGTTTGCGGTGCCGTCTCGGCCACTATTTCAAAATGTAGATCGGATTGTCCTTTCCAAAGTTCGTGATTAGCGGCGTCTGGCTGCGACCGCTCTTTTTTGATATCTCAATAGTGCTTTGCCGGGCATAGTCGCCAAGTTCTCCCAGGCTGATGATGCGGTCGTTATTCTTATCAGCTTCCTTCCTATTATTCAGTCCGTCAAGCAGAGTGTAGGTAAACAAGCCGTTTCCCCGATAACCGTCCTGGGCCTCCTGAAAGGAGTTCGCTGAAGCATAAATGTGCAAGCCCATCTTTTTAGCCATGACCGACATCCTCGCATCGTACAAGCCGCTGATGATACTGTCGACGCCTCCTGCGTGGCAGGTATCGAAGATAAAGAGCTGTGAAAGCGATCTGATCTTCTTGGACATTTCCACAATCTCGTTCGAACTGATCGTGTTTCCCTCGTTCACGTTCCCGTCGTAATCGTGGGTCAGCGCATAGTACTGATTCTGCAGCAGGATGCCGTGGCCTGCAACGAAAAGGACAAACCCGTCGTTTGGCTTGATTTTTTGAGAAAGCTCGTCGATCTTCTTAAGGATATTCCCCTTCACGGCGCGGTCGCTCGTAATAAGTTCGTGATGAATGTTCTCGGATTTGTACAGCGTAGCTGATTGCGCTGCAAGGCGTCGCTCGATATCCGCCGCATCCTTTTCAGCATATTTCAGATTGGCTCCGTTATCTTTATAGGTATCTATCCCGATTGAAAGAATATAGAGATGCGGGTCTCCGGGTTTCATTGAAGAATTGAACTTTATTGTTTTCATGGAACTTTGAACGGTATTCTCTCCGTTAAAAGCAGTAATGCTTACTTCGTTCTCTCCCGAAACGGCCTCGATTCCCCTGCATTCCTTGACGATATCTCCCTTCGACTTGCTCGCCAGAAGGGGGAGATTTTTTTTACCTTTTATTGAAACACCCCGCATGTTCTCATAAATGGCTTGGCTGGTCATCGCCAGGAGCGGTTTCTTTTCCGCCGGGACTTTGGCCATGTCGCGATAGAAGCCGTCAGATTGCAGGAGCTTCCCGTTGTGGAACAGCCGTACTTCGCCAATTCCTCCGCCCGCGCTGTTGATCTGGTAACATACGTTTGCCTTGTCTCCCGGTTCCCCGGAGAGGGCGATTTCCGCAACCGGAGGCGGATTCCTGATGGCATCCTTCATCGTGATTGTGACAAGATCGTTTATGTCTTCTCCCTTCAGCTTGGCCGCGACAATGTCGGGCCGATAAAAGACGTCGTAAAATTGATCGACGTCATACTCTTTGCCTTCAAGATTGACATACAGATTTTGTGCTCCCTTTTCAGAAGCATTGTAATAACCTTCCGAAGTGATGGCCAGCCATTCTCCATTTTTAAAACCAATCAGAACTGCAATCTCTTCTCCGGTCGCGGCGTTCCAGATCCTCACTGATGCATCGACAGACTGGGAAACCATGTACTTGCCGCCCCCGGTAAGTGCGGCATATTCGATACCAACGGCAAAATGACCGCTGGAGAGTACTTTGAATGTTTTTATATTC
Source organism: Nitrospirota bacterium (assembly GCA_035490495.1). Taxonomy (GTDB): domain Bacteria; phylum Nitrospirota; class UBA9217; order UBA9217; family UBA9217; genus JAJYKN01. The sequence continues at coordinate 9,866 of DATHDE010000258.1, forward strand.
GAACCGGTATGAATATCCCACATTTTCACCAGTCCATCCGCTCCGCCGGACAGAATATATTTCCCATCGGGTGAAAACCCCACGAACATAACAGCTCCGAGAGTGGGGTGGGCTTTTATCTTGAGCAGTTCCACACCTGAATTTATATCATAAAGTATGACCGTTCCGTCGGATCCTCCTGATAGCGCATATTTCCCGTCCGGTGATAATGCAAGTGAAAAGAACCCGCTATGCCCCCGAAAGGTGTCCGGATGTCCGGAATACATGGATACGGCTTGGCCGGTTGAAGTATCCCATAAGGCGATTGAGCCCATAAAGTAAGGTGTCAAAGCATAGCTGCCATCTGCAGATAATGCCATCGACCTTACAACTCCCCGTGTGCGCCATTCTGATATTTTGCTTCCGCTTTCTATGTCGTAGACGCTCAGGTAGCCCTGCTGAACGGCACTCTTATGATACGTCAAAACTTTGCGCCCGTCGGATGAAATCGAGATAACCCTGGCTTCATCTTCACTGATTGTTCTGAGCTTCTGTCCGGAAAACACGTCCCAAAGCGCGAGGCGGTCACCGCCGATGAGCGCATATTTTCCATTCGGCGTGAAAGCCAGCGGGCTGTTCGCCGTTGCTTGCATTTGTCCTATCTGGGCTCCGGTTGACAAATCCCAGAGCCTCGCGATATTTTCCGATCCCATGGTCAGAAGATGCTTCCCGTCAGAAGACAGGCTGGCGGATACGCCAACCGGCGCTTCTTGTTTAAGGTTCATTTCAATGCCGCCGGCATTCAGACGAATTTCAGGAGTCGCCATCGTGCAGGCAGACAGACAAAGCAGGAGGGTAGCGTACAACGCGCGGTCAATACGTTTGGAAAGATAAAACATTGATGCTCCTTTTTTACCTGCTTCTTTATGAAGCGCTGAACAGCTCACAGAATCAGCAAGAATATTTCTAACTCAAACAACAGGGCGGCCAGTGCTGCTTATCATCGATGCATTTGTTCGGCTCGTTTTCCAGAACGGTATCGACCGCATTGTCGTCGCCGCTGCAGGTTGCCGACACGTGATCCGTGCTGCGTGCTATCGCCACCGGTGTCGGCGACGTGCCTGCGGTCTGACTGCCCACTGCTGCAAAGTTTGATCGTCTCGGGGGTTCGACTCGGGCCGGGATGGCTCAGATGCGGGTGCCGGCGCATCAGGCGACTGCAAGAACGAGAAGCAGCGTCAGCACAGAGCCTGCATGGCGCATAATTGAACTGAACAGAGTCATATGTATATCCCGGCGATATCGTTCATGGCGAAATTTATAATCATGGATAATAATAAACAACAACGAATGTTCATGCGATTATTATCACATTCAATACGAAACGAACATATTCATCCACAATCGTTTCATAACCGTTCCGGCAGGATATCATTGCTCGATCTTTCTTATCATTCGCAGCGGGCACCACTTGTTTTTGCAATCGGGTTACCCGTCCCAGCCAGCGGTACTGCCATATTGCGCCGTCTTTATCAACGCGCGGACGAAACATCCCACCATAAAAGCAAGACATTCGAATTCCAGAAACCGGGGAGCGCTTGTATCCAGCATAATTTGTATGCTCGCCGGGAACTCATCATCCTCTTCATAATAGAGTATCTTCAGCGGAATCCTGGGAAGAACGATAAATTTCCACAGATGCTTGCCCGCACGGGACTCTTCTTCCATGCCGCCCAGTTTTATCGCTGCTTCGCAGAACTTTGCATAGTCGTTGCCGAAATATTGTTCAAGAGGAGCGTTCATCAAGCGGCTCTGCTCGTTGAGCCCGCTGATGACACTTGGTATGCTTTCAAACAGGACATAAGAGTTGTCCGTGTCGCCCCGCCCTCTCGACAAAACGTAATAAAGGAGAACGCTCCGGTTGTTCACATTTACAGGCTTGCCGTCCAGAGGCTCGGCGCCGGCTGTAGTAATGCGATATTCCCTGTCCAAGAAACGTGCTTGAATGCCGCCATCCACATGTGCAAGACCGAGGCGTTCGGCAGCCTCTTGAAAATTGCATTCCGAAAGCCTGGGAATCAGTCCAAGGTAGATTGAATCATAGCCTCCCTTCACAAAAACCTCCAAGGCCCGCATTCCTATCTTCTGCCCGCTTCAAGCATCATTACACTATGGCCGGCTCTTTGCGATCGTACTGTTTCGAGAGCATTTTTTATCATCAAACTCCGGAAAGCATCCCGCGAACTTACCGGCTCCTCTCTTTCACCATCCGCTCCACTTCCCGCTTCGATTCCTTTTCCTTGATCGTATCGCGCTTGTCGAACGCCTTCTTGCCTTTCGCAAGGCCGATCAGCACCTTTGCCTTGCCGCGGACGAAATAGATCTTGAGCGGGATCAGGGTGAACCCCTTTTGGTTTATTTTGCTGACAAGCTTTCGTATCTCCTCGGCGTGGAGAAGGAGTTTGCGCGTCCGCAGGGGCTCGTGGTTCATGATGTTGCCGAAGGGATAGACGCTGATGTTCGCGTTGAAGAGGAACACCTCGTTCTTCTTCACGAGGGCGTAGGAGTCCGTCAGGTTCGCGAGCCCCATGCGAAGGGACTTCACCTCCGTGCCCTGAAGCACGATGCCCGCCTCGATGGTCTCTTCGATGAAATAATCGTGGTACGCCTTGCGGTTCGTCGCGACCGCGGTGTCTGCTTTTTTCTCGGTCATAGGGGAGGAATCCTCGTTCCTCGCTGATAATTGTAATGGTTGCGCGGGAGATTGGCAAGCGCAAAACAGGGCGGGGTCAGGCTGCGCCGGACGGAGGTGCTTATCTCACGTGCTGCCTTCTCCGGAGCGCGCTGTTTTCGACGCCTGCCTGATCAGGCTGTCGTTCTGCAGCGCCATGTCCACGTCGAGCCGCTGGTACCGGGGGCTCCGGACCGACCAGTCCAGAAGGCCGCGCATCCAGCGCTTCAAAACATCCGTATAGGAGTCGTATGCCGTGCGGTTCCGTTCATACTCCGCGCCTGCCAGCCGGGGAAGCTGCTTTTCAACAGTGAGGAATGCCTCAAGTTCTCCGTTGCACATGCGGCCGACCATTTGTGCGGCTTCCTTCAGGCTCAGGGCGTGATCCTGCTGAAGGGTGAAGATCACGTTGCCGAGCCCCCGCCTCGTGTCGCGGCCGAGACCCGCGAGGTCGTTGATCCAGATGCTGAAATTGATCGCAAGTCGCTCCAGCCGCTGGATGAAAAAGCTGCTTGCAACGGGTTCGGAGGGGATGCGCTTTGCCGCGGCCATCAGATCGAGGCAGGGGGCGACCCCCACGCTCATGTGCCGGACCTGCAGGTACATGGCCGTGTTGCTGTTCGCTGCCGTGGTGGGGCCGATCACGCTCTCCCAGCACGCGCCGGTCACATACTCGCGGAGATGATGCGCCATCCGCTCGTACCACGGGAAAAGCGGGCCGTGGGCTGTCTGCCGGACCCTGCGCAGATAATCGGCAAAGGCGTGTACTATGCGCGGATCTCCCTGCTGCGGCGCAGCGCCGCTCAGAATCTCCATGTGCCTGCTGCACAGGCGCGAGCGGTACTCCCGGATCTCACGTTCCGCGGCCAGTTTGATATCCATGACATCGTCGTAAACAAAGAACCACGTCATGAGGTGGGCCGCCGTTACCGCGGCCTCGAGCGGCAGGCCGTGGTACTGGTAGGCAGCCAGGAGGTCGAACCGCGTATCGCAGTACCGCTGATACCGCTCGCTGTTCGGGAGGACCTCGAAGTCGCGCGCCCAGGCCCGGTGCTGCTCCAGTATCTGCTCGTGCTTCTGATGCAGGCTCGCGGCGAGGGGGCACCGGATTTCCACTTCGAAAGGCGGCGTGTCCGGGATGTTCTCATAGCGGAACACTACCCGGCCGTCGTCAAAAACCGTAAATGCCATATCTTCCCATGTCCTCGTGTCTTCGTGAGAGAATTGTATTTCGTTTTGCCTTACGTCGCCGGCATCACTTCGCAGCGTGCTGTTGTAAGAACGTTCCTACTCAAAGAGGGGCGCCCCGATGTTCTTTCTGAACAGGTCGACAACGTCGCGCGACCCCGTCAGCATGGTCCGAGCAGTCCGGCCGTCCACGATGGCCCATTCCGCGACGTAGGCGCCCGCAGCCTCGGAGAACAGTCCGCGCACGATGCAGTTGAAGGGGTCGAAACAGTGAGCTGACAGGCTCTGCGCGGCGTCCCCGGTTTTTCTCCCCCAGGCATTGTACATGCCGCTCGCATCAAGCTGGTAGGTTCTCCCGCTGATGTCCACGACCACCTTTGCCAGAAACGTTTTCGGCATGCCGGATGCGACGCCGAAGGCAATGGCTCCGTTGATGCGGCAGATCCCGGCACCGCCCTGGCAGGTCTCAACCTTTGCCTGGAGCGGATCAAAGGCCTTTTCCACGATCGTCACCCGCGCTGTGCCGAATTCATACGTCGCCGTCGTCTCGTTTTCCGCTGCAGCCTGTCCTGCAAACGAAAGCACCAGTATGCTGATCAGATAGAGTTTTCTCATCGCTGCTTCCCCTCCTGCCCGGAATGGAACGTTATAACGTTATCGCTGCGAGATGTCAAGGAAAGTCGGTGAACAGCAGCCAGGAGGGATAGTTCCCCTGATTTCCCCTGATATACTCATAAAACCCCTGCACCACGGAGATACTCTTTTTTTCAGCTCGTTCTCCGTGCTCTCCGCCTACCTTATGGTTCATTATGTTACGAGTTCATCAACCAGGTGCCCGTTCGCGCATTGACCGTTGCCTCCATCCGTCATCGTCCGCGCTCCTGTCCATCCGCTCCTGAGTCATGGTAGAATAGCATGAGGAGGTCAGGCATGAAGGAATATGATGTGGTCATCGTGGGTTCGGGAAGCGGTGCAAATATCATTGAAGACGCGCTCGAACATCATAAAACCGTAGCGCTTGTGGACAAGGGCCCCGTGGGCGGAACCTGCCTCAACGTGGGCTGCATTCCGACCAAACTCATCGTGTATCCCGCGGACCGCATCATGGAGATCCGCGAAGCGGCGAAATACGGCATCAGCGCGGGGATCAGCAGCATCGATTTCAACGCCATCATGGAAAACATGCGCACATCGGTCAAAAAAAGCCACGACCGCATTCAGCAGGCGCTGGAAAAAGCGAAGGAATTCGACTTCTATTTCGGCGAGGCGCATTTTACCGGGGACTATGCCCTTGAAGTGAATGACAAGCGGATCAAAGGCAGGACGATATTCCTCGTGTCCGGCGCGCGTCCGCTCATCCCGCCCATCAAAGGCATCGAAAGCATCGAATACCTCACGAACGAAACGGCACTCAACCTCCGGGAGAAGCCGGAGAGCATCGTCATCATCGGCGGAGGGTACATTGCCTGCGAGTTCGCCCACTTTTTCGAAGCAGTGGGGTCGAACGTCACGCTCCTCCAGCGAAACGGCCGGCTTGTGCCCGGGGAAGAGCCGGAAATTTCCGCCCTCCTCAAGACGGCCCTGTCCCGCCGCATGGCGGTTCACACGCATACGGAAGCCGTTGAAGTGCGCCAGACCGGCAAAGTCACGACCGTTGCCGCGCGCCAGGCCGGCGGCGGGCTGATCGAGGTAACGGGTGAGCACGTTCTGCTCGCGACGGGCAGGAAATCGAACGCGGACGTCCTGATGGTGAAAAATACGGGCGTGAAAACGAACGGGGCGGGCTATATCATCGTGGACGAGTTTTTTGAAACAACGAAAAAGAACATCTGGGCTTACGGCGACGCCATCGGCAAAAAAATGTTCCGCCACACGGCAAACCACGAAGCCGAGCTCGCGTGGAACAACGCCGTGCACGGAAAGAAATCGCGTATGAACTATATGGCCGTCCCGCACGCCGTGTTCTCATGGCCCGAGATAGCATCCGTGGGCCTGACGGAGGAGCAGGCAGTACGGCTCATGGGAAAGCAGGACTTGCTCGTGGGCAGGGCCGGATACTCGGAAGTGGCGCGCGGCGAGGCCATGCGCGAGACCGAGGGATTCGCAAAGGCGATCGTGCAGCGCAAATCGGGGAAGATCGTGGGATACCACATCATCGGGCCCCAGGCGTCTATCCTGATTCAGGAGGTCGTGAACGCCATGGCTGCTGATGGAAATCTCTGGTCCGTGGCAAAAGGCATGCATATCCATCCCGCGCTTTCGGAGGTCGTCTTGAAGCCTTTCGGGAGGCTGCAGGAGCTCGATGAGGCCTAGAAAGCCGCGCCGAGCTTCATGCCGAACATATCGGATTCAGAGCGCGGCTGGTAATAAATATACATGCCGGACGCTACATTGTCGGAACGCGAGAACCGCATTCCATCGTAAAAAAAGCTCGCGCGGAATTTTCTGATCTGCACGCCCGCCTCGGCGAAGCCCGAGGCCTTTTTCCCCGGGTGCATGGTGACATCCGAACCGAGCCCCGCGTCGCTCAAGTATGCTGTGTTTTGATTGTAAACTGGAATCTTTATCCCTGCTTCTGCAAAAAGCCTGCTTCCGCCGGATTTCGACGACAGGCCGCGCAGCCCCACTCTCACGTGAACCGTCTCCCACACTTCCTCGTACCCATAGGCCGTCGTTCCATTCGCCGCGGTGGAGTCCTTGATTTTTCTGCTCCACACCGCAACCCCCAGCCCTGCAAAAGGCTCGAGCGAAGCCCGTTCCAGTCTGTTTCCCTCGGAAAGCGGGATTGCAGCTCCCGCCTCGAACTTGAACTTTACACCGAAATAATCGACCGTGGTTTTTACCGGAACTCCCGACTGCGTGGCGCCGTCATAATCCACGTTTCCGCCGAAGAACTCGACGCCCGGCTGAAGCGTGAGCACCTGCCCCGGCAGCGCCCGGTATATGAATCCCACGCCGTAGAGCGGCCCTGATTCCTTCAGCAGCTGCCGTCCGCCATCGTCAAATTCTTTCCAGGTGAAACTCGACAGCATTCCGTATACCTGGGCTTCGCCTTCGGCCCGCGTGGTTCCCGCGGGGACCGCGGCAAAAACCATCAAGCAAAGGAGCGCAATCCGTATCCATGAACCGAATGCTGAAAAAGCTGATCCCTGCATGTTCCACCTCCACCTGTCCCGGCTCAATGCAGTTTCACAAGAGGAATGCAATGTGCGGGACCGGAATTGTTATTACGGTGAACTCTTAAGCGGTTTGGCGGGCGGCACATGGATCGCCGCCTGATGCACATCTTCCGCGGCCTCCATGATTCCTTCCGCGAGCGTGGGGTGCGCGTGGATCATGAAACCGAGTTCTTCCGCGGTGGTACCGGTTGCAATGGCCAGGGCACCCTCATGCACCAGATCGGTCGCGTGCGCGCCGCAGATATGGACCCCCAGCACCTTGTCGGTCGCCCGGTCCGAGATGATCTTGACCAGGCCCGTGATCGCGCCCATGGCGTGCGATTTCCCGAGTGTTCGGTAGGGAAATTTCCCGACACGGTACGCGATGCCCTGCTCGACTGCCTGATGCTCCCGCAGCCCCACGCTGCCGATTTCGGGCATGGTAAATGTTCCGGCGGGGACGACGTCGTAGCTCATCGTCCTGCTGCCGCCAAGCGCGTTTTCCGCCGCCACGATGCCCTGGTGCGATGCAACGTGGGCCAGCATGATCTTGCCGGTCACGTCGCCGATTGCGTACACTCCCGGCACGTTCGTTTCCATCCGCTCGTTCACCATGATCTCGCCCCGTTTGCCGGTCACGACGCCGACGTCCTCCAGGCCGATGTTTGCCGAGTTCATGCTGCGGCCCACGGATACGAGGATCATCTCCGTTCGAATCGCCTGGCCGTTCTGCAGGCGCGCAGCGAGCAGGCCGTCGACGTCTTTCTCGACGCCTTCGATCTTCACGCCGGTCATGAGCTTGATCTTCCGCTTCTTGAATTCTCGTTCGATGATGTCCGCCATGTCCTGGTCCTCGGTGGACAGCGCGCGCGGCATCGCCTCG
>DATHDE010000259.1:0-17195 GCA_035490495.1 Nitrospirota bacterium
TCTTCCTTGTACCCGCATTCCTTATTCAAACAGGCGATGAAGGGCCCGGTCTTTTTGGAATACTTCTCGACGAGGAAAGGGGCGGCGCACTGGGGGCAGGCGCGCTGCAAGGGCTTGTACCAGATGGCGTACTTGCAGGCAGGATAGTTGGCGCAGGAGTAGAACATCTTGCCAAACCGGGAGCGCCGCTCCACGATCTTGCCGCCGTCCTCGGGGCACGTGACGCCCGTCGACATGCCCTGCGTGTGATTGCACTCCGGGTAGCGCGAACAGGCGAGGAACTTGCCGAAGCGGCCGCGCTTGACGACCATGCCCGAACCGCATTTGGGGCAGAGCTCGTCCGTTGTCTCCTCGGGCGCGGCCTCGACCACGCCGTTCTCGTTCCTCACGAAGGGCTTCGTGTTTTTGCAGTCCGGGTATCCGCTGCAGGCGAGGAACTGGCCGTTTCTGCCCCATTTGACGACCATGGGCTTGCCGCATTTCTCGCACACGATGTCCGTGGGAACCTGTTCCGCCTTGAAGTCCTTCATCTCGGCGTGCGCCTTTTCCAGGCTCTCATTGAAGGGAGTATAGAAGTCGCGCACCGCCGTTACCCAGGGCATCTGGCCTTCCTCGATCTTGTCGAGCTCCTCTTCCATCCGCGCCGTGAAGGCCACGTCCATCACCACGGGGAAGTGGTTCACGAGCAGGTTGTTCACGAGCTCGCCGAGCTCCGTGGGCCGGAATTTGTTCTCCACCTTGTTCACGTAGTCGCGCTCCTGGATCGTGGAGATGATCGCGGCATAGGTGCTCGGCCTGCCGATGCCCTTTTCCTCGAGCGTTTTCACGAGCAGGGCTTCCGAGAACCGCGGCGGCGGCTGGGTGAAATGCTGCTTGGGGTCGAGCTTGACGAGCGTCAGGGGTTCGCCTTCGGTGAGCGGCGGCAGAACGGCCTCGCCGTTGCTGTCTTCGTCCGGGGCCGCGTCCTCGGCCTTGTCTTCCATATATACGGCCATGAACCCGGGGAATTTTACGACCGATCCCGTGGCGCGGAACGTGTAATCACCGGCCCTGACATCCACGGACGTCTGGTCGATGACCGCCGGGTTCATCTGGCTCGCCACGAAGCGGTTCCAGATGAGTTTATAGAGCTTGTACTGGTCCGGCTCAAGATGCTGCCTGATCGCGTCGGGTTCGCGCATGACCGATGTGGGCCGGATGGCCTCGTGCGCTTCCTGGGCGCTTTTGGGGCTGGCGTACACGGGCGGTTTCTCCGGCACATACTCCTTGCCGTATTTCCCGGCAATGAGTTCGCGCGCTTCCGCCTGCGCTTCCGCGCTTACGCGCGTGGAGTCGGTTCTCATGTAGGTGATGAGGCCCACGGCGCCTTCCTTGCCCACCTCAACGCCTTCGTACAGGGACTGGGCAATGCCCATGGTGCGCTTTGCCGTGAAGCCGAGCTTGCGGCCCGCATCCTGCTGCAGTTTGCTCGTCGTGAAAGGCGGAACAGGGTTGCGCCTGCGCTCCTTTTTCTCAACCTTCGAAACGACGTAGCTTTTTCCCTGCAGATCGGCGAGGATCCGCTGCACTTCATCATTGTTCTTGACCTTCAGCTTGTCCTCATCCTTCTTGATGAGCTTGGCTTCGAACTGCGGCGGGAGCTTGCCTTCGAGCAGCGCGGTGAGGGACCAGAATTCCTCGGGCACGAACGCCTTGATCTCGTCCTCGCGCTCGCAGATGAGGCGCAGGGCGACGGACTGTACGCGGCCCGCGGAAAGCCCGCGCCGCACCTTTTTCCACAGGATGGGACTGATCTGATAGCCCACGAGCCGGTCGAGCACGCGGCGCGCCTGCTGTGCGTCCACCTTGTTGGAATCGATCTTCCCGGGATGGTCGATGGCCTGGAGAATCGCCTTTTTCGTGATCTCGTTGAAGAGCACGCGGAAGATGTCCTGCGTCTTGGCGCTGGCGGACACGCTCTCGGCGACGTGAAAGGCGATGGCCTCGCCCTCGCGGTCGGGGTCCGTCGCGATCAGGATGCGGTCCGCTTTTTTGGCCGCGGCCTTCAGTTCCTTGATAACCGGCGCCTTGCCCTTGATCTGGATGTACTTGGGCTCGAAGTTGTTCTCGATGTCCACGCCCAGCTTGCTCTTGGGCAGGTCCATGATGTGGCCCACCGAAGCCTTGACCGTGTAGTCCTTGCCCAGATATTTCGCGATGGTCTTGGCCTTGGCGGGGGATTCGACTATGACGAGTGACTTCACTATTTCATGCCTTTCTTACTAACTCCGCCGTACGGAGGAAAAATTCGCGGGGGGAGAGGACGTATGCGCGGGCGGGGTTATTTTCAGTTCCACGCTGTTTTCCTGATGCGCCTGCCCAGTCCCTGCGCGTTGTCGTCAACATCCCGGGTGTTCGAGAAAAGGGCGTACGCAACCAGGTTTTTTATCTGATCGAGTTCGATGCGGTCCGGATACATGGTCAGCGCACGCTCCACGATATCCTCGCGCAGGCCCTCGGAAAGGAGCCCCAGGCTCGTGAGCTTCGTAATAAAGCTGAATGCCTCGACGGAAAAGCGGTCGCGTTCTTCGCGGTTCATCATGCGCATGTTCAGCAGATCAGCGGCCTCGTCGCTGTCAAACGATTCCTCGTCCTGGATCTGTACGAGGCGCTGCATCAGCGTGAGCGCCGCATCGGCCTCCTGCGGCAGGAAGCCATGGTTGAGCAGTGCCTGCATGATGTTGCCTTCGTCCTCGAAGAGCTGCTGTCTGTCCTGCACGTGGTCAGCGATGTACGTGAACAGGGTGATCATCCGCTCGTCCACATTCACCCCCTGAAGAAATTATACTCCCGCTGTCAAGCCGGCAGCTGATGGCTCCGCCAAAAAGCCCTCCCCGCAGGTTCCCGCCGATGATCCTGCGGCCTGCCGCAGGGCGGGTCGACTTATCCGATTTCCCGCACAAAATACTTCCCCGGAAGCTGTTTTGCAAGGCCTTTCAGCTCAAGGTTCATCAGCACGCCGCCGAGCGCTCCGGGCGCCAGGCTGCTCTCGTTCAGGAGCAGGTCGATGTGCTTCGGCTCGTCCGTGAGGCGGCGCAGCACGTCATGCTCGCTGGCAGTGAGCTCCGGAAGGGGCCGTGCGGCGCGCTGCCGCTGACCTGCGCTTCCGCGGCCGAGGCCGGCCAGGATGTCGGCCGCGCTCTCCACGAGCAGGGCGCCTTTCTTGATGAGGCTGTTTGCGCCCCTGCTTGCGGCCGACACGATATTGCCCGGCACGGCGAACACATATCTCTGCTGTTCGAGCGAGTACTGCGCGGTGATGAGCGACCCGCTGTCGCCCGTTGCTTCAACGATGACCGTCCCGCACGAAAGTCCGCTGATGATGCGGTTCCGCGCCGGAAAGTACCCGGCCTCGGGTTTCGTACCGAAGGCGTATTCCGTAACCACGGCGCCCGACCTGACGAGTTCCTGCATCAAGCCCCTGTTCTCGGGAGGGTAGGCCGTATCAATGCCGCACCCCAGCACGGCGATGCTTCTGCCGCCCGCCGCGAGTGCGCCCCGGTGCGCTTCCGTATCAATGCCGCGCGCCATGCCGCTCACGATCGTGATGCCTGCCGCTGCCAGGTCCGCGGCGATTTTCCTGGCGGTGTATTTCCCGTAGAACGTCGGCCTTCTCGTGCCCACGATGGCAACTGCATCGCGGTCCGCAGGGAGCATCGAACCGAGCAGGTATACGTAGAGCGGTGCGTCGGGGACGGCGCGGAGGTTTTCCGGGTACGCAGCGTCGTCTGCGGTGATGATCGCGACGCCGGCTTCCCGTGCCCGCGCCAGCTCCTGTTCCGCCTCGCGGTAACCGTCAAAGGAGGCGATCGCGGCTGCGACTTTCGCCGGCAGGCCGTCCATCTCCGCGAGCTCGGCCGCCGGCGCACGGAGCGCCTGTTCAGGCGAACCGAACCGCTTCACGAGTTTGCGGAACGTCGCTCGTCCTACACCCGGGACATTGTTCAAGGCAATCCAGAAAAGCCGCGGATCGCTTCCTTCATGCATGGGATCGTCCGTTTCCGCCGGAAATGCAAACTCGGGTCGAAATTATACAGGGTCAGGGGGGATAGTCAAGTTTTTTTTGCAGTCGGTGCGTGAGTGTGATATTTTTAAGAGAGGGAATAACAGTGAAACAAGGGTCCTTTCCATGCTCATTGCTACCTGACTCTTGCTACTTTTTATTCTGGCTGCTGGCAACCGGACCCTGTCCTCCTTTTTTATGATAACAGCAATGCTCATTGATTTTGGCGGCGTCATCGCAGAAGAAGGATTCTACGAAGGACTGCTTGCCATCGGCCGGAAGAACGGAATCGATCCGCTCAAGTTTTTTGAAGCGTCGGACGGTCTCATCGCGGCAACAGGCTACCTCACGGGAGCGGTCGATGAATCCGATTTCTGGAACGAGGTGAGAAGGCGTACGGGCGTCGCCGAAGATGATGCGTCCCTGCGCCGCGAGATCCTGTCGCGGTTTGTACTGCGGCAGGACATGCTGGACCAGATGGACTGCCTCCGGGAGCAGGGGCTCACGGTCGCGATGCTGAGCGACCAGACGAACTGGCTTGAGGAAATCGATGCGGCAACGGGCCTGTTCCGGCACTTCGACCGTGTGTTCAATTCCTACCGTCTGCATAAAAGCAAACGCGACGCCTCGGTGTTCCGGGATGTCTGCGCCGCACTCGGCGTCCGGCCGGAAGAGACGCTTTTTGTGGACGACAACCGCAATCACATCCGCCGCGCCGAGTCGCAGGGACTGAGGACATTCCATTTTACGCGCGTACGGGACTTCACGTCAGAACTGAATACTATTTTCAAAGGGGCGCAGATTGACGCGGATGAACGCGGATGCAGAAGAACCGTAGCCAGGGACCCGTAGCCGGCAGCCAGGAAAGAACCGCAGCCAGGGACCGGTAGCCAGGAGCCAGGAAATACAGAAACGGAACGGAGCATGAGTGTTAAGCATTCGACATTGCCGAGCCTGGACCCTGGCAACTTGGCCCTTGACCCTATCTTTTTAGTTGCCGTGCCTGGACCCTGGCTACCGGCCCCCGGCTACCATCTTTTAAAGAGGTGCACTTCATGAACATCGTAGCCTTTAACGGCAGCCCGAGGCTGCACGGAAACACTGAACTGCTGCTCGCCGAAGCCGTCAGGGGAGCGAAAGAGCAGGGCGGTGACGTCACGGTATTCAGACTCCATGCGATGAACCTCAAACCCTGCATGGGCTGCGGCAAGTGCGACGATACGGGCCGCTGCGTAATAGAGGACGATATGCAGAAAATACACGAGGCCATCAGAAGCGCGGACCGCATCATCGTTGCGTCGCCCATCTTTTTCTTCAGCGTCAGCGCCCAGACGAAGATGCTGATCGACCGGTGCCAGGCATTCTGGGCGCAGAAATACGTGCACAAGAAGCCGGTACCCCACGGCCCCTATGGACGGAAAGGGCTGCTCCTGCTCGTGGGAGGCATGAAGAAGAGCGAAAAGAACAGGGGATTCGAATGCTCGGACGTGACGGTGAGCGCCTTCTTCCGGACTGTCAATGTTCCGGAGCACGCGGTTCTGGCGTACGACGACGTGGACAAAAAAGGCGAGATCGCGAAGCACGCGACCGCGCTCAGGGACGCCTATGATGCAGGGAGGAAACTCGCCTCGGTTTGACGCGGCAATGACCGGCAGAAAAACGGGTGCCGCTCATGCCCGAGTCTTTTCTTACTGACCGCTGCCGCGCACTTCCCACCGGGACAATTTGCCGTTCAGGAACACCACCGTATACAGGCTGGTCTCATACTCCTCGGTGTAGCCCTGCGAGTAGGTCTTGACGAGGGCACCGCTCGTTTTCACGGGGCCGATGCACGCCTCGACTTCGGTAAAAGTCAATCCCATGCGAAGCTTCGGCCAGTTTTGCTTTACGGTCGCGGACCACTCCGCATACCCTTCCGGCACCGCGTTCCCCATGCTTTTCCTGAGCCCGGCGGTGGAACGCGCTCCAAAGTGTTCCGTTGAACGGTCGGACAGCGCAGCGATGCCATTTTCGACCATGTTCCGCAGGGCGGCAAACAGACTCCGTCTGAGCGGTGCCATCCCCGAGGTGATAAGGCCGTGGCCGTTGACGAAGTCACAGAAAAGCACTTTCCCGTCGCTCGTCCGCATTAATCTCCATATCGATACCGCATCCGCTGTGTATTCCCCCATGCCCATGGTCGGCGTGTGATTTTTCATTTTTTCGACCCACACATCGAGGACATAGTCGGCGTTCCCTTGATTCACGCCTGCAAACAGGTTGCTTTTTGTAACTGCTTCCCCAAGCGCCGGTTTCAGCATATCATTGGTGACGAATCCATCCAGCAGCAGCGTCAGCCGTCCGCTTGGTAATGCCTGGCCACCTTCGACATAGCGGGGGATGATCATTGACTGAGCATCCACAGTGCCGCCGAGCCTCTGGCTTGTCGCCGGTGGTATTGACTGGGGAACAAGGTCTTTATAGGTTGGAGCACTCACACAACCGCCAAGAGCCAGGATTGCGGTCAGCAGGATGATCGGTCCTCTGCAACATCCGGCCACGCGGCGCGATTCTCCGGGACGCCGGTGGATCGCTCTTATCCTCGAGGTATTCCTGAACATGGCTGCCTCCCGTCATTGTTTGCCGGTGATTTTCGGCGTTTTGAAACCAAAAGGCCAATTCCTGCCTTCGGCTGCGGCAATGCCCACCCATTGATGATAATCATACGTGGCCCATTCGGAAACTTTGCCGTCGCATCGCAGCCGCGCAGACCAGAAATAGCGCGAATCCGGACCGAGGGAGATTTCAATGGTATGCTCCGGCCGGGCCAGTGCTTCCTTGTAATAGACGGCCGGACCTTTCATGACCATGGAACCGGACATGCCGGAGGGGAGAGTTGCTCCCACATCCCAGATCGCAAAATCGTAGGTGCAGACCCCGTCCTTGTCCGATTTCCATCGAAACGTGGGAGTGAGCGTGTCTGTGGTTTCGTACGTTTTCCCCACGCTGCGCACACCGGGATAGATGGGTTCGATGCCACCCTTGAACGTGGCGGCAGTGCAGCCGGACAGAACCACCAGCCCGATGACCACAAAAATTGCCGGACGTTTCATAAACCCTCCTTGTTCACTAGTGCGATATTTTACGGCAGCCTGCTTGCAGCATCATGTTTTGTGCCTTTAACGGCAGCTCGAATCGGGCGAAGCCTGCGACCTCGCTCCGGCCTGTCTTCAACGCGGGAAGGAAGTCCGCGGCCGAAAAGACTATCTGCTACTTGTTTCCCTGATCCTCCAGCCTTTTCCAGGGCGGAAGAACCGCCTTCTCCACTTGTGCTTTCTGCAATGCAGGGTATTCTGCAGCAAAGAGCTTCATGTCGTCGCTGAATCTGTCTTCAATGATGATATCCACGGTTCCGGTTGAAAATCCGGCGATGCTTTTATTTTTCAATTCGACTTGAACGACGGGGGCTACATCTAATGTCTCGCGGCCTGCGGTTTGTTCTTTTTCACTTTTCTTCTTTCGTAATACTACGTCCATATGCCCCACGTAGCTTATCGTGTTCGGTTTGATTTCTAATGGCAAGCCGAGCGGTGTATACCCGCCTGCATTGTAAAAAAAAGATTGATACATGAGACCGATGGAATGGAACGAATAGATGCCGGGTACGAGCTCCAGGCTCACCAGATATTCATTAAAACGATTTGTCTCAAATTTATACGCTCCATTGGCTTTGTACAGATAAGGCCTGGGATTGGTGCATGATTCTGATTGAGGGCAAATGATGACCGCCAGCAGATCAATCTGATAGGTCGGTTCATAATTATTCACTGTTTTAACTGAAAGCAGCACAATCGATTTTTTCTTAAGATCGATATCGGTTTGGCCCTTTTTGAGCGCCATGGAATGAGCGGCGCACCCGGTGATGCTGACCAAAAGACAGAGAACAAGAGCAAATCGCAGGTTAACCATATGGCCTCCTCGCACGAAGTGAATTGCCGCACGGGAAGGACTATATCATGTATCTCTGCAAAGATCAATGCATCGGCGAACAGTACGACAGGTCAGACAGCTGTTTTCCTCTTGACACCGGTGGTACTATACATTAAGGAAGAGAGGAGGCGATTCGCATGAGGGAGCGTTTGATCGAGATGATCTCTGCTGATGAAGGACAAGCAGTTGAACAGCAGTCTGCAGGGCCTTCCCCGGCCGGCGATGATGGGCTGCTCGATGCGTATTCACAGGCGGTTGTTTCTGCGTCGGAAAAAGTGAGTCCTTCTGTGGTAAATATTGAGGTCCGCTACGGGCACAACAGCAGGCGGGCCGGACAGCAACCTTCCGGCGAGGCGCAGGCTGGCGGGTCGGGATTCGTGTTCACACCCGATGGGTTCATCCTCACGAACAGCCACGTAGTCCATGACGCCAAAACAATCATGGTCGGAGTTCCCGACGGACGGAGATTCGAGGCGCAGCTCGTGGGCGACGATCCGGACACCGACCTGGCGGTCCTGCGCATCCATGCGCCGAATCTTCAGGCAGCAGAGCTCGGCGATTCGCGCCAGATCAAGGTTGGCCAGCTCTGCATCGCCGTGGGGAACCCCTACGGTTTCCAGTATACCGTGACTGCCGGCGTGGTGAGCGCGCTCGGACGGTCGCTGCGATCGACCACCGGAAGGCTCATCGACAGCGTGATCCAGACCGACGCGGCCCTGAATCCGGGCAACTCGGGCGGCCCGCTCGTCACGTCACGCGGCCAGGTGATCGGCGTGAATACGGCCGTGATCCTGCCTGCACAGGGAATCTGCTTTGCCATCGGCATCAACACAGCCAAGTTCGTCGTGGCGGGCCTGATCAAGGACGGCAAAGTGCGGCGAAGTTCGATCGGCATAGCGGGGCAGAATGTGCCGCTCCATCGGAGAATCGTGCGGTATTACGATCTGCCCGTGGAGAGCGGCGTCATGGTGGTTTCGATCCAGCCGGACAGCCCGGCAAAGCGCGCGGGCCTGCGGGAAGGGGACATCATCGTAGGCTTCGGGGGCACGTTTGTTTCCGGCATCGACGACCTGCATAAACTTCTGACGCAGGACAAGGTCGGGGTCAGCCTTCCCATCGCGATCATCAGGAACACGGAAAAGATCATTCAGTTCATCGTGCCCGGGGAAGTAAAGGGGAGTGCATGACCGGGATATCGGTGGAAACGAGGTATAATTTCAGCAGGTGTTGATTGCATTCAAAGGAAGAAAAAAGAAGCAGTAAAAAGAAGGTGATGGTTTCGTGAATATCTTCAGAAAACGGGGAGTGGCCGCAGCGTTGTCATTAATGACGGCATTGCTTGCTCTTGCTCCGGCAGCGCACGCGCTGACCAAAGCCGAGATCAACGTGAGCGTCGGCGCCACCATGGCCCGCTTCCGGAGGGATATCAAGGGTGCTCCTGAATATCTCAAGGCGGCAAAAGGCGTGCTGGTGATGCCGCATGTGACCAAAGCGGGCTTCATCATCGGGGGGCAATACGGGCAGGGTTCGCTGCTCGTGGACAACAAGCCCGTGCAGTACTACAGCCTGGTGTCCGGTTCGCTTGGTTACCAGATCGGCGCGGAGCAGTATGATATGGTCGTCATTTTCATGACCGACGATGCACTGAAAAAATTCCGCACGAGCGAGGGATGGGAAGCGGGTGCAGACGCGGACATCGCTCTCATCAACGTGGGAGCAAGTGCAACCGTGGAAACGCTCCGGAGCCAGAACCCCATAGTAGGGTTCGTGTTCGACCAGAAAGGGTTAATGGCGGGTTTGTCGCTCAGGGGTGCGAAGTTCACGCCGATCAAACCGGATGAGGACCGGTTCTGAGTCATGAAAGGAATCAACCTGAAAAAAACAGTCGGCCGCAGAAGAAGCGAATGAATACAGGACAGAGTCGGATCCGCTGTTATCCGCTCTCTCTCAGATTGATCCGTGTCAAAGGCTGTTTCCAGGAGCAACGGGTTCAAGAGGGGGTGCTGAAGAGTGGAACTGCGGTTCAGCGTTTGAGGAGCGCCCGCCGCGCGAGTTCCACGAGACCGAAAACCTTAAGGTCGATCATGGTGCCCTTCATCTGTTCGCTGTGCAGGAAATCCTGTGCATCCTGGAGCGGTACCTCAATCACCTCGATGATTTCATTGTCGTCCCCGCCGTCCTTGCCCACGTGTTCGAGCTCCGTGCAGAGATACGCACGGAGCGCTTCCGTCGAGGCGCCTGTTGAGATGGGGCCTTCCGCAAGGAATTCGATCCTTCCCGCGGACCAGCCCGTCTCCTCGATGAGTTCCCGCTTCGCCGCTGTTTCCATGGATTCATCCGGCTCCACGAGCCCTGCAGGCAGTTCGATGACGTTTCGTCCCACAGGCGGCCGGAACTGTTTTTCCAGAATTACGTTGCCTGCGGGGGTTACCGCAACCATGACCACAATGCCGTTGATCCCGACCCGCTCCAGCGCTTCCCAGGTGCGCACGACGCCTTTCGCGTCGCGGTAGGTGATCACGACCGCGCTCATGAAATTGCCCTTCCAGACGGTTTTCTTATCCAGAATTTCCATAAGCAAAAGAAATAAACGAAGTTGCTACCGCGGATAAACGCGGTCCATGTTCTCGTACACAGCCAGGGCGAGCAAGTTCAGCTCTTGAAGTACAGGATTATTAACGGTCTCAAAATAGAAACGACATGCATAGCCGTCATTCCCGAAGCTTTAATCGGGAATCACGCGACTTGCAATCCCCGGCTCCTGCCGGGGGGTCGCGCCGTAAGCCGCGGGAGGTCGCGTTATTAAAGGGAGCATCCGGCTCCTACCTGAGGGGGCTCCGCTCTGGTGTAACATCAGATCCCCGATAGAAACATTCGGGGATGACAAACTGAAAAGTATCGAGACAGTTATGAGAACCATCAATAAGTTAAGATGGCTGAGATTTTTATCAGTGTTCATCCGCCTGCGGCCAGCGTTTATGTGTGAGAAGCGCGAGTGCAGGCTGTGTTCATCCGTGGTTGCACTGGCTTTTGATTTTTCGCGTTACAGCCACTTTTTCAGGTCCAGCGTCAGCGCCGCGGGGATGATCGTGTCCACGGCGCGGATGCGCTTGCGGCCGGCTTTCCTGAACATGGCGCGCTGCATTTCCTTTTCCTCGTCATAGTGATCGAAGATGGGAAAATCCTCCTCAGGGATGTCCTTCGTGAAATAACCGCAGCCTTCGAGACGAACCGCGCGGCGCGGGCCGCGGATCGTAGGGCCGAAGATGCGGCAGATATGCGGCCGCTGGTCGTAGATCAGGCAGGCTCCGTTGTCGTCCAGGGCCGGACACTTCATCTTCGCTGACCTGCGCGATATGGCGTCGATGGCAGGCAGGGACTTGAGCAGCGGGTCTTTGCGCGAAAAGGCGTTCTTTTTTTCGAGGGCGTCGAGCTGTTCGTTCGCCTTGGCGATGACGCGTTTGCGGATGTCCGGGGGGACGTTCTTGAGCGAAGCCCGGAGATGGATCGCGTCGAGGAGCGTGATGTCGAAAAACCCCACGGAGCAGCATTCATTGCAGCCCGGCTTGCACCCCACGCCGTGCTTTGCAGCGGCCGCGCGGAAGGTCCTGCTGGACCGGTCGAGGAATTGAGTGTATTGCTTGACGATTTTGCGCATGTGGCAGTACCCTTCCCAACTGAATTGATGATGATGAGGCAGGGGGATTATACGGGCTTGGCCGTGGATTTGTCAATACAGGAGAGAGCGTGCGCGACGACAGGTTTGACTTTGTCCCGCTGTTTTGCTACGTTTAAGGCGCCACAAACAGTCGCACAACCATATCGAATCATCATGATCAAGGAGGAGCGAACATGAAAAGGATGGTATTCCTCGTTAGTGCAGCGGTGCTGTTGCTCGGTCTGGCGTCAGGGGCATGGGCTGGCGAGAAGCTCATGGTGTACACGTCCATGAAGGAGAGCCTCATCGGAAAGATCCGCGACGCCTTTGTGAAGAAGCATCCGGAGATCGCGTTCGACTACTACTCCGCTGGCGCGGGCAAGCTCATGGCAAAAATAGCCGCCGAGCGGCAGTCGGGCAGGATGACCGTGGACGTACTGTGGCACAGCGAGGTGCCGGACTTCTACGCGCTCAAGAAAGAGGGAGTGCTCGAAAAGTATATCTCGCCTGAAGCGAAGAACGTGAAAAGCACGGTCAAGGACCCGGACGGTTTTTTCACGCCCGCCCGCCTCGGGACCCTGGGCATCGCGTACAACACGAAGAAGGTGACGAACCCGCCCAAATCCTGGCAGGACCTGCTCGATCCGCGCTTCAAGGGCGGCTTCGGCATCGCGAATCCGGCCCTGTCCGGCACGGCCTTCATGAGCATCGCCATGATCGTGAACACCATGGGCTGGGATTATATCCAGAAGCTCAAGGACAACGGCGCCCGCATCGGCCACGGTTCGGGCCAGGTCGTGGATGACACGGCGTCGGGGGACCTCATGGCATCGCTGGCAGTGGACTATATCGCAATCGACAAGATCGAGAAAGGCGCGACCATCGGGTATGTCTATCCCAGGGAGATGCTCGTGATCCCGAGCCCGGCTGCGATCATCAAGGGCACGCCGAACCTTTCGGCTGCGCAGAAGTTCATCGATTTCCTCCTGTCCAGGGAAGGCCAGGTCATCATCGCGGCATCCGGAACCCTGCCGGTCCGCTCGGACGTAGCGCCCATGCAGAAGTACGGACTGCCGCCCACGGACGAGGCGGTGAACCGTGCCATGAAACTGGATTATCTCAAGACCATGGACGAGAAGGAAGCGATCATCAAGAAGTTCGATGCGATGATGCGGGCGAAGTAGTTCTTTGACAGGATTGCAGGATCGACAGGATATAACATCCGATATTATCCCGGTTATCCTGTCCAGTCTTTTTTATGCGAGAGATGCTTTTCGATTTTAGATAATACTGAGACAAAAAATATTCTCCCGCAGGGGCGCGGAGGCACAGAGGAAATCACCATGAAAAATTTTGATTTTATCCTGTTATCCTGTCCAATCTTTTCCCTGCGTCGCTGCGCCTCTACGGGAGGAATATTATTCGACTTTAAATGAGGTCTAGGCTACATGGCGGGGGTACGGCTCGAAAAAGTCAGCAAGTCCTACGGTAAGCACGAGGTCGTGCGCGATTTGTCCATCACGATCAACGACGCCGAGTGCTTCACGTTTCTCGGCCCCTCGGGGTGCGGGAAGACCGTGGTGCTGCGCATGATCGCGGGGTTCGAGCAGCCGGACGCGGGCGAGATATGGATCGGCGGCACGCTCGTGTCGAGCCCCGCACAGAAGATTTTCCTCCCGCCTGAAGAGCGGTGCATCGGAGTGGTGTTCCAGGACTACGCGGTCTGGCCGCACAAGACCGTGTACGAGAACGTGATCTACCCGCTCGCGATCCAGAAAGTGCCGAAGGACGAGGCGCATGAGCGGACCATGAAGACTATCGGCATGGTGAACCTCGGTGATCTCGAACAGCGCCTCCCGTTCCAGCTCTCGGGAGGGCAGCAGCAGCGCGTGGCGCTCGCGCGGGCGCTCGTGTCACGGCCGCAGATCATGCTCCTGGACGAGCCGCTCTCGAACCTCGACGCGAACCTGCGCGAAGAGATGCGCTTTGAGATCAAGGAGCTGCAGAAGAACACGGGCGTGACCATTCTCTACGTGACCCATGATCAGGAAGTGGCGCTCGCCCTGTCCGACCGCATTGCCATCATGGACCGGCGCGGAACCGTGCGCCAGATCGGCACGCCCGACGAGGTTTACGAAAAGCCCGCGGACAGCTTCGTGTTCCGCTTTATGGGCGTATCCAATTTCATCCCTCTGGAGCTTCGGGGCGGAAAAACCTGCGTGAGCGGAAGCGACGCCGTGCTGGACTGCGCCGTGCCGCAGGAGCATGCCGGGGATTTGCAGAAGAACGGGCTTGTTGCCGCATGCCGGCCCTTCGACGTGCGCATAAACCGGAAGGGAAACGGCCTGCGCGGCGTATTGCAGCGTGCCGTATACCTGGGCCCGCTGATCGACTACCGCATCGCCGTCGGCACGACGGAGATCAGGGTGCAGCAGGAGATCGAACAGGCGCTCGCGCAAAACGACGGGCTCAGGGAAGGGGACGCGGTGGGCCTCGAATTTCATGAACTCAAGTGGTTCGCGCGGCGGGAAGTTGCTGCGGGAGAGCAGGTGGCGTAATGCTTCGGCACATCAGGTCAATGGGTATTGCGGAAATCCTGCTGGCCCTGTCCGTACTGGTGCTCGTGGTCGTGGTCGCAATCCCCGTGCTCATGATCTTCTGGACCTCCGTGTATGTTGACGGCCATCTGAATATAAAGGACATCGTGAAAGTCCTCAGCGAGCCGGACACCTACGAGGCGCTCAAGAACTCCGTGGTCATCGCCGCGGGCGTGACCTTTTTCAGCACCATCATCGGCGTGTTCTTTGCCTGGCTCGTGTCGCGCACGGACCTGCCCTTCAAGAACACGATGAAGCTCCTGTTCCTGATCCCCTTCATGCTGCCGTCGTTCATCGGCGCGCTCGCCTGGAAGATGCTGCTTTCCCCCCGTTCCGGGTACGTCAATAAGTTTCTGATGGCCGCGTTCGGCCTGGACACGTCGATTTTCGACATCTACAGCCTCTGGGGCATCATCGCGGTGGAGACCATGTACCTTTTCCCCTTCGTATTCATCCAGGTGTCCGGTGCACTCGAGCGCATGGACCCCACGCTCGAGGAATCGGCGCGCATTTCCGGAGCCGGTCTTATCACGATCACGCGCAGGATCACGCTGCCGCTCATGCTCCCGAGCATCGCTGCGGGCGCGCTTCTCGTTGCGCTCTATTCGCTCGCCCACTTCGGCGTGCCCGCGATCCTTGGCAACGAGGTGGGCATCTACAACATCCCGACCAAGATCTACGAACGCCTGCACCAGAGCGGCGGGAGCTTCGCAGCCATCAGGACCGGCACGGTGCTCGCCGCGATCCTTGTCATCGCCGCAGGGCTCATCCTGTACGCCCAGAGCTTCGTGCTCAAGGCTGGCCGGTTCCAGGTGATTGCGGGCAAGAGCATGCGGCCCGTGCTGCTGAAGCTGCGGGGGCTCAAGATCCCGCTGCTCGTGCTGAGCATCGTCTACATCGCGGTCACGGTGCTCCTGCCCACGATCACGATCTTCATGGTCGGCACGCTCAAGACCTACGGCCTCGAATTCACGCGCGAGAACATGACACTCGCCAATCTCAAATACATTCTCTTCGAGTGGCGACTGACCAGGGATGCGATCTGGAACAGCTTCTACCTCTCCCTTGCCGCGGCGTTTGTGACCATGCTCGTGGGCACGCTCATTTCCTACGTGATCGTGAAGATGAAGGTGCGGGGCAAGTTCATCCTCGAGTTTCTCGGCGTACTGCCGTTCTCCGTCCCCGGCACGGTGATCGCGCTCGGCGTGATCCTGACCTGGAGCGGCAAGTTCGGCATCAACATCTACAACACCGCGTGGATCATCTTCGTGGCCTACATCGCCCGGTACATGGCGTTTTCGCTCAAGTCGAACTCTGCTGCCCTGGAGCAGGTGCACGACTCGCTTGAAGAAGCGGCGCGCGCATGCGGGGCAACGCACTGGCAGGCCCTCAAAGACATCGTGATCCCGCTTATCAAGCCCGGCATGGTAGCGGCCTTCTTCCTCATCTTCCTGCCGGCCCTGCGGGAGCTGACCACGTCGGTCCTGCTCTACGGACCCACGACACGGACCATCGGGGTCGCGATCTACACCCTGAACGAGGACGGCGAAACGGTATACGCGGCAACGCTCGCGTCCGTGGCGCTCGTAATCATCGTGGTGGGCCAGCTCGTGATCAAGCGCATCACACGCTCGAAAACGGAGGCGGTGTAGAGCCATGTCCTATGTCGAGCTCCGCAGCGTAACGAAACGGTTCGGCACTGTTACTGCCGTCAGCGACCTCTGCATCAACATCGAGAAAGGCGAGTGCTTCTCCATGCTCGGCCCCTCGGGCTGCGGCAAGACCACGACGCTCAGGATGGTCGCGGGTTTCGAGGACCTGGACGAGGGCGAGATCTCCGTAGGAGGGGAGCTTGTTTCGTCGAGCCTCAAGAAGTACTACCTCCCGCCTGAGAAGCGGAACTTCGGCATGGTGTTCCAGGCCTTCGCGGTCTGGCCCCACCTGAACGTGTTCAACAACGTTGCCTTCCCGCTCCAGATCAGGAACCTCCCGCGCCATGAAATCCGCGAGCGCGCAGGGAACGCGATCCGCTACACCGGCCTCGACAAGTACGAGAACGCCTATCCCAACGAGCTTTCGAGCGGCCAGAAGCAGCGCATCGCGCTTGCCCGCGCCATTGCCATCAATCCTTCGGTCATGCTCCTGGACGAGCCGCTCTCGAACCTCGACCCCAAGCTGCGCGAGGAGATGCGCTTCGAGATCAAGGACCTGCAGCGCAAGTTCGGGTTCACGATCATCTTCGTGACCCATGACCAGTCCGAAGCCATGGCCCTGTCGGACCGCATTCTCGTCATGCGCGACGGCGTGGCAGAGCAGGTGGACACGCCCATGAACATCTACACGAAGCCCGCAAACAGGTTCATCTTCAGTTTCATCGGCCTGTCGAACTTTCTGCCCGTGATCGTCAACGACAATGCTGTGTTCATCGAAGGCGCTGAGAACGCGGGCATCGTGACCCGCGACCTGCCGCAAGACATAAAGTCGAACCGTATGACGCTCGCGTGCAGGCCTTCGGAGATCGAACTGGTGAAAGAAGGCGGTGTCCGCGCCAGGGTAAAGCGCAAGGCGAACCTCGGGGACACGATCGATTACAGGATCATGATCGGCACTACGGAAGTACGGGTGCAGAAGGGCAGGAGAAGCGCTGCATTCGAAGTAGGGCAGGAGTGCGGGGTGAAGTTTACCAGGGTGTTGTGGTATGAGGCGTAGGGGCAGGATTCCGGGGTATAATTACGAAAAATAACTTCACCGAACAAGTAGTGCTCGGCATGAAAAAAATAATGCTGCTTCCAGTTCAGCGCCTAATGCTTGGTGTTGCAGATGGAACAAAGTTAGCTCCGCTGTCATGGGGCTTAAGTTTAACAGTTTGATCAGCATGTGTATTACCGACATCTATATATTTTAATCCGCTCCCGTCCTTATTTATTAT
>DATHDE010000260.1:0-19274 GCA_035490495.1 Nitrospirota bacterium
CTCGCGGTGAGCAGTATCGAGGGCCTCCAGCATCTGGTCCTCCGTCAGCTCGTTCGCACCGCCTTCGACCATCATGATGGCATCCGCGGTTCCTGCGACGACAAGGTTCAGCTTCGTCGTTTCCAGCTCTTTCTGGCCGGGGTTGATGACGAATTTGTCTTCCACATAACCAATGCGCACCGCGCCGACCGGCCCGTTAAACGGGATGTCGGATATCGAAAGCGCAGCGGACGAGGAAATCATGCCCATAAGATCCATGGAGCTCTCGTCGCCGATAGACAATACGGATGCAATAATCTGGGTATCGAAATAATACCCGTCCGGAAACAACGGCCGGATGGGACGATCGATGAGACGGGAGGAAAGAATCTCTTTTTCTGACTGGCGGCCTTCGCGCTTGAAAAATCCACCGGGGATTCTGCCGGCAGCGTAGGCCTTTTCCTGATAATCCACCGTGAGCGGAAGAAAATCCACGTTTTCCCGCTCCACCTTCGATGCCACCGCTGTCGATAAAATAACGGTGTCGCCGTACTTCGCTACAACGGCGCCGCTCGCCTGCTTTGCCATAAGGCCTGTTTCCAGGATCAAACGTCTGCCGCCAATTTCTGTTTCTACTGTTGTTGCCATGAAACCTCTCTTTTAGATGATATTCCCATTGAAATCCTCCTTCCCCCGCACGGGGGAAGGAGTCTCAAGGGTGTGATGAAGGGAAGGGATACGCCGAACGGTAGTCCTTCCTGCAGGACCTGCATAATGCCGGATGCTACGCGGGCTCGGTCACTTTCGTATACCGAGCTGGTCTATGACCCGACGGTAACGGTCCAGATCGTTTTTCTTCAAATAGTCGAGGTGGCGACGCCGCTGACCGACCATCTTGAGAAGCCCTCTCCGGGAATGGAAATCATGCTTGTGAGCCTGCAGGTGCTCCGTGAGATGATTGATCCTGCTGCTGAGCAGCGCGATCTGCACTTCCGGAGAACCCGTGTCCGATGCATGCCTGCGATAGGCGCTGATCAGACTGGTTTTCTGCTCTTTATCCATATCCGCACCCTCCTTTCTGCTGAACGATCCTTCCAAAGCGTGTTAAAATATCATATTTACAGCAGGTTGTAAAGCACTTTATTGCGTTGATTCAGGAAAACACAAGCTGCGGTTGCAGTTCCCGACCTGTTTTTTTTGCGATGGCAAGCAACACGCCTGCGCCGTCCCCTATCCTTACGAGACCGTTGCCTTCGCTTCCGGTCGTTTGCTGCAGCGTTATCCGGTTTCCATGCATGACTTTCTTCATTTCATCCGGAGATATCGGCACAAGCGGCAGATGTGACAGGGCATCGTTCACCGAACAGAGAACCCTCGCGATTTCGCCCTCCCGCGCTGCGCGCTCGAGTTCGTCCAACGACAGGGATTCGTCGAGACTGAACTTCCCGGAGCGCGTTCGTTTCAATTCTGCCAGATAGGCGCCTGTGCCGAGTTCCTCGCCGATATCGGCGCAGAGTGACCGGATGTAGGTCCCCTTTGTACATTGCACGTGGATACGGACAAAGGGATACTGGTACTCCAGAATTTCGATGCTGGACACGGTGACCGCACGCCGTGCAAGCTCAGGCGACCGGCCCTCGCGTGCAAGACGGTAGGACGGTACGCCATTAATTTTAATTGCGGAATATGCAGGAGGCTTTTGATGTATCTCGCCGAGGAATCCACTCAGGACATGCAGAACCCGATCCTTCGAAGGGGGGTCGTACTGCTTTTCCGACAGGACCCTGCCGCCGGCATCGAGCGTGTCTGTAGTGACGCCCAGACGCAGCATGGCTTCATACTCCTTCTCCCCTGCCTCAAGATACTGCGCGATACGGGTCGCCCTGCCCAGACAGAGCACCAGCACGCCCGTTGCCAGCGGATCGAGGGTGCCCGTGTGACCGATTCTTTTTTCCCCCGTGATGCGGCGCGCCTGAAGCACCACGTCATGCGATGTCAGCCCCTGCGGCTTGTTGATATTGATGACGCCATCCATAAACCTACGCCAGCGGAATCGCCCCTTTGCCGAGCTGTTGCTCGACAGTGCGGCTGACCTCGCCGACAACTTTCGACCTCACATCCTCGAGCGAGCCTTTCATCACGGCTCCCGCCGCATTCTTGTGACCGCCGCCGCCCAGGGACCGGGCAAATCCGGAAAGATCGACACGGCCCTTGGAGCGGAGACTAATTTTATACTCGGCTGCACCGGTCTGTCGGAACAGCACTGCCACCTCGACGCCTTTGGCCGACCTTACGAAGTTAACGAAATTATCCGTGTCCTCGGCACGAGTCTGCGTGGCACGGTACAGTTCATCAGTGACAACGACCCAGGCAACCCTCCCGTCCGAAGTGCGTTCCATCTCGGCCAGAATGCTTCCGAGGAGGCGGAGCCGCTTGAAGGCAAGTGACTCATATACATTTTCCGTAACGAGCCAGGGATCAGCTCCCGCGTCGAGCAAATCCGCAGCGATCCGCATGCTTTCCGGCGATGTATTCGAGTAGCGGAACGATCCCGTGTCCGTGAAAATGGACGTATACAGGCACATAGCAATGTCCCGGTCCATTTCCACACCAAGGCGCTGGAGCAGCTTATAGATCATGACACCCGTTGCCGCAGCGTCAGGATCGAGCCACGTTATCGGCCAAACGACAGGGTTGGTGATGTGATGATCTATGTTGATGAGCAGCTCCGCAGGAACCGCCAAATCAAAGAGCGCCGTCCGGGCAGGTTCTGCATCCAGAACGATGCAGGCATCGTATCGCCCTTCAACCACGGGGCCGGTTTTTATGCGGTGCGCATGAGGAAGAAATCGGTAGATCTCGGGTACGGGGTCGAGATTATGCGCAGTCGCGGATTTCCCGATTTTTTCGAGTGCCAGCAACAGAGCAAGCTGGGCGCCGAGCGCATCGCCGTCAGGATTCTTATGGACCGAGATCAGGGCGGTCCGTACGGGTTGCAGAGCGGCAGCTACTGCCGCAAGATCACTCATCGGGTGTACCCTTCTTTTTGTCATCCTGTTCTATCGTCCGCAAAAGCTCCATAACGTGCGCCCCGCGTTCGGCTGTATCGTCGAAGCGAAACAGAAGTTCGGGTGAAAACTTGAGACGCATCCGCTTGCCCAGTTCGGAACGGATGAAGGGGGCAGCGCTCTCCAGGCCCTTGAGTGTTTGATCCTTGTTGCCGCCGTATACGCTTACGTACACTTTTGCATTTCTCAGATCATCCGCGATTTCCACATCCGTCACGGTCACGAATCCAATCCGCGGGTCCTTGATCTTGCGCATGAGGATGTCAGCTATCTCTTCCTTCATTTGATCGCCGACGCGTTCTGCGCGTTTGAAAGTCGGTTTTGACATTGCGTTCCGCCGCTAAAAAATTTCTATGTGATAATCCAGCAGATCGATCTCGGGGACACCGCGAACCATCTCCAGTACGTGGTCCAGTGTCTGGTTGAGGTGGGTTTTGTCATTGCTGACCGCAGCGACGGCAAGCGACGCTTTCTGCCAAAGGTCGTTGTCTTCGACCTCCGCGACGGAAACGTTGAATTTGTTCCGGATTCTGTCTTTCAGGCTCCGGATCGAATGACGCTTCGTCTTAAGAGAACCGCTTTCCGGAACATGAACTTCAAACGTGCATACTCCAACGAACATGGTTTGTAGGAATGCCGCAGTCTGCCAGCGCCGCGGGATGCAGCCGGAACCACGGTACCGGGCTAGAGCCTTGCTGCAACTTTATCCATCACAAATGCCTCGATGACATCGCCCACCTTGATGTCATTGAAATTCTCGATCCCGATGCCGCACTCATAGCCAGACTGGACTTCGCGGACATCGTCTTTGAACCGTTTGAGCGAGTGGAGCTTTCCCTCGTAAATCAGCACGTTGTCGCGCAGCACCCGCACGCCGTCGTTCTGCCTTGTCATGATGCCGTCGATAACATAGGCGCCAGCGATCGTGCCAACCTTTGATACATGGAAAGTCTGACGCACTTCGGCGCGTCCGAGGACACGTTCCTTGAGCGTGGGTTCGAGCAACCCTTCCATCGCCGCCTTGATGTCGTCGATGGCGTTGTAAATGATGTTGTACAACCGCAGGTCAACACCTTCACGCTGGGCCAGGTCAGATGCTTTGGGTTCGGGCCGCACGTTGAATCCGATGATAATGGCATTCGACGCTGCAGCAAGCATAACGTCGGTTTCAGTAATGGCGCCGACAGAGCTGTGTATGACCTTGAGTTTGACAGCGGCCGTGGACAGTTTTTCGAGCGAATCCACGATCGCGCCAGCGGAACCGGATACATCGGCCTTGATCACGATGTTGAGTTCCTTGACCATGCCTTCCTGGATCTGCGTATGCAGATCTTCGAGCGTGACCTTCTTCATGCTGGCCATTTCAGTTGTCCGCTGCTTGGCCTGGCGGACCTCGGCGATCTGGCGTGCCTTGCGCTCCTCCTCGAGCACGACAAAGCGGTCACCCGCAAGGGGTACCCCTGAGAATCCGATCACCTCAACAGGAACGGAAGGCGATGCCAGTTCCACGCGTTCGCTTTTGTCGTTGATGAGCGCCCGCACCCTTCCGAATTGAACGCCGGTAACGAAAATATCCCCGTTCTTCAACGTGCCGGACTGCACGAGCACGGTGGCCACCGGCCCCCTGCCCTTGTCCAGTTTCGCCTCGATGATCGTGCCGCGTGCCATCTTGTCGGGGTTCGCCTTGAGTTCCAGCACGTCGGCCTGGATGAGGACCATCTCGAGCAGGTGCTCAAGGCCTATTTTCTTCTTCGCCGAAACTTCGCAGAAAATGGTCTGGCCGCCCCATTCCTCGGGGATGAGCTCGAATTCTGAAAGCTCCTGTTTGACCCGGTCGGGTTTCGCTTCGGGCTTGTCGATCTTGTTGATGGCCACGATGATCGGCACGCCCGCGGCTTTCGCATGGCTGATCGCTTCGCGCGTCTGCGGCATCACGCCGTCGTCGGCAGCAACAACGAGAATAACAATGTCCGTGACCTGCGCTCCACGGGCGCGCATTGCCGTGAACGCGGCGTGGCCGGGCGTATCGAGGAACGTAATGTCCCTGCCTTTCAAGCTGACCTGGTATGCGCCGATGTGCTGCGTAATGCCTCCGGCTTCCTTCGAAACAACATTCGTTTCGCGGATTGCATCGAGCAGCGACGTTTTGCCGTGGTCCACGTGCCCCATGATCGTAACCACCGGCGGCCGCAGCACCAGGGCCTCGGCAGCATCCGCTTTTTCCTCGAGCACGTCCTCGGCGGATTCGATGCTCGCGACTTCCGCTTTGATGCCGTATTCATCAGCCATCAGAAGCGCAGCGTCCATGTCCATGGGCTGGTTCTGCGTCGCCATGACGCCCATGGCCATGAGCTTCTTGATGACGTCGCCGACCTTCTGACCCATGACCTCGGCAAATTCCTTGATGGTGCATCCTTCCTGGATTTTGACGACTTTCTTGCGCGGCTTTGTGATTTCCGAAATATCGCTTTGCTGGGCAGCGCGCTCGTCCTTCTTTCCCGGTCGTTTACCCGTCGGCAGGGTTTTCAGGTCCGGCAGTTTCTTGAACGACGGCTTTTCCCGAAACTCGCGTTCTTCCTTATCCGTCTGTTTTTTCTGCCATTTCTTCTTGGGAGACGGTTTTCCCGGAGCCGACGGCGGCGGAGCAAGGGAAGCAGGAACCTGGGACGGTGATATGACCGGTGAACCGAACGTTTTCCTTTCCCCGGGACGTGCCGGCCGCGAAAAGCCGCTCGGTGGCCTCTGCATGGCAGGCGTCGCCGCCGGCTTAGCAGGCGCAGGCTGCGGACGTGCCGCCTGCGCTTCCGGAAGCGGCTGTGCTGATGCAACCGCTGGTTCACTGGACTTTGGCTGCTGTGCCTCGCGTGCGTGCGGTGCAGGAGGAATAACGGGCGGCGCAGGCATTGCCGGCTTGGGCAGGGGAGGAATAGGCGCCGGCTTGGGTTTCGCACCCGGTTTTTCGAGGGACGACGAGAATTTTCCGATCAGGGCCGCCGCTTTTTTCAGACGCTCCTCTCTGCTGGCCAGAGGGTCGGCAGCCTCTTTCTCTTTTTTTATTTTTTCCTTCTCCTTCTCTTTTTCCTTGCGAACGGCCTTCAGCTTGTCAATCAGGGATTTTGTCTCTTTTTCATCGAGCCCGCTGGACGGTGTTTTCCCCTTGATGCCCATCTTCTCGAGCACCGAAATAAGGTCCTTGCTTTCGACCCCCATTTTTTTTGCGAGTTCGTGCACCCTGATAACGGTCATAAAATCTAGTTCCCTCCGCACATCACCTGAATGTGGTATTTTACTCTAGTTACCATTGTTAAGCAAGCTCTTTAATCTTCTCACCTCATGCAGAATTGCATTCGCGAGGCCTGCGTCCAGAATCCCCGCAACGCCGATGAGTTCACGATTAAAAAGCGAGCCGTACTCATCACGCTTGAAAAGCGTTTCGCGGGGAGGCATATCCGTTCTTTGTGCCTCGATCTTTTCCCGCGTACCTTCCGCGAGATCCTCCGCAAACAACAGGAGGCTGACGCGCTTTTTATCGAGGGCGTCCTTCACGGCTGAGTAACCGGCCGCTGTCATATTGGCTTTTCGCGCAATCGCAAGCAACGACTGAATTTTTCCCCTGACCATGCCGGCGAGCAGCTTGATGAAATCATCAGCACGGGGTGCTGCGATTTGCGAACGGAATGCCCGGGACAGGACTGCTGCCGACATCGCCTTCTTGATGCATCCCCCTGTCGGGCACACATATGCTGCTCGCCCGGGGAGTTTTTCTCGGTAGTCGATCAGCAAACCGTTCGGCCCCGCGACCACCCTTACGAGTTCGTGCTTTTCCTTCGCGCTCCGGCAACCGATGCAGGTTCTTTCCGCCTGATGCACCCTGATCTCCGTGAACACAGCGACTGGCGCTACTTTTTCCGCAACTCTCGTGCCGAAAACAGGATCTTCTGCGCCGTTCTGGCATCGATGCCCGGGACTGCCAGGATTTCCTCATCCGACATATCCGCTATCTTTTCAACCGTGTCGTAGCCGGCTTCGATGAAATGCTCAGCTGTCTTCTGGCCCACGCCTTCAATGGCCATCAATGCCGCCTGCTGCGGTGTCACTCCGTTCTCCTGGTCCTGCTGTAATTCAGCGGCAACGGATTCCTCGGCCATTTTACGCGTCTCTTCAACAATGGCTGCCTCGATCTCCTGCTCCCGCTCCTTTTGACGCTCCTGGTCGTACTCGGACTCGCTGAGGATGTCGATCTTCCAGCCGGTCAGCTTCGCGGCAAGCCTGACGTTTTGCCCTTTCTTGCCGATAGCGAGCGACAGCTGGGAATCGGCAACAACCGCCAGGGCCGACTTGTCCTCTTCGGTAACGCCCACTTTTTCCACGACCGAGGGGCTGAGCGCCTTGGCGATATATATGCGGGGATCTTCCGACCAGGGAATGATGTCTATCTTTTCACCCCGCAGTTCGCGGACTACGGCCTGCACACGAGAGCCCTTCATGCCCACACACGCGCCGACAGGGTCTACCTGGGATTCTTTTGAAGCAACAGCGATCTTGGTCCGGTCGCCTGCTTCACGCACAACGCCTTTGATCTCGACAATGTTTTCATAAATCTCGGGCACCTCCATCTCAAACAGCCGGGCAACAAATTCCGGGTGAGCCCTCGACAGCACGACCTGCGGCCCTTTCGATGTGTCCCGCACTTCCATGACATATGCCCTGATACGGTCCCCGCGGCGGTAGCTCTCGCGGGGCACCTGCTCCCGCGCGGGCAGCACCGCTTCGGTCTTGGCAAGGTCGATATAGTAGGCCCCCTTCTCGTGGCGAAGCACGATGCCGTTCACGAGCTGGCCTATTTTGTCATTGAACTCCTTGAAAATAACATCCCGCTCAGCCTCGCGTACTTTCTGTACGATGACCTGCCTCGCCGTCTGAGCCGCAATCCGGCCGAAGCCCTCGAATTCAACCTGAAGGGGCACCTCGCCTTCCATCTGTGCTTCAGGGAAAAGGGATTGAGCTTCTTCGAGGGTTATCTCCTCGGCCGGGTTCGTCACGATGGGCACGACCTTTTTATAGGCATACATTACGATGTCTCCCCGTTTCGGGTCGATCTGCACGGCGATGCGCTGTGTTCCGTACTTTTTCTTGGCCGCGCTTACGAGCGCCGATTCAACGGCCTCGATCACCATCTCCTTGGATATGCCTTTTTCCTTGCTGATCTGGTCGATCACATGAATCAATTCCTGACTCATCGGTCATTCCTCCTCGCCTGACAAAACGGGACATAAAAAAGAATTCACAGCAACTGCAGCTGAACACTGACAAACACAGATTGAAAAGTCACGTTCTTGCGATCCGCGCATCTTTGCTATCCATGGCCCGCTGCTTTTATTAAAATTCGACTTCCAGCGATGCCTTCGCAATATCGGGAATCGGTAATGCAATGATCTTGCCTCCGTCAACCTCTATTGAAACAGTGTTGCCGGAGAACCCGGTCAGTTTCCCGATAAAAACTTTCTGACCTTCCATGGGCTGATACGTCTTGATCTTGACACGCCAACCGGCAAAGCGGACGAAATGCTCCGGTTTGCTCAGCGCCCTGTCCAGACCGGGCGACGACACTTCCAGTGTATAGGCGTGCGGAATAACATCTTCGACATCCAGAATAGCGCCCAGGTCTCTGCTTACTGCCTCGCAATCACTTAAGGTTACACCCGGCTCTTCACGGTCGATATAAATCCTGAGCAGCCACTTGGGTCCGTGCTTCTGGAACTCCAAGTCCCAGAGAGAAAGCCCCCGCGACGCCAGGATTGGATCCACAAGCTCCCGTATCCGGTCATTGTCTGCAACCATGCTGCCCCCAAATAAAAAGAGTGGGCAAAAGCACTTGCCCACTCCCGAGAGAAGTCCCAGAGTGTTGGTAATCTTTTAACACAGCCCCTGAAGGAATGCAAGGAAAAAGTGGCCTCTCACTTACAAAACAACTGTTCTTTACACAGCTATTTAAACGAATCTCCTGGTTTTGCCTGTTTGAACCTCTGAACAAAAGTCTGGGCTCCCGGATCCCCCTCAGGCGGAGCCCAGGCAGCGCTGTTACGTTCGCTCGGTTTTACATACGGCCCCTGTTTAATCTCAAAAAATACGGTCCCCTTTTCAAGCGACGCTGCAGTATGCCACATGTTTGCCGGTATTTCGGCGGCCAAAACAGGTCCCGAGGCGGATAGAATGCTGCGATCGACAACCATGCCTTCTTCGTCGAAAAAAAGAAGCGTGACGGATCCCCGGAGAAGGAGAAAAACTTCGCTCACCGCGGGGTCCGCGTGCCGGTGCGGACGGATGTATGTTTCCGGCTCTACAGCTACGCAGAGCCGCTGCACGGGATCGATTAACTCGGGATGGAGATTAAAATGGGCCCGTTTGCGCGGTGACGCTTTGGCCTTCGATGTCAAGTCATCCAACAATGCAGCATCGACTTTCTTCATGCATTCTCTCTTTTCAGGCAGTGATGGCGCATCAGGAAAACAGCTGCGCTTGGTCCTTCCTGAGCTGGGGGATACATTCTTCAGGAAAAGTAAACTGATTTTTGAACACCCTGTTCATGACGGATATGTGCTGCCGGAACTTGTAGGCATCGTGATGCGAGTCGGCCCTGTATTCGGACGAGCGCCAGCTCTCCACGTCGGAAATGCGCAGCTCGACGCCCAAGGTGTGTTGCTCTGTCTTTATCGGCATCCGCTTCCTGTTTGCGTAAAGGGTCGTTCCGGGAACCAGAATTTCATTGGTTTCGAGCGAGCGGTGCAGGGGGAGGGAAAAAGCAATCTTGCACTGGAATTTGCGGTGGCCGCGAGAGGTATGGCGATTTTTTTCAGCATTCATGCTGAGAGACTCGTAAAACATTTTCGCGCGCATTCGCAGGCCGTCCTCGTCAGGCAGCACACCGCCGCCGCTGCTGAGCGAAAGGCTTGCGGCCAGCCGCCGCACCGCCTCGATCATACTCTCCGGATTGCTGTACAGCGTCTGTGTTATAGAATGCGATTCCGTGTTCTCCTGCAGGATTACGCCCCGT
This sequence comes from Nitrospirota bacterium, assembly GCA_035490495.1. GTDB lineage: Bacteria > Nitrospirota > UBA9217 > UBA9217 > UBA9217 > JAJYKN01. The sequence continues at coordinate 10,102 of DATHDE010000260.1, forward strand.
TTCTGGAGCGCGTGGAAAAGCGTTAAGGTATCGTCCATATTCCTCAGAATGAACGTAATGGCGAGAATATCGCGAATATCGTAGGCTTCGCCTTCCACGTCTTTGCCGAGCTTGGTGACCATGCTCGCCGGGCTCTTCAGTCGGGCTTTGATTTCCTCGATCTCAACCTCAACGCCATCGCCGCTCTTAAACACAAGGCAGCCCCGGGAGCGGTCGAAGGACAGAGACTCGTTCAGTTTGTGAAAAAATGATGATATCTTTACGAATGCTCTGCGGGCGGATTCCGTTTCCGGAAGCGTTTCCGGATTTTCCCATGCATACTGATAAAGATCATTCAGGCGCCTTCCCTGTTTCTTCAGGAAAAAGCCGAGTTCGGCATAGTCATTGATATCCTGGCTGTCCTCTTCGATGGACTTTATCAAATGACACATTTTGAGCAGTGCGCATCCTGCCTGCTGCCATGACACAGGAATGTCCTCTGTTCTGCCTTCGTACCCGTGAAAAACGCGCGGATACCGTTTTGAAGCAGCAAGCAGGAACAAGTTCCGGGGATCTGCGTCCACCAGGCATCTGAGACCGGGATCCTCCAGCGCCGCCGCGGCCGCTTCAATTGCTCGAAGGCAGGCACGATAGATATCTGCATTGGGCGATGGAAGGGTAACGAGGCCTTCCAGCTGTTTTTTTGTAAATGGGAAAAGGCCGTCGAAAAAATAGGCGTAGGCGCGTTCGATGTACCGGACTGCGCGTTCACGCTCGCCCAGCGGCAGACCGACTCCTTCGAGGGTGTCGAAGCCGCGGTTTGCCATCATTTTTGTTGCCTGTTTGAGGGCGACGTGGTAGTCCTTTGCACGCAGCAGCAGAAACGGGGTCAACTCCGTCCGGTCGAGAATGGAGCCGAATATTTCGTGGTGCAGTTCTTGGTCGGGTGCGGAATCTTCCATGGATGTTCCCCCGTCAGCGCTGTGCATGAACAGCCCCTGAAAAATGGCGCACAGAATGCGAGGAAAAGTGGGGTGATCTTATGGCATTTGGAGCCACAGATGAACTCAGATGACCAAGGATAAAAATAGGATCATGAGTTTAGTTGATGCATTCACAACCGTTCACCACGGCGATCATAGGGCACTGAGAAATCTCTGCTTCTAAACCATGCCGTGCGTTCTCCCTGGTTCAATTCGGGGCTTTTCCGGTCTTAAACCGCGTTCATCCGCCGGCCGGCGTTTACGAGTGCCCCGCGTGCGTGCATGCTGTGGTTACTCTCAGGATTTGCTGTTCAGCAGCATTGCAGCTTCTTTCGCGAAATACGTCAGAATCATATCAGCACCCGCACGCTTGATCGAAATAAGCGACTCCATCATAGCGCGCTCGCCGTCGATCCAGCCCAGTTTGGCCGCGGCTTTGATAATCGAGAATTCCCCGCTGACATTGTAGGCTGCCACAGGCAGGTTGAACTGCTGCTTTACCTGGAAGATGATGTCGAGATAGGACAATGCCGGTTTGACCATAACAATGTCCGCGCCTTCGTCGATGTCGAGGGCGACTTCGCGCAGCGCCTCGCGGCTGTTCGGAGCATCCATCTGGTAGGAGCGGCGGTCGCCGAACTGCGGCGTGGATTCGGCTGCTTCGCGGAACGGACCGTAGAAACTTGAAGCGTATTTTGCCGCATACGCCATAATCGGCGTGTCGGAATAACCTTCTGTATCCAGGGCATGCCGTAGTGCGCCCACCCTGCCGTCCATCATGTCCGACGGTGCGACCATGTCCGCTCCTGCCTTGGCATGGGAAACAGCCTCCCTGGCCAGCAGTTCGAGCGTCGCATCGTTCTGCACTACGCCGTTCTTGATCAATCCGCAGTGACCGTGGCTTGTATATTCGCAGAGACAGACGTCGGTTATGACGACCAGTTCAGGAAGCTTGTTTTTAATGGCCTTGATTGCATGTTGGACGATGCCCTCGTCGGAATAGGCTTCGCTGCCGAGCTCGTCTTTATGCTCCGGAATACCGAACAGAATCACCGCGGGAATGCCGAGTGTATGGACTTCTCCGCAGTCCTTCACAAGATTTTCAATGGACTGCTGAAAATTCCCCGGCATGGAGCTGATCTCTTTTTTCACTCCCTTGCCGTGCGTGACAAAGAGCGGATAGATGAAATCATCGGGGGAAAGTTTCGTCTCCCGCACCATGCGCCGGATATTTTCGTTGGCCCGCAGCCGTCGTGGCCGGTAAAATGGCTGAAACATACAGCTACCTCTTTGGTTCGGATTACCGTTCAGAGTCTTGAGTCCGGAGTTCAGAGAACGTTTGATGAAAACTCGGCATTTCGTTCCATACTCTGGCCTCCGAACCTAATTCTGATTTAAGAGCACCCGCACCCGCCCGAGCCGCATCCGCCGCCGTGGCTGTGCCCGGGTTCTTCGCCCCCGCACCCGCAGCTGCCGCCCGTTGGCGCGCCGTTCGGGAAGCCGAGCACGAAACCCTCTCCCCGTTCGTCGCTGATAAATCCCAGCTCAGCGCCGTCAAGGACTTTTGCAGTGGAGGCGTCAACGAAAAGCTTGGCGCCGTTCATTTCCACGATGGTGTCCCCGTCTCCCGCCTTGTCGTCAATCATGATTTCATAGGACGGTCCGCAGCACCCTCCGCCGCCCGCAGTCACGCGGAGTCCGTGATTGGGAACGCCCTCCACTTTCAGGATCTCTTTGATTTTATCTGCTGCCACTTCGGAAATGCTGATCATGTATTTCTCCTTCCGAATCACTCTCGCATGTGCCGCGCAGGTTTATCCGGGTAATCGAGAGCAAATTCTACCTGTTCGCTTTAAAATATTCAGTCAACGCATCAACAAAGGCCGGAATCGTATACTCATGCGGCATGACGTTCGTCTTCATGCCGTATTCGTTCGCTGTTTTCGCCGTGACAGGACCGATGCATGCCACGACCACGCCGTTCATGAGTGCTTTATACTCTTTTTGTCCTATCATTTCAACAAAATTATGGACGGTCGACGAGCTCGTGAACGTCACCGCTGAAATTTTATGCTCTGCGAATAGTTTTTTTACCCGTTCAACATCGGATGCGGGTTTGACGTTTTCATAGGCCGTCGCTACGGTCACTTCGGCACCCTGTTCCCGCAATGTATCCGGGATGAGCTCCCGTGCAAGCTTTGCACGCGGAATCAGGAATCGCTTCCCTCGGACCCCGGTGCCGCCGAGTGCGGCAAGCACGCCCTCTGCTTTGAATTCCCCGGGGATGAGATCGGCTTTGAGCCCGTAAATCCCGAGCGATTCAGCCGTCTTGGGCCCTACGGTGCATATGTTCACGCCTTTCAGCGTGCGCACGTCCCTGCCCAGCTCGCGCAGGCGCTCCATGAAAAACCTGACTGCATTCGCACTCGTAAATATGAGCCAGGAGTATGTTTCGAGTTTGTTGACGGCCGCATCAAGCTCGTCCCAGCTCGCGGGCGGAACCACGTCGATGGTAGGCAGTTCGATGGTGGTGGCTCCGAGGTCGATCAGCATTTCGGCGAACACGCTGGCCTGATCGCGTGAACGCGTTACGATGATGCGTTTCCCGAAAAGCGGTTTGGATTCATACCAGTTCAGCTTTTCCCTGAGTTTGACGACTTCGCCCACAACGATGATGGCAGGCGGTCCGAGCTTCGCCTCTTTTACCCTGGGCACGATATCACCGAGCGTGCCGGTCACCACCCGCTGATCCGTACGCGTTCCCCACTGGATAACCGCAATAGGCGTGTCCGGACTTCTGCCGTTCGAGGTAAGATTATCCACAATGCTTGGAAGATTTTTCATGCCCATGAAGAACACAAGCGTACCGATGCCTGTTGCAATCCGGTCCCAGTGCACCTGGGATTCCGCTTTGGTCGGGTCCTCGTGGCCCGTCACAAACGCAACGCTCGCCGTGTGCTCGCGATGCGTAAGCGGAATACCGGCGTATGTAGGAACAGCCGTGGCTGCCGTGACTCCCGGAACAACTTCATAGGGGATACCGTGATCCGCAAGTTCTTCAGCTTCTTCGCCGCCGCGGCCGAAAATGAAGGGATCTCCGCCTTTCAGCCGCGCGACGATCTTGCCTTCGCGGGCCTTCTGCACGATCAGTGCATTGATGTTATCCTGCGGGAGCGTGTGCCGTCCGCCCTGTTTGCCCACGTAGACAAGCTCGGCATCCGACCTGCGCTGGTCAAGGAGCCGTTCGTTTGCAAGGTAGTCGTAGACGACCACGTCGGCCTTTCTGACGCATTCCAGCCCTTTCACCGTTATGAGGCCGGGATCGCCCGGGCCTGCGCCGATCAAATATACTTTTCCAAGTGATTTTTCCATGTGAAATGAGAAGGGGACCACAGATGAACACGGTTGAGCGCAGATACATAAGGGGTGACATTCTGAAGGAGCCCTTCATAAGCGCGGAGGGAACTCCACGGCAGAAGAACCCGGCTCAGAGCCGCCTAACAGCTTATCGCGCGTATCCAGCGGTGCTGTTGATCGGGAACCCCGGGTCCCTCGATTCGCTCAGGATGACAGTACCTCTGTATTGATTCGCGTATCTCTGTGATTAAAAAAGTTTAATTCTCCAATAAATTATTCCCGCTGTAATCGCCCGTCTGGCCGTATACCTCGCGCAGAATTACATCAGCGCCTTTTTCCAGCAGGCTCTCAGCAAGCTCTACGCCGAGTTTCTCCGCCTTGTCCGCATCCCCTTCGATGCTTTCTCGAATAATCCTCTTGCCGTCGACGCTTCCGACGAGGCCGTCGAGGTGAAGCTTGCCGCTTATCATCCGGCCGTAGCACGCGATCGGGACCTGACATCCGCCTTCGAGCCTGCGCAGGAGCGCGCGTTCTCCTGTCACACAGGTACGTGTATCGGCGTGATTGAAAAACGAGATCATGTCGTTCAGCTCCCGGTCATCCACACGGCATTCGATGCCCAGGGCTCCCTGGCCGATGGCCGGAAGGCTCACTTCCGGCTCAATGTATTCCGTGACATTGTCTGCAAGTCCAAGCCGTTTTACGCCCGCAGCAGCCAGGATGATGGCGTCATACTGCCCTTCTTTCAATTTCCGGAGGCGGGTGTCCACATTCCCGCGCAGCTGATGGATTACAAAATCAGGCCGCACATGCATTATCTGCGCCTGCCTCCGAAGGCTGCTCGTACCGATGTTCGCCGCATTGGGAAGATCCTTGAACTTCACATTGTTCCTTGAAAAAAGCGCATCACGCGCGTCTTCGCGCCTGGTAATGCATGACAGGTGGAGCCCGTCAGGAAAGAACGTCGGCACATCCTTCATGCTGTGCACGGCAATGTCGATCTCGCGGTTCAGCATGGCTTCTTCTATTTCCTTCACGAAAAGCCCCTTCCCCCCGACCTTCGCAAGAGGGACGTCGAGGATCTTGTCGCCCGTGGTCTTGATCTTGGTAAGTGATACTGCCATGCCGGGGTATTTCTTCTCCAGCTCCGCTTTGACCCACTCAGCCTGCCACAACGCCAGGGCGCTGCCCCGGGTACCGATCCTGATCTCTTTTCGCACTCGGCGCTCCTTTGCTCGATGGAAAAACGCTGGAACTGCATGGAAACACGGATGGACACCGGTGCATGAAAGTAAGAAATCGCAACGGTCCGCGCTCACGCATGTCGAATGTATTGCTGCAGACTCACTCTTTTACTGCATCGCGTTCCTTGCAGGTGGCGGCTGCATCCGAACCAAAACCCTTCTCGTGGACGTGCTTTTTGAGTTCCTTGTCGAGGTTGAACATTCTGCGCGCCATGGCGAAGAATTCGTCGCTGTCCCGCTTGGACGCCTGCTGCTTCAGCACGACGATGGGTGCATGTACAATCTTGTTGACGATGGCTGATGACATCGCTTCTATGGATTTTCGCTGGTCGTCCGTCAGGGCGGCCAGCTGGCAGAGGGTTTTCTCGAGTTCGCGCTTGCGTATTTCCTCGACTTTGTCCCGAAGCTCGACGATGGTGGGCACCGCGTCGAGAGATCGTTCCCATTCAAGGTAGGTGTCTACCTCGCCCCTGATGATTTCTTCAGCCTTCTCCGCTTCACGGGCCCTTCCTTCGATATTCGAGTTCACCACGCCCTGCAGATCGTCGATGTCGTAGAGATAGACGTTGTCGATCTTGTTCACTTCCGGGTCGATGTTGCGCGGCACGGATATATCAATCATAAAGATCGGCTTCTGCCGCCGGTTCTTGAGCGCTTTGCTCACGATGTCGTGCTTTACCACATACGTGGAAGCGCCCGTGGAGCAGATCAGGATGTCAGCCATGACCATTTCATCGGGAAAATCCTCGAAGCGGACCGCGCTTCCGTTGAATTCCTTGGCAAGCTCCACCGCCCGCTCAAAGGTGCGGTTTGCGACGAGCACGCTTTTCACGCCGTTGTTCAAAAGATGCCGGGCAGCCAGTTCGGCCATCTCGCCCGCCCCGAGGAGCATGACGGTTTTGCCTTCAAGATCGCCGAAAATTTTCCGCGCAAGCTCCACTGCCGCAAAGCTTATGGAAACAGCACTCTCGGCGATCTTCGTTTCCGTACGCACACGCTTGGCAACAGAAATGGCCTTTTTCAGGAGCTTGTTCAAAACCGCACCGGTCGTTTTTGTCTTCAGTGCGATGTCGAAGGCGTCTTTCAACTGGCCGAGGATCTGCGGTTCGCCCACAACCATGGAATCGAGACTCGATGCTACGCGGAAAGCGTGGCGCACCCCGTCAGCATCGCTCTGCACATACAGCGCGTCTTTCAGGGATTGCGGGGAGAGCTTATGGTAATCTGAAATAAATTTACGTATCTGCTCCACGTCGTGCGCAGTGTCGTGGACAACGCAATATATTTCCACCCTGTTGCACGTAGACAGGATCAGGCTCTCTCTGATCCCTTCGTATGCCATAAGCGACTTGAGCGCCTCGGGCACCGTGGCTTCTGGAAAGGACAGCTTTTCCCGCACATCTACAGGCGCCGTTTTATAACTAAGACCGACTACGACAATCCCCATGCAATGCCGCCTTAAAACGTATGTCTTCCGATATTTACCCGGCTGACCACATAGAAGCTGATCAGCACGAACATGAATCCCGCTATGGAAAGCACCGCCATTTTTCTGCCTCGCCAGCCGATGGTGCGAAGATGCAGAAGCGCCAGGTAAACCACCCACGTGATGAGGGACCATGTTTCCTTGGGGTCCCAGCTCCAGTAGGTGCCCCAGGCGATGTTCGCCCAGATGGAGCCGCTAATCATGCCGAGCGTGAACAGAGGCCATCCTATGGTCAATGCGCGGTACCCGAGGGTGTCCATGATCTCCAGCGACGGCAACCGGTGAAAAATGGCGCCCAATCGCTTTGCCTTCACCTGCCGCTCCTGGATGAGATACATGATCGACACGATGCAGGCAAAGGCAAAAGCAGCGTCACCGAACACGGCCAGGCTCGTGTGCACGCCGAGCCAACCGCTCTTGAGCATGGGATTCAGCTCTTTTATCGTGGTGGAGAGGAAAAGGACGGGGACCATCAAGATGATGACAAGCGGAAGCATGAACGAGCCGAGTGCCGCGATCTTGTAGCGGAATTCCATGATCAGGAAGACGAAAATAATGCCCATCCCCAGGAAATTAATCGCCTCGAAGAATCCCGTAATCGGAATCCTGCCCGATTCGGTCCAGCGCAGGGTGAAATAGGTAATTTGACTCAGAAACCCAAGGACAGCCAGCCAGAGCGAGGCAGTACTGGTCCATGTTCGGTCAGGCTTCAGAATGTACATGATATACCCTGCCGCTGAGACGAGATAAATACCGAGAGCAGCTTGAAAAAAGAGAATGTTCATGCAGTCGATCCCCGTAGTGAAAGCTGACAATAAACGTTTGAATATTACGGGTTAATGCTTAATAAAGTCAAGGGGAAAGAAAAAAGATACTACGGTGACAGGCGCTATCATCCCGTTGATCCATCAATGTTTTCCTCTGGAGCGATTCCGGATTATTTTTCTTGAACCAGCCTTCCCTCGGTCATCCGAAGCACGCGGTCGGCACGATGAGCAAGCTTATCATTATGCGTTACGATAATGAAGGTGATACGCTTTGTCTTGTTGATGGACTGCAGCAGATCGTGAACCGCTTCGCCCGTATGGCTGTCAAGGTTCCCCGTTGGTTCGTCCGCCAGCACGACGTCAGGCCCCAGCATAAGAGCACGCGCTACGGCAACTCGCTGCTGCTCACCGCCGGAAAGTTCGCCCGGACGGTGATGCAGTCTGTTTCCCAGACCAACGTCGGTCAGGGCACGAGTAGCCTGTTTTTCGGCTTCCCCCTGCGCTGATTTCCGGATCAGGGCGGGCATCATCACATTTTCCAGGGCTGAAAATTCCGGCAGTAAATGATGAAACTGGAATACGAACCCCACATGTCCGTTCCTGAATTTCGCCAGCCTGTCGCCGTCCAGGCTGAAGACATCCGTATCTCCGTAGAAGACCTTTCCGGACGTGGGGCGGTCAAGGGCGCCGAGGATGTGGAGAAATGTGCTTTTTCCCACGCCCGATGCGCCCACGATGGCGAGCATCTCCCCAGTGCGGATATCGAGATCAATGCCTTCGAGCACCTTCAGCGTCTCAGGACCGCTCTGAAACGACTTGCGAAGATCCTTGATATGGATGCCTTCCCGTTCTATTTTTTATCTCCCTGTTTGAAGGTGTCAATGCCTTTTTCAACGGTTTTCTCGACGTTGGATGCCTTATGTTCGATGTCCTTCTTGACATCTTCAGCCTGTTTCCCCACGCCGCTGAGCCAGCTCCCCGACTTTTTCAGCAGGTTGCCGCCTCCAAAAAGGATGAACACAACGACGAGCAATACGAGCAGAATGAGGGTGATGATGAACCGCTTAAATCCGCCTTTTTGCGCCATACCAGCCTCCTGAATGTAGAAAATGTCCGCGTCTTTTGCCAATCCTCTTCATTATTCGTAGCGCAGCACCTCGACCGGATCCTGGCGCGCGGCCTGCCAGGCCGGATAGATCGTCGCAAGAAAGCTGATCCCGATAGCAGTCAGCGATACAGAGAATATATCGAAGCCCGACGTGAGCAAAGGCAGGTGATCCACCTGGTAGACGTCCCGCGGCAGGGAAACAATATCCGTTTTGGTCAGCAGCACGACCGCCCCGTACCCGATCAAAAC
>DATHDE010000261.1:0-13230 GCA_035490495.1 Nitrospirota bacterium
GGGACAGTGTCGTCGTATCCGCGAGCCCCCACAGCGCGTCGACACGTCTGGACAACGCATGCAGAGCGGAGGGGACGTCGCGGGGAGATTCGACCTCGCGTGCTTCGAGTTTGATACCCATATTCCCGGCAATTCGGGTAGCTTCCTCCACGCGGATTTCGTTTTCCGCCGGATTATAGATGACGCCGACGGTCCTGACCCGGGGCAGGATCGTCTTCAACCGCTCGAATTGCGTTTTCAACGGGAACTCAAGACCCACGCCTGTTGCGTGTGCTGTTGCAGTCAACCGGTCCGTTCGAAGGACAAGGCAGGAAACAACAGGAATGTCGGCAGGGTTTCTGGCCGCGGCATCCGTTCCGAGGGACCCCATTGCAAAGATCAGCTGCGGTGGATTTTTCTTCATCTGCTCGACGGCAAGCGAGGCCTGGGAGGGATCACTGTTGAGACGGCGGATTTCCACGTCAACAGGGATGCCCTGCTTTGCCAGGGAGGCTCGGAAACCAGCAAGCGTTTCCTCGAATGGCGGTTCCGACGAACTGACAAGGACGATGATTTTATCCGCTTTTTCCGCAGCCGGGAGGTGGGATGCGGCAGCAAGCACACCGGCTGCGATCAGCACTGCAGCAATCACGATGCGCCTCAGTGCATTTACTTGCGGCCCGGCACCGCATCTTTTCTTCTCCGGGCGCAGCATGCACGCAGTCAGCCTGCTGTCGCGATGCTCGGTGGAGCCACCCGCATTTGACGGCTGATGTCCCGATGAAAATCCAATCTTAAAATGCATAGGTGATCTTCAGCCGGTAGTTTCTGCCGTCCTGCACGATCGTCTGCTGGATCATATCGGACGAAACCGGATCCCTGTATTTCCTGTCGAAGAGATTGTATACGCTCGCAGAGACGTCGAGCCGGGGCGTTATGCGGCGTCCCGTGAACGTAAGATTGGTCACGACAAAATCATTCACGGATTCGCCTGAGCGCGTTTTCCGAGCGCCGGTGTACTGCTCTTCGATTCCCGCGAAGAGGGCGTCCCGGAAGAGCGGCAGCATCACATTGAGTTTTGCCAGGTGCTCAGGCGAGTTGGAGAGCACCGTGCCGCTTACTGAATCCGTTGCTTTCTGCAGGGTGTAGCTGAACCGTCCTTCCACACCGGATGCCCATCGGTCCTCGATCTCCACTTCAATGCCGTGCGCCTTGATCTGGTCGAAATTCTTAAAGACCGTTACTCCCGGTGATGCCTCGGTCTGATTGATCAGATTGCTGATATGATACTCAAAGAGCGATGCCGACGCCCGGAGGTGTTCGCTCACATATTGTTCGAACACGAGTTCGGAGGTCCTGATCTTTTCGGGTTTGAGGTCGGGGTTAGCAATGTTCGTGGGACTGTTATAATAGAGCTCGAAGGGTGTGGGCGCACGAAAGGCAGTCCCGTAGACGAACTTCACGACGCCCCGCTCCCAGGGGGTGAAAATGAGCGCCAGCCGCGGGTTGGTGGTGTCTCCGAATGTGTCATACTGGTCGTAGCGAAGTCCGGCAAAGAGCGTGACGTTTTTGTTCAGCGCATATTCATCCTGTGCATACAGTGCCGTGACACGGGACCGCCGCCGGTTATTGAGTTCATACACGTGAGGATAAAAATCCTCATTGGTCTGATCCAATTGGTTGTTATACAGATACTCCGTCCCGAGAATGACGTGATGACGATCGAAAAGGCGGGATGACAGCTTGAGCTCGCCGCCCCATCCATTTGCACAAGCCCAGTCCTTGTTCACGATGCCCAGGAGAACGATGGAATTGTAGATGCCCGTATACTGGTAATAGTCATAGAACAGGCGCGCCGTGAGATCAGTCTGCGGCCCCAGGGAGTGCTCATACCGCATATCCAGATACCCGCGCCTGTCTACTGTCTTGGTTTCGGAGTTGTTAAAATCCGTGTCGAACACGCCGGAGGATATCCCCTTGGTCCGGGAGTTGTATGCACCTTCGATCGTCAGATCGTGGTAGGACCATTTGGAAAAAAGATTGTAGGCGCGGTCATAATCGGCGTTGTACGCTGTCCCGTTGTTGTTTGCCGCCCGGGGATCAGAAGAAACGGCCTGGTCGAATTCAGGATAATACAGGTTCCTGCCTTTGCTGTCATACAGCGAACCGGATACAATTGCCTCCACGCCGTTTCCGAAACGGTTGCCATAGCTCAGCCGGCCTTTATAGGTATCGTAGCTCGCTGCCTCGCCCGAAATCTCCGTTCCCCGCAGATCGCGGCCCCGTTTTGTAATGACATTTACAACGGCAAAGAAGGCGCTGCTGCCGTAGAGGGATGAGCCGGGCCCCCGGATGATTTCGATGCGGTCTATCAGATCCACATCGAGGACGGCGTCCGTACCGATGGCCGCCATGTCGTAGAGATTGTCATTTGCGCGGTGCCCGTCGATGAGCAGTTGTATGCGGTTGTTGTAATCCTGAGGCCTGCCGAACCCCCTGACGCCGACGAAGGCGTAGTTGCGGTCGTAGGTGACATAAAAGCTGCGTACGCTGCGCAGAATGTCCGCGAGGGTGCGGTAGCCGTAGCCCCTGATGTCCGCAGCAGTAATGATGCTCACCGACGACGGCGCTTCCGTGACCTTCTGCTCGTACTTCGAGGCGCTGTACACGGAGGGGATGTCCTGGAACAGGCTGAGCTCTTCTCCGATGCGTGCGCCGGCGGAGTCAGCGTGCGCTCCTGCGGTGCTGGACAGAATGAGGGCGGCAACGCCCAGAACAAGAACGGATCGGACGTATGTTCGATTTGTCATGGTTGTTTCCCCGATGCCCGGTATGAAAAATCGAAAGGGCAGCGAATCATCAGTGATGCCCGGAGTTTAACACAACTGAAGGAAGATGCAAAGAGAATGATGCGTCTGACGCCCGAGGAACAGAAGAATAGTCTAGCGGCCGGGAGGGAGCGTTTGATAGAGTTCTATGGCATGCATCATATTCGCGGCCAGTTTTCTCGCCGTGCGCTGCGGCCCCGCCTGAAGCGCCAAAATGAGCGTATCGCAGAAATACCACGTGCAGCGAAAGGGCCTCAGCCAGCGAGGCAGCATGCAGCCGCGTTGCCCCATCATTTGACACGGCCCGTCCGGGTCTCTTCCGGGTTCCCGCCCGGGCACGGCCGCTCCCAGACCGGCAAGATAGATCCTGTCATGCTCGCTGTACATGCCGTGCTTCTGCCTGCAGCAGACAGCTGTGCATCCGGGGCAGACTGCGGCGGTGTATTCCTCTATGATCGGCGACATTTCGAGCAGGAGCTGTTTCAACTGCTGCGCTGTTGGATCGAGGTCCCTGGTCATAAGAATCTCAGGAACGAGCAGTCTGCGGACAGGAGCACCAGAATGATGAGCAGGTAGATGTCGACGCTCCGGGAAAGGACCGGGGAAACGGGTGCATTGCCGTTCGTGCCGAGCAGGGATGATCCCCTCCAGACAAGCCAGCCCGCGAGCGGAACGAACGAGAAATGAACGACGCGGGACTGGACGGAGCCGTAGAGGGGGAGCAGCAGGCAGCCTGCCGCCGCCGCACAGATCCAGGCAAAGGTTATGCGTGCGAGCTGGCGCCGCGTAAATACGCGGGTGAGTGAAGGCATGCCCGCCTGCTCGTATTCCGAGCCATGGCGCAGAACCTGGAGCCAGAAATGTGGAATTTGCCACAGAAAGAAGAGAAAGCAAACGACAAGCAATCGGCGGTCCCTGAGGTTACCCCCGGCGGAGACCCACCCGATGGCAGGAGGGATCATGCCGACGAGGGCGCCCGGCACTGCAGCAAAGGCGGTAACCCGTTTGAGCAGCGTATATATGCCGTTGTACCAGAGCATGCAGAAGACAGCGAGCACCACTGCTGTCATGCTTCCGGACAGGAACAGGATGCCGAGGCCGGCGGCGATGCAGAACGCCGAAAACAAGAGCGCCTGGCCCGGGCGCATGCTGCCCGACGGCAGCGGACGCGTGCGCGTGCGCGCCATTCTGGAATCCAGGTCCCGCTCCTGCCACTGGTTCAACGCCGAGGCCCCGCTGGCCAGAAGAAATACAGCCGTCAGGGGCATCAGGGCGCGGGTGACGTGCGGCGAGACGAGGAGAAAACCCGCGAACGCGGAGCATGCGGCGAACAGGGAGAGCGGCAGCCGGCAGAGCCGTGCAGAGAGCAGGAGCTGATTCATATTAGTTCAGTGATTTAATGTACTGTACGATCCTGCCGATTTCATCGTCCGTGAGCTGCTGGGGCGGCATGATCGGCGGAAAGCCTTTGACCCGGTCGATTTCGGGATGCAGCAGCGTCTGCCTGATGAATGCCTCGTCAACCGTGATCTCACGCTCTTTGCCGTCGTGTATGACGATCTCTTTTTTGCCAAATATGCCTTTGAAGGTCGGGCCTATTTTCGGCGTGCCGTCCGTCGTATGGCATGCGATGCAGCCTTTTGTCCGGACGAGTTCGGCGCCTTCGCGGGCGAGATCATCCGTGTGCCCGGCCTTGGGTGCAGCGGGCTTGCCTGGTTGTTTTCCCGCTTTGGCGGCTTCCGGCGGTTTCTCCCCGCTGTACCACGCCTCGAAATCTTTTTGAGACAGTACATCAACTGTCGTAATCATGGCCGAGTGGCCCAGGCCGCAGTATTCCGTGCAGAAAAGATCATAGGACCCGGCCTCGTCCGGCAGGAACCAGAGGTGGGTTTCCCTGCCCGGTACTGCGTCTTCCTTGATCCGGTATGCAGGAATGTAGAGGCTGTGCAGCACGTCTGCCGAGGTGATCAGGAGCTTGATGGGTTTGCCTACGGGAACTTTCAGCGTGTTTGTTTCCTTGCCGTTGGCGTAGCCGAATGACCAGGACCACTGCCTGGCAACGACCTTCACGACCATGGCGTCAGGAGGCGCCGACCGCATGTACACGAATCCCTTCCATCCTACGTAGAAAATCGCCAGCACAAGGATCGTGGGGATCACGGTCCACATGATCTCGAGCGGCGTGTTCTCCCGAACTTCCTCGGCCCGGGGGTGGCGTTTCCTGCTGTACCTGATCACAAAGTAGATCATAAGCCCCGTGTTCAGGGCAAGCAGGGTGAGTGATACGCCGAGGATAAAGAAGAACGTATCGTCGGCAGGGTTGGAGAGATTGGGCCAGCCGGTAACCATGAATAACCTCAAATTAGGTACTCAGTACAGAGTACACAGTACAAAGTACAAAGTTCAAAGTAAGTTTCTTTTACTCCGTACTTTGTACTCTGTACGATGTACTTTTATTATCATCTATACCATAAATCGAAAAACGTCAGGCCGATAATCACCGAGATCGTAAGAATCGGCACGAAGAGCAGAAACTTGAACAACCGGCGTTCGTACTTGAGGTGCATGAAGAACCAGAGTACGAGACTCGCCTTTGCCGAAGCGATGGCGATGTTGGCGATCATGCTCCATTGCCCCAGCTGCATCCGGGCTGCCACGATCGTCAGTCCGGTGAAGCACAGCAGGGCGATCCATGTCGCAACAAAGGTTTTCGTGCCGACGGTATGGCTCGTGCTCTCATCCATTGAGGCCACCGTATCCCGTTAGAGAATGAGGTAGAACAGCGGGAAAAGATATATCCAGATAATGTCCACGATGTGCCAGAACAGCCCCGTGTTCTCCAGTTTCACATAATCGGAAGCTGATATCCTGTTCCGGAGTGTCAGTACCAGCATGAACGCGATGACGGAAATGCCGATGATTACGTGCAGGGCATGGATGCCCGTCATGACGTAGTAAAGCCCGAAGAAAAGAACCTTGCCATGGCTTAACGCGAGCAGCTCCGGCGAGTTTGGATAGAGGCCCTTGCGGATGTGGTCGCTCCACTCAAAATATTTATTCACCAGGAATACGGCGCCGAGAAGCACGGTGGCTGCCTGGAACAGCAGCGAACGTATCTTCATTCCGCGCTTGATTTCGGAAATCGACAGGGCCATTGTCAAACTGCTTGTGAGCAGGATGACGGTGTTCAGGGCGCCGATAACGACGCTCATTTCCTTTCCCGCATCATGGAACTCTGCTGCATGCAGATCGCGGTATTCCGCATAGACGAGGAACATGCCGCCGAAGAGCAGGATCTCCGTGAACAGGAAGAGCCACATGCCGAGTTTGGCGCCGATATAATCTCGATGTTCCATGGGAGTTGTGTTATTCATGATTTGAAACTGCACCCGCAACGACGAGTGCTGAGACTAGTCGTTGAATGTGTATGGCCCCCGGGTAACGACCGGCGCCGTCTCGAAATTCTCCGTGGGCGGAGGCGATGGCGTCTGCCACTCGAGCGACGCCGCCTCCCAGGGGTTGCTACCGGCCTTTTCACCCCGGAAAAGCGAATGAATGAAATTGTAGAACATGATGATCAAACCGGCGGCCAGAATCCATGAGCCGATGGTCGCGACCAGATTCGGGCCGTTGAAGCGGGGCAGGTAGTCGTAATATCTGCGCGGCATGCCTTCCCACCCCAGGACAAACATGGAAAAATACAGCATGTTGAATCCTATGAACAGGAAGACCCACGCGAATTTCGCCAGGTGCTCCTCATACCGCCGGCCGGTCATCTTGGGAAACCAGTAATGAAGGCCGGCAAAGAACCCCATGGCGGCCCCGCCGAACATCACATAATGAAAGTGCGCGACAATGAAGTACGTGCCGTGCACGTGCAGGCTCGTGGCGAGCGCACCCTGCACCAGGCCGGTGAGTCCGCCGATGGAGAACAGAAAGATGAACCCCAGCGTATACAGCAGCGGCGCATCCAGGCGGATTGACCCCTTGTAGAGGCTCGCGATCCAATTGAAGACCTTGACGCCGCTGGGAACGGCCACGATGAACGTAAGGAGCGAAAAGATCACGCGCGCTGTGTCGCTCATGCCGCTCGTGAACATATGGTGGCCCCAGACAAGGTAGCCCACGAACGCGATGGCGAGGCTCGAGGCCGCTATGAACGCGTACCCGAATATGTTCTTTCTTGCGAACACGGGGATGATGTCCGTTACCACTCCCATTGCAGGGAGGATCATGATGTAGACTGCGGGATGTGAGTAAATCCAGAACATATGTTCGAACAGGATCGGGTCCCCGCCCTTTGCCGGATCGAAAAAACCCACACCGAAGAACCGTTCGACAATGATCAGAAGCAGGGTAATGGCAAGTACGGGCGTGGCAAGCAGCTGGATCCACGACGTGGCATAGATGGACCACGTAAACAGGGTCATGCGTCCCCAGGTCAGACCGGCAGCCCGCAGCCGGTGGATGGTGGTCAGGAAATTCATCCCCGTAAGCGTCGATGAAAGCCCGATCAGGAAGACGCCGAACACCGCAAGCGAGATGTTTGTTCCCGTCCGGATGCTGTAGGGCACATAGAAGGTCCAGCCCGTGTCGGGCGGACCGCCGCCGGTGAACAGGGAAGCGACTGCGCAGGCACCGCCGATGATGAAGAGCCACCACGAGAGCATGTTGATCTTCGGGAAGGCGACGTCTTGCGCGCCGATCTGGAGCGGCATGATGAAATTCCCGAGGGATGAAGGGATGCCGGGAATGATGAACAGGAAGATCATCACGACGCCATGGAGCGTGAAGACCGCATTGTAGGTCTGCGCCGAAATGATATGCATGCCCGAGCGGATCAGTTCGAGCCGCATCGTGAGCCCGAGCGACACCCCTACGGCGAAGAACGCCAGCGATGTCATCAGGTACAGCAGGCCGATCCGTTTATGATCGGTCGTAAACAACCACGACGCAATGCCTCGCTTATCGTAAAAAGTGCGTTCCATTTCCTCAAACCTTTATGATGTCTGGCTTTCGAGTTTTGCTGAAACTCGTGCAGCTTCTGCGGACAGTTCGTCCAGGTACTGTTCGATGGCTGAGCCGGGATCAAACTGAAGATAGGCAACCACCCGGATGAAAGGATTCTTCACGTCTACATATTCCGTAACGTCGAGTCGTGTGACGTCGATGGATTTTTTTTCCAGCTCCAGGACGCGATGGGTTCTCATCGCTTTTGTGCCGGTCATTTCCAGTTCATAGCGGAGGTTCGGGTTGGTTTCGCGTGTCCGGTAGGTCACTGCCGGTCCGGCAGTCGGATACTCGGTCCATACCTCGCCTTCCGGAGTGCGCTCCCTGATCTCGACTTTTTTCAGACCACGCCGCCACCGGGGCTGCTGTTCATGATTTGTCATGATCGCCCATATTTCCTCCGGAAGGGCATGCAACTCCGCGGTGCGGCGAACTGCCTTCCTGTTCGGCAGGAAAAGACCGACCAGAAAAACGACGAGGACGAACGAAATCAGTATGACATGGATGGTAATAAGAACGCTCATGGTGCCTCTCGTGGCGTATTATCGTGTTGGAAAATCTTTCTTGCGTGATGTTATCAGCAGATACGCGAGAAAGGACAGCACAAAAACAATCATGGCAGTCCCCACTACCTTCAGCATGTTGAACACATAGGATTTCTTAAGGGGATCATAGCTGAAACAGTACATGAGTGCCTTGCGCGCGGGGGACCCCACGCGTCCCTCTGCAGCTTCGGTCACCGCCATAGTCACGTCGAATGGGAGAAAACTGACGCCTTCCATATACCGTACGATTTTTCCGCCGGGCGCCGCGATAACGAGCACGACCGGATGGGAAAAATCGCGGGCGCTGTCGCGCTGGTACCTGAATCCGATTGAATCGGTGAACGCACGGATAGCGTTCTCCGAACCGGTCAGGAACCGCCATTCCTTTTCCGGGAACGGTTTTCCAATGGCTTTGATATAATTCCGCTTCTTATCGCGTGCCAGTGCCGGTGTGTCCTTGTCATCAAAGCTGACGGCAAACACCTGGAAATCCCTGCCCGGCTGCGCAAGATCCATTTTCCCGAGCACCTCGGCCAGGCCGTTCAGCAGCATAGGACATACATGGGCACAACTCAGATATACGGGCGCTATGATCGTTGGCTTGGTGATTGCATTTTTTAGATTTACGGCGGTGCCATTCTCATCAAGAAAAACGGCATCCGCAGATATGGTCTGGCCGAGCTTTTCATCAATTCCGATATCAGCCCGGCTGGTCGTTGTTTCATGACCAGGTGCTGTAACAGGAATCAGGAGAACAGCAACTGCCCAAAAAAAAAGTTGAAGGAATGCGGCCACGCTGACCTCGTATGCCCGGAAGGGGAAACAGGGGTAACAACGCTCGTCAATGTCATAAGAATAGCCCAATCCAACCGGCAAAGTCAAGAGCCGCCAACACGTTAAAGTTGCAGGAGAGCCGGAGAAAATGGTATATAATGAGATATGGAAAACCAGCGTCATCAGTCTCACTGTATGGTCTGCGGTTCGATGCTTGATTACCAGGAGCGGGCAGGCACCCATGCGTGCAGTTTCTGCGGCGCATCGAAACAGGGACACGCCGTCTGCATCCAGGGGCATTTTGTCTGCGATGCCTGCCACGGCAGGGACGCGAGGCAGCACATAGAGGAAATGGCGTTCACAGCGACTGACTCCGATCCGATGGCGCTGGCCGAGCGCATGCTGAATCTGCCGAACCTGCCCATGCTCGGGTGTGAGCACGCATTCATCGCCTGTGGCGCCATTCTCGCTGCACTCAGGAATTCTCCGTACGGGAAGGATAAGATTACGGACGCCGAGATCCGCGAAGCCTTTGAGAGAACCTCGGCTCAGGGGAAGGGAGGGTTCTGCGCTCTCACAGGAGTATGCGGTGTTGCGCCGGCAGTGGGGGCATGCGTATCCCTCTTTCTGGGCAGCCGCTGCGGCAGCGACAGTGAACAAAGAATCACCATGGAGTCGGTCATCAGGGTGCAGCAAGCCATCGCGGCCCTGACCGGGCCCAGTTGCTGCAAAGCTTATGTCCGCGCAGCTCTGACTGAGGCATCGGCCATTTTCAGCGAGCGGTTCGGCATCGTCCTGCCGGTTCAGAATCCCGTTCCGCAATGCCGCCACAGCGCACTGCATCCTCACGGCTGCAGGGAGGAAAAGTGCCCTTATTACGATAAACCTCAACAGGATATATTCGCTTCCGCTCAATTCGTTCCGGGTACAGTATGTTCCACGTGAAAACCGTAGAAACCGTCCCGTGCGGACGGCCCAAGAGGCCCTGCAGCAAGATGATGCAACACCGGGATCCACGGTGCACCGCGATGAGATATGAGCGCGTCATCGAATGAGCGTCAGGTCGTACTCCTCTCTTTTATCCTGTCCCTCTCAACGCGGAAGCGCAAACCACGCGCTCATCCTGCTGCCTGCGGTGAAACAACAAAAAATGCGCATTTCTTCCTGTCCCGTGCGCTCCCCGCTCTCCTGAAAAAGTCTGCCGCCGGTGTGTAGAACGGTAATCTCATTTGAGTATGCCTTTCGAAGGAGGTGTTGAAAACGGCAGCTTTGCATCAGACAATTCGGGTCCATTACTAAATTAAACAGGAAATGCTCAAGGGGAAATTTGAGAAGTCCTGCCACCAGAATTAGAATTTGACACGGCGAGGAGCGAGTGATATAGACTAAGTTAGGGAATAAAGACGGCAACAATCCAAATGTGAACTGCCCGCGAGGGGGGAGGGGGAAGCCGAGTTGCCGGGAGAGGCAACCTCGGCTTTTTTTAAGCGCAGAATGACTACACGGTTACAAGGAGGATGACATGAATACCTTAATAAGTGCAGGCGAAATGATGCGCAAGAAACAGCACCGGTTTATTGCAATAAGTCCCGATGCAATGGCCTATGATGGGCTGGAACTCATGTCCGAAAGAAATGTCGGAGCTCTGCTCGTCATGGAAGACGGCAAACTCGTGGGCATGTTTTCCGAGCGTGATTATGCACGAAAGGTCATCCTCAAGGGAAGGTCTTCCCGGAATACGACGATCCGCGAATTGATGAGCACGCCTGCCATCACCATTGCTCCCGCATGTTCCCTGCGTGAAGCCATGATCATGATGACGGAAAAACACATTCGTCATCTTCCCGTTGTCGATGAAGGCAGGGTGCTGGGCGTCATGACTATCGGCGATGTCGTGCGAGCGCTCGTTTCCGCGCAGGATTCAACAATCGAAGAGCTGGAAGAGTATATTGCAGGAACGGGATACCGCGCCTAAGAGTACGCGTAGTACTATCATTGCTGTGGTGAACTGGAGAAGCCATCATGGTACCGAATATCGATTACAGCCTCTGCCAGGGGTGCGGGGGTTGCTCAGATGCCTTTCCGCAGTTTTTCGAACTGCGAGATGATAAGGCATGGGTCATCAATGCTGACAAGTTCAATGCCGCCGAACACAAGGACCTGCTGACTGTCTGCCCCTACTATGCCATTTCGCTTGAATGAGGATGATCCGACGGGCCGTGGTTTCTCCGCTATTCCGTGCCTTGGCATCTCCTGGCTTCCCCGCCGGGAGTGAAAAACGCTTCCTCGCGACCGTGAAGGCCGAAGTGTCGCGAGGAAGCAGTTCCGGGAGGTCGCGTTGTTATGGGGAACCTCCGGCTCCTGCCGGAGGGCGCTCCGCTTGGGCTGCGCTTTCTGCATTCGGCACGGTTGCAGCGAGCAGATGAAAAAACGCGGAACGCACGGCAGCGCTGTTCAGAATGCTGTCATGGGTTTCGTGAAAGCCATAGATCCTCACCGCTGCTTTCTGGAGGGGAGTGTCGAGTTGCGAACGGAGTGAGACGGTACCGTCAGTGCTCTCCCCGAATCTAATCGTCGCCTTGTCGTAATAGCTGAAGAAAAGATGGAACGGCGGGTTTTTCGGGTATGGTTTTGCAGCAAGACTATTGAGAAATTCACTGTCTGCCGCGATATCGTTCCACGCGGGGACCACGACAGGCGCGCTCGAAATCCATTTCTTGGCGCTCTCATCCCCCAGGTAGGGCGTAGAAAAGGAACAGTACAATTTCAGTAAGTGGGAGCTGTCTTTTTCCGCGAGTTTCTGTATCGCAGACAGAGCCACGAGGCCTCCCATGCTGTACGCCGCAAGGACGATCTGGGTATCACCACCTCCTGCATTTCTATAAAGTGAGATGATTGCTTCCGCGAGCAGCGTTCCCAGTTTATCGAGCCGCAGCCCGGACGGATAATAAAAAAAGAATGGTTGAAAACGGCGGCGGTCCAGGCCGTCAGCCATGTATTTCCAGTCCCGGGGAGTGCCTGCTATGCCGTGTACGAACAGAACGACCGTCTTTCCGCGTTCGAAGCGGCCGAGGCTGAACAAAAACCTCTGGGTGTGCGCGATGAATTCGGAAGGCTGGTACAGCCCCAATGACCCATACCGGGGATTGAAAAATTCATCGTCCAGGGAATCGTACATATAGGACGCGGGTCGTACCCGCTCGCGGACACGGATTTTCGTGGAGAGGGGGTGTTCGACGTCTGCTATAATCCGGGGTCCTTCCACAACGATGCCGCCTTCGGAGCGCTCATGAGTCACGAATGCCTGTGCCTGACCAATGCACTCTTCGGTCTGGAATGTTCCGTCCTTGTCTAAATCCGCAAAAACATACAACGTATACTCGCCGCGCGGAAGGAAGGTCCAATAGACTGTTGCCGATTCCGTGAGCTGCGTCATGGCGACTTTTTCGTTTTTTTCGAAACGATCGCTGACCGCCACGACGAGCAGCGGCTCCCGAAACGGCTGGCTCCTCACAATGGAACCGTGCAGCAGGAGGGAGTCTTCCGGATCGATCTTGTTCAACGCCGACATGCTGGGAAACGTGTCAAAGGTTTTGTGCCAGTGTGCCTGGCTCGTAAAAAAACCTACATAGCCGCAGCCAGTGAGAATGGCGAGGTACGCAGAGATCATGGCTATGACGGTTTTGCGAAGTTTCATGCGTCGATCGACCTATGTCGTGGAGTCTGCGCGTGATCGTTCTGAACCGGCTGGCTCTGGAGGCATCCACGCGGAGTGCTCCATCCGTTTCACTGGGAGATGAGGTCAGGTGTGATGAATCGCAGTTGTGTGCGCCTTCTTTTTTAGCTCTTCATCGCGGAGCACCCTTCTGAGCACTTTTCCGACAAGCGTTTTCGGCAGCTCATTCCTGAACTCGACCTCTTTGGGTACTTTGAATTTCGAAAGCTGCGAACGACAGTACTCGATGATCTCCTCGGCCGTAGCTGTCTGCCCTTCGTTCAGGATGATATATGCCTTGACTTTTTCGCCGAGGAACTCCTCGTGCGGGAGCCCGATAACCACAGCCTCCTTGACTTTCGGATGCGCATACAACACT
>DATHDE010000262.1:0-22411 GCA_035490495.1 Nitrospirota bacterium
ATAGGTTCATATACTGTACCTGGCAAGAAGAATTCGCGTGCGAAAACATGATCAGGGGTAGTCGCTGGTCTTCCACAACCATATACACATAATTTCCCTTTGTACTTCTTGCTTGCCATAAGATCGATTACGAAACTAACATGATATTAGCGCTTCGGTATACAGTAGCATAGAACAAATATCAGGTCAATGAATTAAAGAATTCTTTTGACGTATGTGCATGATATTACTTTATTTATGGAGCTGACTAATCCAATTATATGAATTAGTCAACTTCCAATTAACTAATATCCATTTTATGGATTAGTTAATTGTTTTGAGGGGTGTATGACCAGTTTATAAGTCGTCATGCGATTGCAGTACTGAGCCGGACGGATATCAATAAGGTTGGGAGGATATTTCAAAAGGTCAAGGGAGGTATTATTATAAGTTCAGGACGTATGATATTATTGTGCGATAAGTAAATCACTCATGATTTACGATAAAGCTTGCGGATTCATATTCATGATTCATCACTTCCCTTCTATCAGTTTGTTAAATTCTTTTTCAGTAATAACAGCCACGCTCAGCTTCTTCGCTTTGTCGAGCTTGCTCCCTGCGTCTTCTCCGGCGAGCACGTAGTTTGTCTTTTTCGACACCGAACCCGCAGCATGACCGCCCATGCGTTCGATGAGCTCTTCGATCTCATTGCGCGGCCGCGAGAGGGTTCCTGTTACGACGATCGTCATCCCGTCGAGGAGGCCTTTTGCTTTTTTTGCAACCCCTTCGTAGTCAGGGTTGGAGATCTCAACGCCGAGCTTCTTCAGCGCGTCCAGGGAACGCAGGTTTTCTTTTTCATTGAAAAACCCGGAAACGGACTCCGCGAGTTTCTCCCCCATCTGTTTGATCTCGACGATGCGCTCCGGCGCGACATGATACAGCCCTTCCAGATTTTTAAAGTTCTTCGCGAGCTGCTTTGCCGCGTACTCGCCCACGTGGAGAATGCCGAGGGCATAGAGAAACCTTGACAGGGTCGCCTTCTTGCTCTTCTCGATGGCGTCGATCATGTTCTGCGCGGACTTTTCGGCAAAGCGCGGGAGTTCGAGGAGCTGGGCTTTCCTGAGCTTGTAGAGGTCGATAAAGTGTTTGATGAGCCCCTGGCTGTAGAGCAGCTCGACGTTCTTTTCACCGAGGCCTTCAATGTCCATGGCTCCGCGCGACGCGTAGTGCATGATGCGCTCCAGGACCTGGGCTTCGCAGTTCAGGTTGATGCACCGGTACGCCACTTCGCCTTCTTCGCGTACGACCTCGGAGCTGCACACAGGACACTGCTTCGGCGGGCTGAATTTGCGCTCCTCTCCGGTCCTCTTCTCCTTAACCACCATCACCACGTGCGGAATGACGTCCCCTGCCCGTTCCACGAGCACGGTGTCCCCGATGCGCAGGTCCTTGCGATCGATCTCGTCCCAGTTGTGAAGCGTGGAGCGCGACACCGTCACCCCGCCGATGCGGACAGGCTTGAGCACGGCAACCGGCGTGATCGATCCGGTTCTGCCCACGCTCGCCATGATGTCTTCGATCACCGTGGTGCCCTGATGCGCCGGGAATTTGTACGCAGTGGCCCAGCGCGGCTCGCGGGTCTTGTACCCCAGCTCCTTCTGAAGCGCGAAGTCGTTTACTTTGACAACTGCTCCGTCCGTCTCAAAGGGAAACGAGGGCCGCTTCTTTTCTATCTTCGCGATCGTCTCCACCACGCGCTCGATGCCGGTGACGACATCGAATACCGCGGGCGTGGGGAAACGGGCTTTCCTGAGCCAGGCGATGTAATCCGACTGGCTCTTGAAGGAAATGCCTTTCATGGCCCCGAGGCCGTAGCAGGCCATGTGGAGCTTGCGCTTCTCCGTGATCGACGGGTCGAGCTGGCGCACGGAGCCGGCTGCCGCGTTCCGGGGATTGGCGAACACAGGCTCCTCGTTCTTTTCCCGCGCCCTGTTCAGTTTCTCAAATTCGTCGATATCCATGTACACCTCTCCGCGGATATCGATCTCCTCGGGCACGTTCACGCCTTCGATCTTGAGCGGAATCGCCTTGACGGTCCTGACGTTCTGCGTGACGTCTTCGCCTTCGTACCCGTCACCGCGCGTGGATGCACGCACGAACAGCCCCTTGCGGTACGTCAGTTCCATGGCAAGGCCGTCGTATTTGGGCTCCACGGTATACTCGATCTCTTTGTCGGATTTGAGGAACCGCTTTGCCCGTGTTTCGAATTCGCGCACTTCGTCGGCTGAGAACGCGTTGTCAAGAGAGAGCATGGGCTCCGTGTGCTTTACCTTGTCGAATTTTTCAAGGGCAGGCGCGCCCACGCGCTGCGTGGGCGAATCAGGAAGGAGGTAGCCGGTTTGTTCTTCAAGCTCTTTCAGCCGCCGGAACTGCTTGTCATACTCAGCATCGGAAACAACAGGAGCATCAAGCACGTAATAGCGGTAGCTGTGCTCGTTGAGCTCTTTGACGAGTTTATCGATTTCCTTTTTGATGTTCGCAGGAATTCTTTCCATAGATCAAAGATACCGCGCACTGTCATCGATTGCACTAGGGATGCCTTCTACTTCCCCCCGATCGACAACTCCTTGATCCGGAGCGACGGGCTGCCGATCCTGCCGGAGAAGCGAAGATCGCTGCCAACGGCGTCCACGTGCCTCATCAGGTCGAGGATGTTGCCCGCGATCGTGATCTCGCGCACGGGGTAAGCCTTTTTCCCCTTCTCGATCCAGAACCCTGTCGCGCCCACGGAGAAGTCGCCGGAAATGGGATTTGCCGTGTGCATGCCCATCACTTCAGTGACGAAAAGTCCGCTGTCGAGGGACGATAAAAGGCCGCCGAGCGGCTCCTTGCCCGGCTCGATGTAAAGATTCGTCACTCCCACGCCCGGCATGCCTTTGAATCCGCCCCGCATGCCGTTGCCCGTGGAAACCGTCTTGTCCTTGTTCGCCGTGTAGGTATTGTAGAGAAAGAGCTCGAGCCGGCCCGCATTGATCACGGTTTTCTTCCGGAGGGGCACGGTCTCGTCGTCCGACGGAGCGGAGCCGAGGCCGCCGTCCAGGAGTCCGTCGTCAACGACGGTGACGAGCGGCGCCGCGACCTCCGTGCCGAGCCGGTTCATGAAGAGCGACCGCTTCTTCTGCACGCTCTCCGCGGAGAACCCGCCCGCCATGAGGGACAGGAACTCCTGCGCCACAGGCGCCTCGATCACGATAGGAGCTTTCACTGAATCGATGTGCCGCGCGCCGAGCAGGTCGAGGGCGCGCTCTGCGGCCTTGCGGCCCACTTCCTCGATCCTGAGCCTGCGGTAAAACCGGCTCACATCGAATTCGGACCCGGCCTGCGACTCCCCCTTGTCCTCTGCCACAACCTCGATGCTCGACGAACATGCCGTGCTCCGGTACGCGACTTCCGCGCCGTGGCTGTTCATGATGAGCGTCTCGGCATCGGAGAAGGAGGCCGAGGCCTTGCGGATGCGCTTTATTCTCCCGTCGACGTTATACGCCTCGCGCTCCATGGCCATCACGCGGTCGATCTTTTCCTTTTCCGTGAGCAGGGGGAGTTCGGGGTCGTAGATCACTGCCGGAGAATAGGGCGCTGCCGCTTTCGGGGGGATGGAATGGAACGGATCTTCCTCCACGGTCTCAGCGTTCGTGACCGCGGCCCGGACCAGGGTTTCGAGAGCCTGCCCTGAAAAGTCGGTCGTGAAGGCGAATCCCATGCGGCTTCCCACGAGCACGCGCAGACCCACACCGACGTCCCGCGCCCGCTCGAAGGCGTCCACCTGCTGGTCCTTTACTTCAACAGTCGTCGAGGAATAGGCGCGGAGGAATACGTCGGCGGCATCGGTCTTCAGGGATGCGGCGAGGGACAGAATGCGTTCCGCAGTTTCTCGTTCCATGCGGCCTCCTCTGCGGTTATGACAACGGGATCATTCGAAGTAGCTGGCGGATGCGGTGTCGGATTCCCAGACCGTCACGCTCGCGACCTCGATGTTTTCATCGTTGAGCTTCTTCGCCATGGTGTCATAGATCCATTTTGCAAGGTTTTCCGACGAGGGATTGATCTGGGTGAACGGAAAGATCTCATTCAGGAAGGTATGTTCAAGCTGGTCCAGCACTTCGCGCAGCGCTTTCTTCAGGACATGAAAGTCGATGGCAAGCCCCTGCTCGTCCAGCCGCTCCGCCGTCACGGCCATCGTGACGCGCCAGTTGTGGCCGTGGAGCTTCTCGCACTTGCCCTGATACCCGCGCAACTGGTGCGCGGCGGAGAACTTCGATTCCACCATCAGTTCATACATAGGGTTGGATAATAGGCCATACATTATGAAATGTCAACAGGGAAAAGGGCAGCTGCGGAATCCGCGGAACGCTTCCGCGCCGCGGGAAACGGAAATATCTCTTGCAAAAACGCGTGAATTCAGATATCATTTTTGCGATGGAAGTCGTCAAGGAAGAGCAGCATCACGGCATCGAGCCTCAGTTTCTGTCGCAAGCGCTGGCAACAGGCATTACGCTCCGCATCGGGCAGATGAACAAAACGGAATACCAGGGCGTTCTCCGCGATGCGGGCCGCTACGAAATAAACGTCGAGGTCAACGGAACGCTCGTTACGCTCCTGAAGCAGGAGATTGCCTCGCTTTCCTCCCCCCAGCCCATGATCTCACCCGACCTGCAGCATGCAGCACAGCCGTCCGCAGCATCGACGAGCGAGGGCCTGCAGCAGCGTCCGAACATCCAGCAGGAATTCCTCGACAAAGCCATCAAGGAGCGGCAGCTCCTGACGCTGTATCTGATAAACGGCCAGCGCGTGAAAGCGCATATCGATGCATACGATAATTTCACGCTCCTCCTCAGCGAAGGCGGGAGGCAGCATTTGTTCTACAAACACGCGATCACCACGATCAACCGTTAACGAGTCACAGCCTCAGACCAATGATCGTTGCAACCACGGATGAACACGCATAAACGCCGGTAAAATAGTGGCGTAGTTATTAATGGTTTCAAACCAGTCTGTTCAAATATCACGTAGTCATCCCCGAATGCTTCCATCGGGGGTATGGTTCCCCGATAACAACATTCGAGGACAAGTTTAACACCAGATTCCCGATGAAGGCTTCGGGAATGACATATATATCGCTTTTCTATTTTGAGACCATTCATAATGCTCATCCGCGTTCATCTCTGTGTCCGGTGCAGCCGGACCTGCGGATGCTTGATGTGAATCGAAGTTCAGGGTATTTGCGCGTATTGCGCTCCAGAATATTTTTTTTACAGAACCAGAGGACCCTCGCATGGAAACAAACCTCCTTGACCGGATGCTGAACGAGTACCAGGCCGCGCAGGTGCAGGTGACCGTCACCCTGCAAAACAAGATCCGCGTGACCGGCAGGATCAGCGCGTTCGACAGCTACGTGATCGTCGTGGACGGGCAGAAGCGCGAGATCCTCTATCGCCACGCTGTTTCCTCGCTTGCACCCCATGTGCAGGAGGAGCGCCGCCCGGCGCCGCCCCCGCAAAAGCCGCAGCAGCAGAGACCAGCGGTCCGGCACCAAGGCCCGGTCCGCGCACCGCGGCCTTCGCATCAGGTCCCGCTTGCCGCCGCACCCGCGGAAGGCAGCATCAACACCTCCATGAAAGACGGCCTTTTGAAGTGGATGCAGGAGCAGAAGGCGTCGAAATAGCATGGGCGTCCGCTCCCTGCTGTATGCCGCGCTCTCCGGCATTCTCCTGACTTTTTCCCTTCCCTATTTCGATGTTCCCGTCCTGGCATGGTTCGGCTTCGTTCCTTTCTTCATCGCGCTGGACGGCCCGGGTCCCGGCAGCGGATTCCGCGCCGGTTTTGTCCTGGGCTGCGTCTATTTCGCCGGTGCGCTGTACTGGCTTCCGGCATCGATCCACACCTACGGCGGCATCCCCCTTTCCGCGGCGATCCTCGCGGCGCTGCTGCTCTGCATGGTTTTTTCGCTGTACTATGCCGTATTCGGCGCCGTGGCAGCGCATCTGCGCAGGGTCAGGCCCGCGCTCTTCTTCATTGCTGCGCCCGTGGTCTGGACCGCGCTGGAGTTCGCGCGCGCGCACCTGTTCACCGGATTCCCCTGGCTGCTCATCGGCTGCTCGCAGTACCGCTCCCTTCCGCTCATTCAGATCGCGGACCTCACGGGCATCTACGGCGTCTCCTTTCTCATCGTGCTCGTGAACGCCTCGATCGCCGATGCCATCGGCGGCAAAAAAACGCTGCGGCCCCTCGCAATTGCCGCCGCATGCCTTGCCGCTGTCCTGATCTACGGGTACGGGAAACTCCGCGTGCCTGAACAATCAGGCGGCCTCACGATCTCCCTGGTCCAGGCCAACGTTGAACAGCACAGAAAATGGGACCCCGCGTACCGTGATGAGGTCGTATCAGCATACCGGCGGCTTACGCAGGACGCCCTGTCCAGCCACCCCGACCTCGTCATCTGGCCGGAAACATCCACTCCTTTCTATTTCAACGGACCGGACAACGACAGCCGCAAACTGTCCGGAGAACTCGCATTGTTTGTGCAACATCAGCGGGTGCCGCTCCTGTTCGGGAGCCCGACCTGTTCCCGCCTGCCGTCGAGGCGCATCATTGCCTGGAACTCCGCGTTGCTGCTGGCGGCGGACGGACGGCCCCTTGCGGAGTACCGCAAAATGCACCTCGTGCCGTTCGGCGAATACGCTCCCTTCAAAGGGATGCCTTTTTTTTCGGAGAAGCTCGTTCAGGGCGCGGGTGATTTCGAGCCGGGAACGGAATACACGGTCATGAAGCTCCCGGCACGCACGGCGGGTCAGGCGGATACGGCATTCGGCGCGGTGATCTGCTATGAAATTATCTTCCCCGACCTGGTGAGGAGATTCGTCGCAAACGGCGCTTCCCTCATCGCAACCATAACAAACGACGGCTGGTTCGGAAAGACCGCAGCCCCGTACCAGCATTTTGCAGCTGCCGTGTTCCGCGCCGTGGAGAATCGCGTGCCTGTTGCGCGCGCCGCAAACACAGGCATTTCGGGGTTCATCGATTCCCGGGGGCGCATCCTCGCAGCCACGGACATATTCAAGGAAGCGCAGGTCACGGCATCGGTCCGTCCGGGAACAGAAAAAACCTTCTATACGCGTTACGGCGACATGTTCGCTTACGGGTGTGCGTTGGTTGCGCTGGTGATGATTCTGGCAAGGAAAAAATTGAAAGCAGCGAGGCAACCACGGATGAACACGGATAAACACAGATGAAAGCAGGATCGCGCTGGTTGCGCTCCGCTGTGTTCATCAGCCTGGTGACGTCCTCTGCGAGTGCACGTCACGAGTGCAGGGCATGTGTCCGGCGACGGCCGGACGCGTGGTCGCCGAGCTTGACTGAAACGCAGGGTACGTTAATGAACACCGCAGACTGATTTCATGAAATCCGCTGCCTTGAGCCGTTTGCCGATGATGTGGAGGGTATGGTCGACGAACACCCGGTCGAGTTCCCGGAGAATAGCCGCCGACGGCTTGAGCCGCTCGATCTTGTCCATATCCATTCTGAGGGCCTGGTAGTAGAATCCCACGGCGCCCGCGGACAGCCGCACCTGTGATTCCCCCGACGAAATCATGCAGTCCGGGCAGAGGACGCCGCCCCGCAACGGGAGAAACACGGTCTCTCCCCGGGAAGGATTGCCGCAGGACAGGCAATGGTCCAGCTTCGGCTGATAGCCGAGGAAGGAAAATAGTTTGATCTCGAAAATGCCGAGCAGGAACACCGGGTCCGCTCCCTCGTTGAGCAGGTCGAGCGCCTGCGCCAGCAGATGGAACGCGGAGGCATTGCGCTCTCCCGGCGGCGACAGCTCCTTTATCAGCTCGAGCATCACGGCTCCGGCTGCCGCAGCGCCGAGATCGCAGCAGATCTCCGCGTGCTGCTGCACGATGTCCGCTGATTCGATGCGAATGAGCTCCTGATGCTCCCGTTCGAACAGGTGGAGCCGCGACCGGGTGAACGCCTCCAGCCCCGCGCCGAAGCGGCGGAAGGACTTCCGCGCGTTCTTGGCCACGCCTTTCAGCACGCCCCGCTCAAGGGAAAAAAACGTGACGAGTTTGTCGGCCTCGCCCAGGTTCATGCTGCCTATGATGATCGCGTCGGTCTTGGATTTCATGAGGAATGATCTTGCAGGACACGGCCATTATACAACGCGGGAACCGGCAAGGAAAGCAGGAATGTGAAGAGAAGAACCGTTGCCGGCATGCTCTGAACGGCAACGTGCAACACGCGGTCAATACCCGGTTAATGAAAAATGCATAAAATCCTTCTGCCTGCCCTCCATTTCGCCTCCCCACCGGAAACCCGCCCTGCTGAACTCCTGCACAAGGGCGCTTCCCGGTTCGAGTGTTCCTGCCGTTCCCGGCCGCCAGTGCCCTCCGCGGATGAGGCGGCACGCCGGGCCGAAGCGCGTGCAGTTGTCGTACAAGCCGTTTTGCTCCGGATTGATATCGATTGCCGTTCCAAAGGAGTGGTTGCTGAACTGCGTGCGATTCCCGTACCCGTCAAGCGGCCCCCGTGACTTCACCACGCGATAACCTTCGACCGCATGAACAGGTTCGTTCCCGTGCACCGCTTGTTCCAGGACAGCGCGCACCTTCGGCGCCACCTTGTAGCACAGAGAAAATGGCCTGAGCGCGGGGATGCTGATGCGCACCTGATCCTCGCTGCACACCGTACATCCGCTGGCCGGGTCGCGTTCTTCCGAAGTTACGCCGGCATAAGCATGGCTGACCCTGATGAACGTACTGCTGCTCCCCGAATGCACGTTCCAAACCGCCGTCTCGTACGTGCACGTGGACGGGAGCGGGCGATCGTTTGCAGGCGCACCCTGTGCAACGGTCGCACTCATCTGGAATACCATGCCCAGAATTACCGGAAAAAACATGCTGCTTCGCCTCGATGCAAAGCGGGTTCTCAATGGATGCAGTCAACCGACAACAGGATTATACTGCGTTCCGGGGGCTGAGGAAAGAGAGAAGCACTTCCGAGCTGCAAAGGGCGGGGCGATCCCGTGCAGCGGGATACGCACGCATCATATCTCCTGTATCAGTGCCGCCAGAACGGTTTGCAGGTTCTTCATCGTGAACGGCTTGCGCAGGAGCGCACGGAAGCCGTACGCGGCGTAGTTCGAAACCACGGCATCATGGGAATAGCCGCTCGATACCACGGCCGCGACATGAGGGTCGATCTCCTTCAGCCTTTCGATCGCCTCCTGCCCCCCCATGCCGCCGCGCACGGTGACGTCGAGGATGACGACGGCAAACGGCTCCCCCGCTTCAAGCGCTCCCCGGTAGAGTTCGACGGCTGCCGCGCCGTCGTGGGCGAAAACGACCTCCTGTCCCAGGGACTTCAGCATCTCGCCCACGGCATCGAGGACAACTTCCTCGTCATCCATGACCAGAATTCTTCGGCGCGGGAGGTCGGCAAGCGGCTGTTCGAGCCCGTTCACGTTTTCCAGCTGCCTGCTCGCAGGCAGCCAGACCGTGAACTCGCTGCCCTTGTTTACGAACGAGGATACCTCGATCATCCCGCCGTGGTTTTTCATGATGGAATATGCCGTGGCCAGGCCGAGTCCGCTGCCGCTGTCCTTGGTCGTGAAATACGGCTCGAAGATGCGCGGCAGCCGCTCGCCGGGAATCCCCGCGCCGGTATCCCGAATGCGGACCTCAACCCACCTGCCTGGTCCGGGCACCCCCGTTTCAGGGGCATCGCTTAAATCGACATTCCGTGCGGAAACGGTCACGACCCCGCCGCCCGGCATGGCCTGATCCGCATTCATCACGATATTCTGTATGACCTGGCCGATCTGGTTTTCATCCGCGTCTACCGGCCACAGGTCGCCATCGAGGGAAAATCTGCAGAGGGACCGCGAGCCGCTCAGTGCGAAGCGAGCCGCTGACCTGACGACCGTATCGATCGCGATATGCTTTTTCACCGGTTTGCCGCCCTTGGCAAACGTAAACAGCTGCGATGTCAGGTTCACCGACTGGAGAATGGCCTTTTCGCTTTTTTCCAGCATGAGACGAACCCGCTCGCGGTTGTCGATCTTGCGCATCGCCACGGCCAGAAAGCCAAGGACCCCCTGGAGCAGGTTGTTGAAATCATGGGCGATGCCTCCGGCAAGGACGCCGATCACTTCGAGTTTCTGCGTCCTGAGCATTTCCGCTTCCGAACGCTTGCGCTCCGAAATATCGCGCGCGGCAGCGATGATGATGCGCCTGCCCCGGTACGTGGCCGGGGTGAGGCGCACTTCCTGGGGAATCGTCATCCCGTCGGCGCGAGCCCCCCAGAACTCGACGAGCTGGGGCTCTCCCGTGGAAAAGGCGCGCCGTATGGCGGCATTCAGCTGCGCCAGCGTGTTCATTTCCGGCGCTGCCAGATGTTCCGCCCTGCTGTTGATGAAGAAATCCCGGGGATGACCGAATACGTTCTCTGCACCCTTGTTCACGTCGACAAACCTCCCGGTTTCATCCATGATGAACACCGCATCGGTCATGCTGTTGAACAGGTTCCGGTATCCGGCTTCCGATTCGCGGAGCCGCTCCTCAGCCCGGTTTCGCTCGGTCACGTCGTGAATAATGGCAAAGAGCAACGAACGGCCTTCCGTGTGGATCGGCGACGAGTGGACCTCCACGGTCCGGATCTCCCCGTTTGACAGGCGGTGGGCGACGACAAAGAAACTGCAATCCCCGCGCAACGCCTGCATGAGCTGGGACTGGACAGTCGTGGACGGCGCTATATTGATGTCCTGTACCGGCATCGACTTGAGACGTTCCACGGGAAATCCGTAGAAGCGCTCGGCCGCCGCATTGGCGTCCACGATGCTGCCGCTCTGGGGATCGATGAGGAGCATCACGGCGTTGTGCCGCTGAAACAGCAGACGGAAGCGCTCTTCGCTTCGACGGACCTCATCAAGCAGTTTCAGGTTCTCGAAGCGCAGCGCAATGGATGAGGTGATGGTTTTGTGATGATAAAAGGAATAGCTGAGGAGCGTGAAATAATAAATGACGATCAGAAGGCCGATCGTGTAGTTGACCTGACCGCTCTCGAGAAAGCAGCGCACCGCGTACAACAGGAGTGCGGGCGTCATCCAGGCTGCGGGGCCCAGGCGAAGCGAGGAATGGGACACGGTCGTGGCCGCGGACAGGCTCGCTATCACGAGGACAAACAGGGAGATGAGGCCGTAATCGCCCGCGGGAAATATGATGAAGGCGGAAATTCCCCACAGGATCCCGGACAGGAGCGCGAGCCCCACGTAGCCCTTTTTCCAGTATTCTCCGTCAAATTCGCGGCCGCGCACGCCCGCGAACCGGTAATAATAAACAATCCTGCTCGCCGCGATCAAAGAAATCATCGCGATCCAGACGGCGATGTTGCGCGCTGGAACGAGCTTATACACCGCCCTGGCAAGAACAAGGGCGACCAGGAACGAGGCCACCTGCATGGTGGGCAGATGCCTCATTGCAAGCTGAACCTGCTCACGAACCATGGCAGCCTGCACCTGCTGCAGCGGTTCAGATTCCTCGGACACTGTCCCTCCGGTGCTTTTGACAAAAAAACAGCGTATTCGTCGATTTTTACCATATAATACCATATATTCGATTGCGGGATAGTCGTGTTCCTTCATTATTGATCAGGTACAAAGATGCATCTACGACTCGAGAATGGATTTTCTGCCGAGCGCGGACTGAAAGCACTGTTTGTCAGTCAAACCTCAGGAAGGTAAAATGTCAACATAAGTCACAGAAAACACTGATCTATCCTTTTTAGGGATATTCATTTCCTGCGGACCTTGCTGTCCCCGGCTTTTCGAATTTCAGCATATTCATCCAGTATTTTTTTCTCAAGACGGGCTCATGAGATAAATTGTTAATCAGAAATTCATGTTGACAATGTTTTCACTTTTCCTATAGTTATTACATGCGAGGAGATACGCTCAGTGTTCTGCTGGTCTTTATTGCCGTATTGTTTATAGCACCGGTCGCACTAGCGGCAGAGGAGTGCGTTGACGAGGAAAAGCTTACTGTCTGCCGCGGTTCGTCATCCTCCTCATCCCAAGACGGAACGATCTCGTGCTTGATCGCACCCTGTCCGTTTATGGCATCACTCTTCAGCAATCATGCCTCCTATGTCCGTCCCCGGATTCTCAATCTGTTCTTTTTTCCGCCGCAGGAGGAACCGCCTCCGGAAGGCTGTCCTTTTTCTGCCTGAATCACCCGGCATCGATCACCTCAACGAAATAATGACAGAGAAAAGGAGACGCTTATGAAAACACGATGGGTAGTGTCCGGCCTCGTTGTTCTTTTCGGGGCCGTGCTGCTCGCCGGGTCCGCCGCTGCACAGGAGAAAAAGGCGAAGACCGTCGACGAGCTTGCAAAGATGTACGATGTGTCGTCGTGCAAGGCGTGCCATGCGAAGGAATTCGCTGAATGGGAGAAATCCATCCATTCCCGTTCGCTCATCGGCACCGGTCGGACCATGGCAACGATCAGGACGGCCATCACCGACGGGATGATGAAGGAGTGGGCGAAATCGGGCATCAAGGACGTAAAGGACATCAAAGTCGAGCACATGCTGCACTGCCTCAAGTGCCATCTGCCGCAGCTCAAACACGCGACGGACGACGTCGCGCAGCAGATAGCCAAGGCCGTCCTCGACAGCGATGAGACAACACTGTCAAAGGTAAACATCAACTGCCTCATCTGCCATAACGAGAAGGCGCTCGTGCACAAACTCGTGGACGGCGAACCGGAAGCAGGCGTCATCTACGGGACCAAGGAGGGCGTGCATGCGGACAAGGCCTTCAAGGCGCTGAAGAAGAGCCCCATCATAAAGGAATCCATTCTGTGCGGCCAGTGCCACGGCCTCGGACCCAACTTCGAGCTGGCGAATCCCACGCAGTGCGCCACACTCTACGGGAGCTACCTCCATGCCTACGTGCCGTCAACGGGTTCCGGTCCTGAAACATGCCAGGAATGCCACATGCAAAAGCACAAATCAGGACACCAGATGCCCTCGTACCGCGATCCCGC
The DNA here is from genome assembly GCA_035490495.1 of Nitrospirota bacterium. Taxonomy (GTDB): domain Bacteria; phylum Nitrospirota; class UBA9217; order UBA9217; family UBA9217; genus JAJYKN01. Next base: position 13,083 of record DATHDE010000262.1, read on the forward strand.
TGTCGCGAAAAGCGCAGTGGACGTGGACGTGACCGCCCGGGGCTACCAGGCCCTGTACAAGGCCGGCGAGCACATTCCGACCGCTGCCGTTATGATCAAACTCACGAGCAATGCCGGGCACCGCATACCGGACGGCTGACCGTCGCCGAATAGAGCGGTCCTGGAAGTGATCGCAAAAACAAAAGACGGTAAGGAAGTGTTTTACGATTCGAAGATTTACATGCCGCAGTCGCCTGCGTTCGGACGCGGAGACAAGATGGTGTACGGGCCTTTCAGAAAATCGGGCATGCTGCGCGACACGAGCCTGCAGCCCGGCCAGACCAGAACCGAGAACCTTGACATTAAGTTCCCCTTCGAGGACAAGGAAAAGGACGGCAAGAAGGTCCGTGAGATCAAGGCAAAGGAAATGGACGTGACGGTCAGGCTCTGGTACATGCCTGCAGGCGGCGACCCGCGGACAGGCACGGTGAACAAGGATCAGTACCTGTTCTTCGAGACGACCAAGGCGGTATCGGTGAAGTAGCAACGTTGTTTCATCAGCATGCATCATGCGAACGGGGAATGCTGTTCCCCGTTCTTTTTTTATTCTTCTGAGTTATAATGCCGCATTCGAATCGGATATGATAAAAAAGATATCGTCCCTTGCAATCGTGTTCAGCTCTGTCCTCATCATAGCTGCCGTACCTGCTTCCAGACAGGCGGATATCCGGGACCATCCCACGTGCCCCATCTGCAACATGGACCGGCAGGAATACGCCCACAGCAGAATGCTCATCAGGCAGAAAGAAGGCGACGCGGGCACCTGCAGCATCCACTGCACAGCCGCGCATATTGCCGTGAACCGGGACAAGAGGATTATCGAGATCCTGGTCGCCGACTACGGATCACGGCACCTTATCCGGGCGAAAACGGCCTTCTGGGTCATCGGCGGCGACCGGGGCGGCGTGATGACGCTGCGCGCCAAGTGGGCGTTTGCAAACGAATCTGATGCGGCGGCATTTATTCGGGATCATGGAGGCAGGCAGGCGACCTATGATGAGGCACTGAAGGCAACCTTCGAGGACATGTACACGGACATCAAAGCTGTGCGCCAGCGTTCAATCGAGCGAAAAACACGGCAGGAGTCATCACCGCTGCCGCAGGATCGTCCATGAGGCGTTTCATTATTTATCTTCTTGTTCTCTCCCTGCCCGTGCTTCTCGGGCTTGTCCCCGTGAAGGACGATATCGCCAGCCATCCTGAATGCCAATACTGCGGCATGGATCGCAAAAAATTCGGCTTCAGCAGGATGCTGATAGAATATGAAGACGGCACGATCGTTCCCACCTGCAGCATCCATTGTACGGGCATCGACCTCGCGCTGAATCCCCACAAACTCATTCGCTCCACGTCTGTCGGCGACTATGATACTCATGAACTTCTCAATGCGGAGAATGCCGTCTGGGTTCTGGGCGGCGACAGAATGGGCGTCATGTCCATCCGGGGGAAATGGGCATTTAAAAACCGCAGCAGCGCCGAGCGCTTCATCGGAGAACACGGGGGCGTGATCAGTACGTATGACGGCGTCATGAGGGCCGTATTCGAGGATATGTACGAAATCCTGCGGTGACACCTGCATGGCTTATCCCGGCCGGAGCGCAACAAAAGCGCATCGCTGTTCCTCTCAGTTTCAGCTTTACTAATGCCTGCCCGTATGGTAAAGTTCCGCTGTTGTTTCTTGGATTATCAAAGGACACACGTTGTCCGATTTTCAGTTGCTGAAAAGGGGAGGTATGCATGAAAAAGATACTCGCGGTCATCATCGTGCTCGTCGTTGTGGCAGTCGGCTTGGCTGTGGCTGAAAGCGGAAAATTGGACCTCAAGGCAGGTGATTCCATCTATGCGTGCAACTGCGGCGATAAATGCGGCTGCAAGACCATGGCGCGGACCGAAGCGAACTGCAGCTGCGGCAACAAAATGGTGAAAGCCTCGGTCGTCAAGGCGGAAGCTGACAAAGTGATATTGAAGGCCGACGGATGGGACAAGGAACGCGCCTTCCCGACCACGGCAAAATATGCATGCGCCTGTGAAAAGTGCAACTGCGGCACGGTCAGCCAAAACCCCGGCAAGTGCGCCTGCGGGGTTGAGATGAAAAAAATTTAGGAGCTGTTCCAACAACAGGTACAAAGAACCCGGGCTGATGATGCCGGCCCGGGTTTCTTATTTTCTTCCTGAAACATGTTATGCTGCCATTTTCAGCTTGACGAGGAGTTCCTTGAAAACCTCTTCGTCCTTCTTCAACGCATCCCTGAATACTTTTCTACCGCCTGAGCTGACTTCGGCACGCAGTTCGGGAATTATATTCAACTCCAGTTCATCGATAAGGAGTTCCTTTTCTTTCGGTTCCAGGTTGATTACCATGTTACAGCCTCCTTCGCTTATAGCATCTGACATTCTTATTGTACCAAAACCAAAAGACCTCTTTTTCTGTCACCTTTTGTAACACAAAAAGATCTTTTTCTGATATTATAGAGGCCGGAACAAGCGTCTTTTCATAAAAACAGGGGAGTCCTGTCAGGAGGGCGCCATGGGGAACAAGGGATGGGTTGTAACGATTGCAGGAATCAGTTTGAATCTTGCTCTCGGGATCCTGTATGCATGGAGCATGTTCAGCAAGCAATTGACCGAGGCTGTTGATAAAGGCGGTTTCGGATGGTCGAAAACGTATGCCACGCTTCCTTACACCGTGGCGATTGCCTGCTTTGCCATAATGATGGTGCCTGCAGGCAGACTGCAGGACCGGCTGGGTCCCCGTCTTGTAGCGACTGTCGGAGCCCTGCTCTGCGGTCTCGGCCTCGTTATCGCCGGATCGAGTACGACGCAATCGATCCTGCCGGCGATCCTCGGCTTTGGGGTCCTTGGCGGCGCTGGCATCGGCTTGGGTTATGCATCGGCGACACCGGCTGCAGTCAAATGCTTTCCCCCCGAGAAAAAAGGCCTCATCACCGGCCTTGTGGTTGCGGGTTTCGGCCTGGCGCCGGTGTATATTGCTCCCCTTTCAAAATATCTCCTCGGCACCTACGGCATCAGCTCATCATTCAGGATCCTGGGCTTCGCCTTCATCATCGTCGCGGGTATCGCAGCCCAGTTCATCAGGAACCCCTCTGCTCCCGCAACGGCTGCAAAGTCGGCAGCAGCCAAAGCCGCTGCCCCGAATGACCTCACGTGGCGGGAAATGCTCAGGACGCCGTCATTCTACGCGCTCTACGTTCAGTATGCCTGCGCCGCAACAGCCGGTCTTATGATCATCGGCCACCTGGCCAAGATCGTGGCTGTCCAATCCGGCGGCGCCATCAAGATCGGCTTTCTCTTTGTCGCCCTGCTCGCCATATTCAACGCCAGCGGCAGGGTTGTAGCCGGTATTGTCTCGGATTACATCGGCAGAATCGTCACCCTCGTGTTTGTCTTTATCATGCAGGCCATGGTTATGGCCTTCTTTCCCCAGTTCACGACCGTCTCCGGTTTTCTGATCGGTTCGGCGCTCGTCGGTTTCAACTACGGCGCCTGCCTTGCCCTCTTCCCCGCCACGACAGCCGATTACTGGGGTACGAAAAACCTTGGTATGAACTACGGCATCCTCTTTACATCCTGGGGTGTGGGAGGCATATTCGGCCCCATGCTGGCCGGTGCCATTGCGGATGCAAGCGGATCCTACACGAATGCATACTATATAGCAGGGGGGCTGTTGTCCTTCGCAGCTGTTCTCGGGATGATCAGCTATATCAATGTCTCGGTAAACATTGAGAGCAAGCAGATTGTTATCAGTTTTGACAAGAAACCGGCTTGGAAAAAATAAGCAGCCCGTTCAATTCACGGGGGAAATGAACCGGCCCCGAACGAACGGGTTGTGAAAATCTGAAACAAGCCATTCCGTACTGCGGAAAAAGAATTCATGGCCAGCAACACCTGCAATCCAAGGCAGAACCATGCCGGCCGCATGATTTATACTGCGAACCCGCTAGCACCGCATGTGGGCAGTGAAAGGGGCTGATCCCCTGCTGCCCATTCAATAACGCCTGCTGCACAACCCGAACTCCACGTATTGTCGCGTCTGCGACCCCCTCATGCATCGGCACAATATATGCACATATAATATTAAAGATGTGCAAATGAATAAGCCTTTTACTTGTTACATGGTCTTTCAAGGCCTTAGGAACAGCGTTCTGTTGAAATAAAGCATCAATGTGGAATTTATTCTACACCACAGTGCAACAACGCATATTTTGACCCGTTAAATATGACTGAATCAGATCATTTTGAGCGGGTCGTGAACAGAAGAGGAGGGTGCCATGGATGTTCTGAAAGTTCTGGAAGAATACCGAAATGGTGATGAAGGCAAGCGATTGAGCCTTTTTATGGCTTATCGGGAACTGAGGGACCAGTTCGCAATGATCGAAGAAGAGACTTCCCACGACGATTTTTTGATCCTGACCTTCCCGTGGACCAAAAAACGCCGGCTTGCTCAGGCTGCCTGAGTGCAGGAATTATCATAGGTCCTGGAACGGCGCATGTTTGCTGAACAAGTATGCATTTGTGCGTCCGGAAGGGAAATTCCCGCCAAAAAACCGACATTTCCGTGGGCTGTTCGCTGACCGCATAATTCAGCCCGCGGCGCTGTGCGGCCTTCTTAACTTCTGCTGATTTCCATTACCGTCAAACAACACCTCAAGAGCCTCAAGGTACATCGCTCTCCTCCCACGTAACTTCTTTCATATGCTGCATGGTGGAAAGGCGCTTGACAATATCCGACCAGTGTTTACGGCTTTCATCTCCGTGGTACAGCCTGATCCGGTATGTTACTGAATGAGCAGCTACGTCCAGGTGATAATTGACAAATGCAATGGACAGGTCCCTGTGTTCCGCCAGAATTCCCTTAATACTTGACAATAAACCTTCTGTTGTCTCGGCTTTAACCGTCAACAGAGTATATATTCTGCGGTGAGACAGGGCCTTAAGCGGGTAGGAAAGGTAAAGACTGGCAATAATAACGACCGCAGTAAGAACAGCGGGCAGGATATAGCCGGCTCCTACAGCCAGGCCGATCCCTGTTACTGACCACAACGCTGCGGCAGTGGTCAATCCCCTCACTGAACCCCTCCCTTTGATGATGGCTCCTGCCCCGAGAAAACCCATACTCGCGATGGCATAGGAAGCGATTCTTCCCGGATCCAGGCGTACGACGGATTTGTCGACAGACAGCTCCCGATGCAGCACCTCCATATACAGCGACAGCATCATCATGAGACAGGAGGCAATACCGACGATCAGATACGTCCGGAAACCGGCTGCCTGGCCGTGCGCCTCCCGTTCGAAGCCGATCGCACCGCCGACGGCCGCGGCAAGCAGCAGTTTTCCCAGAGCAATGGCGAATACCTGAATTTCCATGATGGCACTCCCTTGATAGCACCGTCCGCATGAGGGGGACAATATCACAGCACGGTCTTCGACGCGTCAGCATTCCTTTTTTTCCGCCGGTGCGCTGCAACATAGACGGCGATGATAACGACGCTCACGGCGATCACGCCGATCAGCGCCTGGTTCGAGTATTTCATTATCAATTCGCGGTTCGCGCCGATGAAATATCCGATGTACGAAAGAACCGTAACCCAGAGGCCCGCCCCGAGCAGCGTATAGAGCGAGAATTTCACATGATTCATGGCAGCCAGGCCGGCGGGCAGAGAGATAAGATGCCGGACCACGGGCAGCAGGCGGCCGATGAAGGTCGATATCTCGCCATGGTCCCGGAAATAGTTCTCCACTTTGGCAAATTTCTCTTCCGTGATCCAGACATACTTGCCGTATTTAAGGACAAGCGGCCTGCCGAGATAATGTGCGGCAAAATAGTTGGCATAGGCCCCGGCAAGGCTGCCGATCGTACCCACGAGAATGACGACTGCCATGTTCATCTGGCCCTGCTGCGCCAGATATCCCGCGGGCGGCATCACCACCTCGCTCGGGATGGGGATAACCGAGCTCTCCATTGCCATGAGCAGGAAGATGCCGGGATACCCCAGTGCGCCGATCGTGATGACCAGCCAGTTGATCAGTTCATGCATGCCTAGTCGCCTTCCGTGATGACGCCGATAGTCTTGAGGACCCGCTCGTCCTCACGCCAGTCCTTCATCACTTTTACGTAGAGTTTCAGAAAAATCTTCGTGCCGAGCAGCTGTTCGGCATCCTGCCGTGCCAGCGTTCCGATCTTTTTGAGCATGGCGCCGCCCTTGCCGATGAGTATCCCCTTCTGGGATTCCCGTTCCACGTAGACGACGGCATGGATACGCACGATGTCGGGTTCTTCTTTCATTTCCTCAATGACGACGGCCGTGGAATAAGGGATCTCCTCTTTCGTCAGTTCAAATATCTTCTCGCGCACAAGCTCCGATACGATGAACCGCTCGGGCTGATCCGTGAGCTGGTCGTCGGGGAAGTACTGCGGCCCTGCCGGCAGCCGCTTGAGGATGGAGGGTACGAGGTCGCCGAGATCATTCCGCAGAGCGGAAACGGGAATAATCTCGGCAAAAGGATACGATCCGCTGTATTCGCGGATCAACGGGAGCAGGCGCTCTTTTTCCACCAGGTCGACCTTGTTGATCAGCAGGAAAACCGGCTTCTTTACGTGGGCGAGCGTCTCGATGATGAACTTGTCCCCCGCGCCCGGCTGCGTCGTTGCTTCCACGATCATCAGAATCACGTCACCTTCACCGTAGGTACGAAGGGCCGTGTTCACCATGTGCTCATTCATCCTGTGTATGGGCTTGTGTATGCCCGGGGTGTCCATGAACACGATCTGCGCGCCGGGCTTGTTCACAATGCCGAGAATGCGGTTGCGCGTAGTCTGGGGCTTGTCCGAGATAATGGCAATTTTTTCGCCGAGCAAAGCGTTCAGGAGCGTGGACTTGCCGACATTCGGCCGTCCCACGATCGAGACAAACCCCGATGTGAATGCCCTTTCGTTTGACATGATCGGTAGCATACCTGAATTCCCATGCCTAAGCAACAGAAAAGCCTGAGAAACAGCAAACGCCGCATGATAACATGTGCAATGCGGGCTCGTTTGACAGCCGCAAGGTGCCGAAGTTTTCGCACGTTGATGCTCCCGACCCCCCTGATCGGCGGCAGTAGCTGCTATAATAGAGGCAGTCTGCAAAACCATACAATGTGCAACTGTAGTTGCAATATGCACCACTCGAAGGAAAGCCCGTGAAACTTCTCCTTGTTGACGACGAGAACGACTCCCTTAGAGCATCCCGGATCATCTTTGAAAGCGCCGGATTTGTGGTCGCCGCCGCCACGAATGGCATGGAAGCACTCCGGCTCATGGAAGCATCCGTGCCGGATGCGATCATCGCGGACATCCTTATGCCCGTGATGGACGGTTTCGCCTTATGTCAGCAGTGCAAAGCCGATTCCCGTTTCAAAGACATCCCCTTCATTTTCTACACCGCTTCCTACCGCAACGCAATGGACAAACAGCTTGCGGAAAAGCTGGGCGCAGCCCGCTACATTTTGAAGCCGCAGTTGCCGGACGACCTCGTGCGCATCGTGAAAGAAGTGCTGAGCGAAAAAGGCGTTTCTCCGCTTTCGGCAGCACCAGGCAAGCCGATCGAGGCTCAGGACTTTTTCAGGCTGCACAATGAAGCCCTCCTGCGCAAGCTCGAAGAGAAAATCGACGAACTGGAAAAAACCAACCGCCGCCTGGAAGACGACATTGCGGAACGCAAGCTCACGGAAGCCGCCCTGCGCAGGAGCGAACAGCGCTTTCGTATGCTTACAACCTATGCACCCGTAGGCATTTACCAGACCGATCTGAAAGGGATATGCATATTCGCGAACAAACGCTGGTGCGATATCCTCAGCCTCTCGCCGACGGATGTCATCGGACAGCCGTGGACAAAAACCATTCATGCCGAGGATCGCGAAACGGTCAGGTTGTCGTACTCCCGGCAGGATCCGCATGCTCACTGGATCGGCGAATTCCGGCATATCGACAGCGCCGGCAACACGGTATGGGTACGGGGCTCCATGGTATCGCTCGTGGGCGATTCCGGGGAAGTCCTCGGATACCTCGGCACGAGCCAGGACATTACCGCGCGCCGGGAAGCCGAAGAGGCAATCAAACAGAGCGAAAAAAAGCTCCGCGCCATCACCTCTCAGGTGGGCGAAGGCATCTTTGTCTACTCGGCAGAAGGAAAAATCACGTTCATGAACCCCGAGGCCGAGAAACTGCTGGGGTGGACTCTTGAGGAACTGAACGCCGGAGGCATGCATGACATGATCCACTCCCGCAAGCCCGACGGGACGCCCCTCTCTCCCGCGGAGTGCGGCATCCAGAACGTCCTGAACACGGGAACGCGCTTCACTTCGATGGATGAGGTTTTCCAGCGCAGGGACGGATCTGTCTTTCCCATTTCCACGACAACGGCCCCCGTCATGGAACACGGCAAAATCGTCGCAGTGGTCACAACGTTCCGCGACATCAGCGACCGCAAGCGGATCGAGCGGGAACGGGAAAAACTTATCGATGAACTGCGCGAGTCGCTCGCGAAGGTCAAGACGCTGAGCGGCCTTCTCCCGATCTGCGCTTCATGCAAAAAAATCCGCGACGATAAAGGATACTGGACCCGGATCGAAGCGTACGTCAGCGAGCACTCGGATGCCGAATTCAGCCACGGGCTGTGTCCCGAATGCGCAGAAAAGATTTACAAGGAATTCAACATTTTCCCGCCGAAGGATTCGGAGACACCGTAGGGCGGCACGGACAGCCTCCCCCCTAATTTCCATTTGACAACCGCGTGCGATTGCCGGTATTATCACACTCTTATGAGTGACGCACGCTCCGACATTGCCCCCCTCCGCGAAAAAATTCTGAAGCTCAAGAAAGAACTGAATGCGATCATCCTTGCACACAACTACCAGCGGCCCGAAGTACAGGACATCGCCGATCTCACCGGAGATTCGCTCGAGCTGTCCCGCGCGGCGGCGAAGACGGAATATGACATCATCGTATTCTGCGGAGTGCATTTCATGGCCGAAAGCGCTTCAATTCTGTCGCCGGGCAAGACCGTCCTTCTGCCTGAACCCGCGGCCGGATGCCCCATGGCCGACATGGTGACGGTCGCGGGGCCGCGAAAGACCCGGCGCGACCTCTTTACCGATGTATTCGGCATCACGTTCGAATTCGCCGATGAGTTTACGCTGCTGGACATGAAGAAAAAATACCCCGGCGTGCCGGTCGTCGCCTATGTGAACACGTCGGCCGCAGTCAAAGCCGAGAGCGACATCTGCTGCAC